>JBKOWV010000013.1:0-7958 GCA_046724585.1 Verrucomicrobiota bacterium
GCGAACGGCGCCTCGGCAAGCGCGCGTTTGTTCATCTCCCGGTAAGCGCGCGTGATGCCGAGGCAGAACCCAACGCTAGCCGTTAAGACTTCCATTCACTCTCCCCCGCCTTATGCGTAGCGGGGCGACGCCGCCGTGAAGACCTGCGCCTGCAGCGGCCGCATCAGGCGGCAGGCGAGGAAGCCCAGCAGCGTGCCAAGCACGAAGCTGCCGATAATGATGCCGAGAACCCGCAAGGGAGAGCCGAGGATGACGGCGGTCTGATCCGCCAGCCCAAACGCCACGGTGCTCAAGTAGTTGGACGCGGCATAGAGCCCGGCATAAAGCCCGGCAAGGAGCGACAGCCAAACCTGTGAGCGCGCCCACTGCGGATTGTTCAGCAGCAGCACCGCTGCGCCACCCGCAACGATTGCAGCCAGCAACGTGCCGCTATGCTCCACGTTGGCCGGAAACACGAAGCTCAGCGACAAAGCGCGCAGAAATCCGATCACCGGAAAGACCATGGCGCTGCCGGTTTTCAGGAACAAGGCGAGCAGCAGGAACGCCATCAGCGGGCCGAACACGATCTGCGGCTGGCCCGGAAAGGAAATCCCGAGATTGCGGAAGACGTCGGCGGGCAAAAGCCCGATCGACTTGAGGACGGGATTGATCGTAACGGCAATCAGCGTGACGACGACAATCCAAATCACATCGTCTCGGCGCATGGTCGTCATCGGAATCGCCTCCCGGGAGCTCGATAAGGTAGGGAGCTAATCATAACATCCCCGATGGACTGGCGTAAGACGCGGATAGCGAAGTGAGGGAACTATATTAACGTCGGTAATTTACATTCGATACGCTCTGCAAATTCCAGCGCGCGTGCCGAAGCCGGGCCCTGCTGCGCATCCCAGATGTCAGCGACAGCGTCGAACCGCCGACTCGCAACCGCTAGCGAGTCGGGCGCGTTCGCGTAGCTCCGGTCAGTCCTCAAGCCGCGCGGCGCGGCGACTGGCTCGTCGCGCGAGTATCGGGCGCATCGGCAATGCCGACCCGCCCACGATAGACCATGTCCCAGCCCTTCCAGCCGGTGAATCCCAGGATGCAAACCACGATCAGGGACAGGATCAGCCCCTTGGGCACGACCGCGGCCGGACGCGCCATGGAGAGTGTCGAACATTGCAAAGGTTGGTGCGGTCGGTGCCGGCGCTGCTCAGTGTTCGAGCGGAGTAATCATCAGGTAGGCCATTCGCGGTCACAATCCTGTGGGCAACGGAAACCGAAGCCGAAATTTGAGGCCCGGCCCGTTATCCACCATCTCGATATCAGCCACATGGAGACGGGCAACGGCGGCGACAAGGCTAAGGCCGAGCCCGTTGCCCGGAGTGCGGCGACTCCGTTCGAGCCGGTAAAAGCGCTTGAAGACGTTTTGGCGTTCATTGGTAGGAATTCCAGGTCCATCATCGGCTACCGAAATGACCGCACCGCCATTCCGAGTGACCTCCACGGTCACCCGACCGGCTTCACGGCCATGTTTGATCGCATTGTCAACGAGGTTCGCCACGGCATCGAACAGGAGGTCTCTATCGCCCGTTACAAGTACTCGTTGATCCATGACAGCATCCAGATGCGCATGCTTCTCTTCCGCGGCGGCATCGAACAGCTCCACGACCTCGCTTGCGATCTCTGATAAGTTTACGGTGCGGAACGCGGAAGTTCGATCGCCCGCCTCGATTTGAGATATTCGCGTGAGCGAGGAGAACATGCGCAGGACGGCATCGAGGTCCGCCATGGTGTCATCGATCAGCGACTGGTCATGGTCGCCGTTACGTTGGCGCGCGTAGGCGTTCTCCAGCCGCCCGCGCATCCGGGTCAGAGGCGTCCGTAAATCGTGCGCTACGCTGTCGGAGACTTGCCTCACCTCGGCCATCAACGTTTCAATGCGCTCAAGCATCGAATTGAGGTTCTCAGCGAGTTGATCCCATTCGTCCCGCGTCCCGCACAGCGGTATCCGCTTGCCGAGACCGCTTTGCATGATAGCTCTGCTGGTCGCGTTAATGGCCTCAATCCGCCCCACCGTACGCCGCGTGACGGAGATGCTGGCAGCCCCTGCAAGAACGAATATCAAAGAGATGACCAGCGCGAGGGCGGTGATGATCTTCTTCGCGAACTCATCGAGATTGCCTACGTCTTTTCCAACCAGCAGATGGTACCCGTCCGGGAGCGTTTCAAACGCTGCTCGCAGCAGCGGTCGGTCCTCCGCATCCGGCTTCCAGGCGCGCGTACTGAAGTTGTCCCATCCCTCGATGCCCCTCAACTCCGACGGCCAGACCTTCAGATTACCCGCCACAGGCGTGAAGGAAGGATCGGCGAGCAGATAGAGCCCGCTCTCGAAACGACCATTGGCAATACTGCGCTCTATCGCCGCAATCAGCCCGCTGTGTCCCGCAGCCTCGTAAGCTTTGTGCAGGACCGCACGCTCCGCCGCGATCGCGCGATCCGATTGGCTCAACACATAGGACGAGGTCGACCAGTACACATAGCCGAAAAGCGCGACGACGACGGCGCCGAAAATTCCGATCCAGATCAACGCCCGCTTGAACGTCGACGATCGTAAGGTCTTAGCAAGGAGCACGGACACAATACCCAACCCCGCGGACAGTATGGATGAGTGGGTAAGCCTGCTGGTCGTCCACCTTACGGCGGACACGCCCGACATAGACGTCGATGGTGTTGGTTGTGGGGTCGAAGTGAAGATCCCACACGTGCTGTAACAGCATGGCCCGAGGAACTACATGGCCCGCATTGCGAACCAGATACTCGAGAAGCTGGAATTCTCTTGGCAGCAGCTTGATCTCCCGTCCGCGCCGGCTGACTGTTCGCGACACGAGATCCATTTCAAGGTCACCGACGCGCAACAGCGTTTCCTTGACGACGGTGGCGCTGCGTCGCGCAAGAGCTTCGACCCGAGCCAACAGTTCCGCAAACGCGAATGGCTTGACGAGGTAATCATCGCCACCGGCGCGCAAACCACGTACCCGATCGTCGATCTCACCGAGCGCACTGATGATCAAGACGGGCGTGACGATCCCGCTCTCTCTCAAGCGCTGCATCACAGCGATTCCGTCGATATCCGGCAGCATGCGATCAATCGTCATCACGGCGTAATCGGCGGAACGTCCGCGGCTCAGCGCGTCGTTGCCATTAGCGGCCAAATCCACCTGATAGCCGTTCGTTGCGAGCGACTCCACCAGTTGCCCAGCGGTCTCCGGGTCGTCCTCAACGACGAGAATGCGGCGTCGAACTCCCGTCATGATCTCGGCTCTCCATACCAACGACCCAAGGCAAGCGAATCTACGTCTGCCGTCTCGCGAACGTCAAAGCCGACTATCTGTCAGGAACTGACGCATTGGTGATTTGAGAGCATGAAGATCAAAAAGCACTCGCGTCGCACTCCGTGCGACGCACGAGTAATCCGCCCGCCTTGCGGTAAGGCGGTGAAACGGCCGGGTCTCCCAGGAGCCTCTGCTATATCAAGCGTTTTGTGACCGCTCAGTAGTAGCCATAGTCGTAGCCGCAGACCCAGACTCGCCGCCAGCCCCACGGGGTCGGCTGCCAAGTCCAGCATGAGCTGCCGTAGAGGCCAACGCCGGCGACGAACGGCACCGCGGCGAAGGCGAAGCGGCGATGATGGAACCGATGGAAGCGAGCGAACGCGAACCGATTGAAGCGTGGCGCAAATCCTGGCCGGAACGCAAAGCTGCGGGGCCCGACGATCCCGCCGCGGAAGCCTCCACCTATCGCCGCAGAACGGAAGCCTCCACCTATCGGCGCGCCGCGGATGCCTCCACCTACCGCCGCGGCACGAAAACCCCCACCCATCGCCGCACCGCGAAAGCCCCCGCCGCCGCCAAAGCCTCCGCCGCGGACTCCGCCGCCGCCCCCGCCCATACGGGCATCCGCTGTCGTCGATGCTGCCACCGCGCCCGCAAAAGTGACAGCGGCCAACACTGTTATGATCTTACACATCATTGGCGTTTCCTCCATTTGTCGCGTGAAACATCCCGAATGTTGCTCATCATCGTGCCGTCCTCCGGATCACCTGGCATCGGTGGCACAACTTCGCCGGTATCGCGAACGGTGGGTCTGTCCGCCTTCTGCGCGTCACGCCAACTCTCGTCCGACTCTCCGCAAATGGAATTCATGTTCCCTGTCGGACACTGCCGCCGCAAGCAAGGCTCATCACGATGAGTAACAGCGGTGGCACCCCCATAAACAGCCAAGCCAAGATACTCAAATTACTAATGAGTTAGTTTCTGACTTATAAGTTAGATTAGTTCTCTCATGTTCCAAAAAACGCGAATCTGAGCCCGATCAATTGGTTCCGCAAAAACTTACACCGAGATGAACGATCCGCGACAAATTGATTCTCACATCCGATTGCACTTGCGGAACGACAAACCATCCGGCCCGTTAGTTGTCTGAATTCTCTTTGAGCTTTGGTTTCAAGTGCGCGGTTGCAGGAGACGAAAAGCGCGAAAACGTGTGAAAGGCAATCCAAGGAGGCACAGCACAGGAGGCACAGATGCGCAAACTGACCCTCACTGCCGTCTCGACGGCGATAATTCTTGCGGGAGGATTCTTGATACCGCATCACGCCGCGGCACTGATCGCAGCGCCCGGGAACGCATCGTTGGCAGCACAGGCCGTTGCGCCGGTCGAGAACATTATGTGGTGTGGCGGGCGCTGTCACCGATTCCACCACCGGGCATTCTTCTTTCACCACCGGCCGGTCTTCGCGTTCCATCGCTTCCATCATCGGCCGTTCTTTCACCGCCGATGGGGTTGATGCGCTGATGCTGCTGTCGCGGTGACGGCTGCAAACGACGCGTGCATTGCCAGTCTGAAAGCCATGCCGTCGGAATAGTCCGACGACATGTCCTACGCCAATGGAGGTATCCCATGTGGAGACTAATGAGCATGGCTGTCGCCGTTGCTGCGGCAACCCTGATCGCAACGGCCACAGAAGCGGCCCCGGTCAATGCGGCGGCGAATGTCCACGCGCAAGTTAGCGGCGGCCTTGTCGGCAGCCAGAACAGCTTAATGACACAGGTACGGTTCACCCCGCGCGGCTTCAGCCATGGCCGCAAGGTCGGGTGGCACGGCCGCCATCATCCGCCCGGATGGAGCGAAGGTCGCAAGGTTGGATGGCATCACGCCTCGATGCCTCCGGGGCTGCGAAGGTAGAAAGCAAGCAACCCGAGCCTCGCGTCGCCGAGATTTGCGCCGCAGAGCCTCGCGTCGCGAGGTCGATCTTTGCCAATGAGGGGACCGACGCATGACCTATCAGTGGGTGGATTGCAATCATGATTTAATCCGTCAGCGTTACGATCGCCTGGCCGACGTCATGGCGTTGTTCGATTGGTTGTTCTTCCTTCCCCCGGGGCTGCGCAAGCACGCAGTCGATCGCCTGAGCCTCAAGCGCGGTGACTGCGTCCTCGACGTGGGCTGCGGCACCGGGCGGAATTTCCCTTTCTTGCGGGAGGCAGTCGGACCGACCGGACGCATCTACGGCGTCGACCTTTCCGCCGGCATGCTGCGCAAGGCGCGCAAGCTCCGCGATCGTCATTATTGGACCAACATCCATTTAACCGAGGGCGACGCCGCCAACTATGTCGCGCCGGAGCCCCTGGATGCCGTGCTATTCAGTTTGTCATACAACACGATGCCGCATCATTTGACCGTGTTGCAACGGATTTGGAAACAGGTTCGTCCGGGCGGCCGCCTCGTCATCATGGATTCCAAGCTTCCGCCCGGCCTTGGCGGAAAACTGCTTCTGCCTTTCAGTCTGTGGCTGATGCGGCATACGTTGCTGGGCAATCCTTATATCCGACCTTGGGAGCACCACGCCGAATTGGTCGACAACTTCGAAATGGAAGAGTTTCTGTTCGCGTCGTATTACGTTTGTTGCGGCGTCAAACCTGTAAAATCCCGGCTTGAAGTTCGTGCACCCTTGCAGCGACGCAATGCGCATCGGGACGCCCTCGACCGACTCAGACGTCGCCTCGATAACGAGGGCAGCGCCAAGGAGCGGCGCGAGCAAAAGCAACAGCGGAATTGGTTGACGGCGCCCGGGAGATTCGAACCTCCAATCCGGAGAAGGCCTCGCCGCGGAAGCTCAACATCTAGTGCATCGATTGTCCCGGTCTCACAATCAAAGTCCTCTGGGTGATGATCTGGGAATTGGCGCGGCAGAAGGGCGTGGACAAGGTTGGGTTTCGCGCGGCGTTGCCCTGGCGGTCACGCCAGGGACGCTAGCCGCGAAATCAACTCCGGTGCGTGTGCACCGATCGAACGATTCGGGGCAAGCGATTGTTTGCACTGCCGCTGCAGAACCCAAGCGACCCTTTGGACTCCACCAGCGCTACTGCTTGAAAAAGTTGAGCACTTCCTCGAAGAACTGAAACCGATTTTTCTCGAACAAGACGAAATGCGTCGCGTCGGGAATTAGCACGCTGCGTTTCGCCGGTGCATGTACCAGATCGCGCATCAGTCCTTCACGGTCCTCCGGATAGGACCAGGTGTCATACGCGCCGGCGATGACCAGAGTAGGAACGTAAATGCTCGCGGCGTTCCACAGCGGCCGACCGGTGGCCTGATAAAAGGAATCCTCCAGCACGCCGTTGGGAGCACGCAAGCTCGGTGGATTGCGCGTGTTGCTGCTGGGATCGGTAGCCAAGCATTCGGTCCAGAAGGCGGCCGGGACCGCAGCTTCCCGGTATTCGTCCTTGTTCTCGACCGGGATCTCACCATTCCATCGTCCCGTGTTCGCCGCTTCCGAAGCAACCCGATAAGCTCCCAGCGCAAAGTTGAATTCGTACGGCTTGCGCTTGTTCTGTAATGCACTGCCGGGGCCAAGATTCGTATGGTCGTTGAAGTTGTAGAGCGGGGCGTAAAGTACCAACTTGTGCACATTCTCGCTGTGCAGCGAGGCATAATAGCCCGCCAGCATGGCGCCCCAGGACCAGCCGATCAGCGTGACTTTCTGCACGCCACGGGTGCGCTTGATGTGGTTCACCATTGCTTCGATGTCGCGCAGCGCCTGATACGAGCGGGTCACCGGCCGATTTTTCGCCGCCGGCTCGTCCATCGCGGGCTCGCGCGTCGAATAGCCGTAATTGCGGTAGTCGCCCATCCATACGACATAGCCGCGCTTCACCAGCCAATCGGCCCAGGAATAATCCTTGTAACCGAGATCGAAATCGCAGGTCGATGGGCCGGTCGCGCCATGCAGGAAGATAACGACGTTTTCGTTCGTGAACCGTGTGTTCCCCTCCTGCATTTTTTCCCGCACGAATAGCCGGATGCCCGGATCGAGCGCGTCGATGTGCGTATCCGTCTTGGTGATTCTGAGCTCCTGCGCGCCAGCTGTTTGAGCTGCTAACGCCATGGCGGAGCATGCCGCAGCAATGATTCTCGCGGTCTTGATCGCAAGACGTGCCAGTCTCTCGCCCATATTCATTCCTCCCAACTATTAATCACCATGAAGCTGTTCCTTTATCATAGTCGATCCGACGTGCGAGCCCCATCAACTTCCTCACGACCCAGAGTCAAGTGCGGAGGGCGTGTCGGAGGCGACGATCTCGGATAAGATCGTTGCCGGTTCGAGCGAACTCGATCCTCGCAAAAAACGGTCAACGGGAGAGAACGTCATGTCCAGGTGGAAACTACAGGCAGCGACGACCGCGCTGGCCGCGATGCTGGTCGCTGCGACAGTGTCGCTGCCGGTCTGCGCGCGCGAACTCCAACCCCTCGCCACGGCGACCCCCGAACAGGTGGGTATGTCGGCGGAGCGCCTTGGTCGCATCACCACCGTGCTCAAAAAAGAGATTGCCGACGGCAAGTTGCCGGGGGCTGTGGTCATGGTCGCCCGCAAGGGGAAGATCATCTATTCGGATGCCATCGGCTTCCAAGACAAGGGC
>JBKOWV010000201.1:0-14238 GCA_046724585.1 Verrucomicrobiota bacterium
ATCTCCGAAAAAGAAATCGTAGTGAGTAACGAGCTGCTCCTGCCCGCTTGCTGTCTCGATCAAGCGTCGGTTGTAGATTTCCCAAAGCCGCAAACCAAACGAATAAGACGTTCCGTTCCGCTCCCGCATCGAGTAAGCGACCTCAAGCGGATTCCGCACAATGATCAGCGTCTTCAGCCTGGGCAAAAGGTTCTGCCAAAACGGCAGCGTCAAACTGTTGCGCGGATCCTTCCAGCCCCAAACGCTTGCCGAAGCAAATTCTTCTATCAGTAGCTGCGCTTTCAGACGCAAAGGGTCAAGCCGGGCTTGCGTGAAATTCTCGTCCTTCGGCGGCAGATCCCAGGCGCCGCCGAGCTCATTCAACAATTCGTCGTTCAGCGCCACGAACCCCAGATGTTCCCAGAAGCCATCAGGGTTATCGGCCTGCGCGGGCATCAATTCATTCTCTGGACCCAGGTAAAGACCGCAAGTACGCAAAAGCTTCGTAAGCATCGACGTTCCTGAGCGATGCGTGCCGGCGATGCAAATGGCAGTGTTGGCGGTCGATGAACCCTTCAAGTGTCTTCGCTTCGAAAAAAGAGGCAAATACCTATGCCCAATACCAATGCGTATCATAGATGCCCGGCACGGTAAAATCCATTCTGAACAAACAATTTCATCGGCGGGCCTTCGAGTTACGCTTGTGATGCGAGTATCAACAGGTAAGAGTGAACATCGAGTGAGAATCATCGCGGATGCGAGGTAGTGTCGACCAATTTCCAGTTGCGTGGCAAACCAGGTGCGACGGCTTCTCAATCGCCGTGCCTTGGACGCTGGAAAGCCGTCATTCCTTGGCAGCGCTTCGCAAAGGTCAATTCAATCGAACTCCGCAAGCTTTCGGGGCTGACGGGCCATGAACTCCCCTAAGTCGCGTCTGACGCTTTCGATTGTGGTCGTTTGCTATGAGATGGCCGCGCAGATCAAGAACACCTTGCGCTCCCTTCTTCCGCCCTATCAACGCGGGGTCGAGACGAACGATTACGAGATTATCCTGATCGATAATGGCTCCGCGAAAATCCTGGATAACGAGACACGAACAATTTCGCCGAACCTGCAATACATCTACCTCCCGCCAAACGAGTCGAGTCCCAATCCCGCTTCGGCGATGAATCGCGCCGCAGCGGTCGCCCGCGCGCCGTTGCTTTGCTTAATGATCGATGGCGCACGCATGCTTACTCCGGGAGTGTTGTCGTGGGGAATACGGCTGCTCGAGTTGGCCCCGGGCGCGATAGTGGAAGTGCGGGGCTGGCATCTCGGACCCAAATGGCAACCAGAAAGCGTGGCGGAAGGTTACAACCATGACATTGAATCTCAGCTGCTCGATCAGGTGCATTGGTGGGAAAACGGCTATCGGCTTTTCGATATTTCGGCAGGCAGCGCGCAGACCAAGCTGGGAATTTCACAACCAGCTTCGGAATCGAATTGTCTTTTCGTCAGTCGCGCACTGTTTGATCGACTCGCCGGGTTCGACGAACGCTATCAGGAAGCCGGCGGTGGACTGGTTAACCTGGACTTTTATGCGCGCGCGGTCGCCGCAGCAGATCACGTTTGGACGCTTCTTGGAGAAGGGACGTTTCATCAGGTGCATGGGGGTGCTGCGACCAGCCTTTCCCTGGAGGAACTGCGACTCGCGATAGTCCGCTGGAGCGCGGAATCCTCCAGACTACGCGGCCCTATGCCTCCCATCGACCCTGCTAAATTCATTCTGGCCGGCCACATTCCAAGGGAATTTCAGGCATGGCTGAGCCGGACGACCAGTCCACGGCAGACCTGACCATTTCCAGTATGAGCGAAATCAATCAGTATGGTCAGCAATTAACTCAAGAACAGATCAACGCCGGAACACATCGCGATATGGTTGGGGGGATGTGGGAAGAAATCGGCAGGCTACAATTCGAATTCCTGCGCGCGCGTGGTTTGAAGCCAAGCCACCGGTTCCTCGATATCGGCTGCGGCTCGCTTCGTGGCGGGATTCATGCGATCAAATATCTGGAGGCCGGAAACTATTACGGCTTGGACATTAATCCTTCGCTGATCGAAGCAGGCCGGCATGAGCTCAGGCTGGCCGGCTTGACCCACAAAAATCCTCACCTCGCGGTAAGCGATCGTTTCGAGCTGGGTCTGTTCGGGCAAGAATTTGACTACCTGCTCGCGCTCTCCGTCTTTACGCACCTCTTCGCGAATCATATTATCCGTTGCCTGGCCGAGGCTCGCGAAGTGCTGGCGCCGGAAGGTCGATTTTTCGCGACGTTTTTTTTGGCGCCGGACAGCGTGCACCTTGCCCCGATCGTTCACCAGCCCGGAGGAGTTAAGACGGAATATGACTGCGATCCTTTCCATTATTCACCGGATGAAATTCGAGCCATGGCAAAACTGGCCAATTTGTCCGCGGAAATTATTGGTGATTGGAATCACCCTCGTGGGCAACAGATGCTGATGTTTTACCCATGACTACGATTCGGCCAGGCGTGTTTCGTTAAACTGTAATGCGACCGCATCTCCGCGAATTTTTCGAACTCTGCGCGAAGACTCTCGCCTGCCCGGGACCTATTGTGGAGATCGGCGCTTTCCAGGTTGCAGGGCAGGAAACGATCAGCGATCTGCGCCCGCTCTTTCCCGGCAAGACCTATATTGGATGCGACATGCAAACCGGTCTCGGCGTAGATCGATTGGAAGACATTCACAAACTTTCCTTCCGGTCTGGTGAGGTCGGGACTTTCCTTCTCGCTGATACCCTCGAACACGTGGCCGACCCACGCCGTGCTATGCATGAAATCTATCGTTGCCTGCGCGAGGATGGCCTCGTGATCTACAGCTCGGTGATGAATTTCCCGATTCACGCTTTTCCGAATGATTACTGGCGTTTTACCCCCGAGGCGTTTCGCGCGCTGGCGGTCGATTTTCCGCGGTCGATGATCTTTTTCTCCGGGCCTCCCGAGTTTCCGCATACGGTCTGCGGGATCGCGACGAAGAACAATTATGATCCATCGCTCCTTAAAACACTCGCAAAGCGCGCGGGCGAGATCGAGAAGACGGCGCCGCTTATTGTCGAGGATCGCGCGGCGAAGATTATCCAGCGACTTGTGACCAAATTAGTGCCACCGGTCGCGGATGCATCATCCAAGGAAATTTTGGCCGGCTTCGATCGACTTTCACATCCAGGTTGGTGCCTTGTCACCGGTCAATGGCTCGCAGGATGGGCCGCGATCGAGAATGTGCACGAGATTGAAGTCCTGGCTGGCGACACCCTTATTCATCGCGCGCATTTGAACTGTCCTCGGCCCGACATCGCCGCTCGACTCAGTCTGCCGGAAAAAGACGCGTTGATTGGATTTTCAGATCAGGTCGACTTGTCGGGAATCGGCGATTACGCAGGCGCGTTGCGCATGACCGTTGTTGATGCTGACGGCAAGCGGCGCACGATCTGCGAATCTGCTTCCGGGCTATTGCTGGGCTCGATAAAGTTGGAAACACAATTTGTCATGCACAGCTTTGACGAACGCCCGATGGAAGATGCTGTCCTGAAAGGCCGCAAACTCGTTGAAGAAATCCACCGCCGCGGCGAATCGATCAATGTCGATCTCGGGTGCGGTTTTCGAAAAACTGGAAATCTCGGTATTGACGTCACACCGGACAGAACAAACGCGGACCTGATCTGCCAGTTGGGATTTGAGCCGATCCCGCTCGACGACGAGATCGCGGACTCGGTTTACTGTCGCGATTTTCTCGAACACCTTCCAAAGGCCTATTATTCCGAGAGCGAGAAGAGGCTGCGCTATCCGATCATTGAATTGATGAACGAGATTTGGCGGATTTTGAAATCCGGCGGTAGCTTCACCAGTCTGACGCCTTGTTATCCCAATCCGGAGGTGCATCGGGACCCGACGCACTTAAGCGTCTGGACGCTGGAGAGCATGCAATACTTCTGTGGAAAATATCCGGTGGCGGAACTGTATGGCATAAAGACAAAGTTTGAGCTAGTTGAGAACCGGATGGACGGCTTTTACTTGTACGCGGTTTTACGCAAACCTGCGCGCTCCGCAGAGGCGTAGCGGTCATCGCGATGAAGAACGACCTCCCGCCGACTCCGCTGGGTCGCTCGCTCGACATGACGTTGCGCGAGTGGATCGAGTACTATCAGAGCAATGTCGTAACGAAACAGGTGTACTACCGCGGTGTCCCAATCTGGAAGAACGTGTTCGATCTTTGGGTGATCCAGGAAATCATTCACGAAACGCAACCGGGAATCGTGATTGAGATCGGCTGCAAGTTTGGCGGAACCACCCTCTGGCTTTCCGACATGATGAAAACTGTTGCCGCTGGCTCGGTTATTAGCGTGGATCTGAAACGGCCCCGGATCGATTTTCCTGAGAACGTCCAATTCATTGAAGGCGACAGCATCGCTTCCGAGACTATCGCGCAAGTTCAACGCCTCCGCGGAGGCCATCGGACGATGCTGTTGGCCGACGGCAACCATGCGGCTGAGCATGTCTTCAAAGAGCTCGTGCTTTACGGGCCGATGGTTGCGCCAGGATGCTACTTTATAGTTGAAGACGGAATCGTTGACGTGATGGATTGGCCTCAATATCAACCGGGGCCGCTCGTCGCGGTGCAGCGTTTTCTCGGCGAAAACAGCAGTTTCGTCACGGACGAACGCCGCGAGAAATTCATCTTAACCTATGCGCCGGGCGGATTTTTGAAGCGCGTCGGAGGCTAACCTTCGCTGTGTTTGAACCTATTCGTAACGCAGCGCTTCGATGGGATCGAGCGCGGCGGCTTTGCGCGCCGGGTAAAACCCGAAAAAGACGCCAACCGCTGCGCTGAACAGAAATGCAATCGCGATCGAACTGATCGAGATGAGCGTCGGCCAATTCGCGTAGATCGACAGAATCCTGGACACGCCGATGCCGCAGACGATCCCAATTATGCCGCCCACGGAACTGAGCGTTACCGCTTCGATCAGGAACTGCGTGAGAATGTCGCTGCCGTGTGCGCCGACGGCCATGCGCACACCGATTTCGCGCGTTCGTTCGGTGACGCTCACCAGCATGATGTTCATGATACCGATTCCGCCGACCACGAGCGACACCCCCGCGATTGCGCCCAGTAAAACCGTCATCACCCGCGAAGTGGCCGTGGCAGCTTCAGCGATTTCCTGCTGATTGCGGACGGTGAAGTCGTCGTCGCGCCCGGCACGAATATTATGCCGTTGTCGAAGTAATGAGATAATTTGTTGCTGGGCTGCTTCAACCTGCTGCCCGTCGCCGATTTGCACGTTGATGTTGCGCAGGTTCGTGCCGCCGCTGACGCGCTTCATCGCGCTCGTGTACGGCATTACCACGATATCATCCTGGTCTACACCCTGCGTGCTCAATCCCTTCGGCGTGAGGACACCGACGATCGTGAATGGGACCTCTTTAATTCGCAAAATCTGGCCAACGGGATCTTCGTTACCGTAAACCTGCGTCGCAGTCGTGCGGCCGATGACGCAAACTTTGTTCGCACTGCGCACGTCCTGTGCCGTAAATGGCGCGCCGTCTGCCAGCGGCCACTGCCGAATATCAAAATAATCTGCCGACTCGCCGTAAACGCGGGTAAACCAATTTTGGTTTCCGGCAGCCACTTGCGTGGTTGAAGCAACTTCCTCACTCACTCCGGTGACGCCCGGCACTTCGCGCCGAATCGCTTCCGCGTCTTCAATTTTGAGAGTGCCCGCGCCGCCCCAACCAGTTCGAATCCCACTCGAAGTGGTACTACCGGAAAAAATGAGGATCACATTTCGCCCGAGGCTCGCGATCTGCGCCTCGACCTGCGCTTTCGCGCCGGTGCCGATCCCAACCATCGCGATGACCGCGCCGACGCCGATGATAATTCCCAGCGCGGTCAATATGGAGCGCATTTTGTTTCGCCGTAGGGCGCGCAATGCGACGTTAAACGTGGGGCCGATTCTCATTTAATTCTGTAGCGGCGGTCTTTGACCGTCGCTCGATTATCCGTGTGTGGACTCGCCTTCATCACTTGTCGAGGTTTTAACGTGTTCGATCTCGCGTGCGGCGTCGAGCCGTTGCGTGACGACCTTATCGCTGAGCACAACGCCGTCGCGCATCACCACGTTGCGTTGGGCATAGGCGGCGATGTCCTGCTCGTGGGTCACCATGATGATCGTAATTCCGCGCTCATTCAGTTGCTGAAAGATTCCCATGATCTCGATGCTCGTTCTGCTATCGAGGTTACCAGTTGGCTCGTCTGCTAGCAACACTTCGGGTTTATTGACGAGTGCGCGGGCGATGGCGACCCGCTGTTGCTGACCACCTGAAAGCTGGCTGGGATGGTGATCTTCGCGGCCGGCCAGCCCAACTGACGCCAGGATGCGATCTGCTTTTTCACGAAGCTGGGCGTTTGATAGGGACTGCGCGCTGTAAATCAGTGGCAGCTCCACGTTCTCGCGCGCCGACGTGCGCGGCAGCAGATTAAAATTCTGGAAGACAAAGCCGATTTTGCGGTTGCGAATATCGGCGAGCCGATCTCGATCCAGGCCGGAAACATCGGCGCCGTCCAGCACGTAATGGCCCGAAGTCGGCCGATCGAGACAACCGACAATATTCATGAGCGTGGATTTTCCAGAGCCGCTGGCACCCATCAGCGCTACGAATTCAGCGCGCCGGATCTCGAGCGAAACGCCGCGCACAGCATGCACTTCCATTTCCCCAGTGCGATAGGTCTTATGAACGCCAATCAAGTCGACGAGGACGCCGTTATTCATGTCAAATTATCTCCTCGCAAATGTTGTGTAGCCGCATCTCTGTGAGACGCGCGCTGCGAGCCTCGCAAACACCCCAGCGCCGCGCTTCGCACAGCGAAGCGGCTGCAACAGGCCTCTTCTTGCACAAATCGTTTGCGGTTCATGGGAAGCGGCGCGGCCCGCCACTGAAGGGATTCGCCGGAGTCGATGTCCGGGCGGCTGTCGACGTCACCTCGGCCGTGACAACGCGATCGCTTTCTTTCAGACCTTCAATCACCTCGGTCATAATCGCGTCGCTGATGCCGGTTTTAATTTGCACGGGCTTTGGATCGCTGGCGCCAGATGGCAAAACATAAACTGTGCGCTCAGCTCGACCCTCCTGCCCAGGACCACTCCGTCCTCCGCCGGGCCGTCCCGCGCGGCTCGTACTCGTTCGTCTTGTTTCGACTGGTGTCGCATCCGGCGGGCGATAGCGCAGGGCCGCGTTCTTGATTTGCAGCACATCATCCTTGTGCGCGATGATGATTGAAACGTTTGCTGTCATTCCCGGTTTCAATTTCAAATCCGGATTGCTTACTCCAATGACAGTGTCGTAGGTCACGACGTTTTGCACGGTGATCGGCGCATTCCGCACTTGGACGACCTTTCCCTGGAACGTCTGCATGGGAAAAGCGTCCACCGTGAAATCGACATTCTGATCGACCTTAACGACGCCTACATCGGCTTCCGCCACATTCGCGTCGATCTGCATCTTGGTTAGATCGTTCGCAATCGCAAAAGATGACTGGCGCCTGCAAACTGGCCGCGACTGTCTGGCCAACATCGACGTTGCGCGAAATCACCACTCCATTGATCGGAGAGGTAATTGTGCAATGGTCGAGATCGGCCTTCGCCTTATCGAGCGCGCCTTGTTTAATCTTCGTGTTCGCCTCCGCTTGATGAAGACTGGCAATTGCTTGGTCGACATCAGCCTGCGATGAAGTCTTCTTTGCGAACAATTCCTGGGTGCGAGTTGCGTTCACTTTCGCCAGTTCGAGCGCAGCCTGCGCGTTGGCCAGGTCGCCTTCCGCCTGCGTAACCGTGGCTTGAAAAAGCGCCGGATCGATTTGCGCGACCACCTGGCCAGCTTTCACTTGCGAATTAAAATCCACGAACAGCTTCGCGATATTTCCCGAGACCTGACTGCCCACCTGCACGTTGACCACGGGATTCAGCGTGCCGGTCGCAGTGACGGCCTGGGTAATGGGGCCGCGCGTTATCGTTGCGGTCTGATAATTCGCAGCGCCGCCGTTCCGGCACTGCCGGACGACAAACGCAAGAATGAACAGCCCGGCGACGAGGGCGAGCCAGGGTAAAAAACGTTTCATGCCAATGGTAGTTGACTGCGCCTATAAGTAAGTGACAGGAAGAGGCGATGCGCCGTTACATCGAAATCTATTCCATCATGCTGCGCAACTCGCTCATCCGCGAGATGAGTTTCAAGGCGAACTTCCTCCTCTGGATGATTGTCGAGGTCCTCTGGTTTTGCGGACAAATCGTTTTTTTTAGCATCATCTTCGGACAGGTCGATCGGATCGGCGACTGGACTAAATGGGAAGTCGTGCTGCTGGTCGGCACCCACCAGATGATCGCGCAACTCTTTCAGGCGTTCTTTTTTGTGAACGTCGCAAACATTCCCGAATTGGTGCGCACCGGAAAACTGGATTCGCTGCTTGTTTTGCCGATTGACAGCCAGTTTGCCGTTTCCACCAAACAATTCGGTCTCGACAGTATCGTCAACGCCGCCCTTGGTGGCGTGGTAGTCTGTGTGTCGCTCTCGCAGCTTGGGGTCGTGCCAACCCCGATATCGATTTTGCTCTACGTGGTCGCGCTCGGATTTGGCGTCGCCGTGCATTACTCCATCATGCTCGGCCTGGCAGGGGTGAGCTTTTGGATCGTCCGGGCGCAGGGCCTGGTTTATGGCTACTTCAACTTCCTGAACATTGCCCGCTATCCAGACGTGATCTTCCCGCGGATTTTTCGCCTAATTTTTGGCTGGGTCATTCCGGTCGTAATTATAGCGAACATCCCCGCCCGCCTGCTCATCAAATCGCTTGGACAACCAGCGCAACTGATGCTGCATCTCGTCATTGCCTCCTGCATTGTTTTTTGGCTGGCGCGCGTCTTCTGGAGATTTGCACTACGGCATTACTCGAGCGCCAGCTCGTAACTGAATTTTTATGGCGTCCGCCGCGGCAGGACGCCGGTCTATTCGCTGCCGGCTCGCAGAAACGCCCCACGACTGAACAAAAACAACGGGCCGAAAGCGGATGCCGAATTTTTTGACCGAATCCGCTTGCGTGGTCCCTGAAATGTTCTTAATTAAGCGTCCGTTTTTTTCCGGCGTGCTCGTCAGAGACGCCTTCACACTATGGCCAAACCAAAGAAAAAGAAGAGTTCTCTTAAAAAGCCCGCTGCGCGGAAAAGGCGACCGGCGCGCAAAATCTCTGCCAAGAAGCCAGCCCAAAAGAAGGCCGTCCTAGCCTCGGCGAAGGCGGCGAAGCGGTCTTCAAAAGCTTCGAAGTCGAAACGTGCGGCCGATCTTTTGAGCAACCCGCTCGAGCTTATGAGAAACAGTCACCGGGAGCGCAGGCTCGATCCGTTCACGCGCAAGCAGAAGGAAAAGCTCCTTCAGCTGCGCGATGCCATGGTCGATTCCATGGCCGGCGTTGCCCAGGACACGCTCCGTTCGCGTGCTGAAGGCAGCGAAGCTTCGGCTTTTGGAATGCATCAGGCTGATGCTGGATCGGACGCTTACGACCGCGATTTCGCGTTGAGTTTGCTTTCCCAGGAACAGGATGCGCTTTACGAAATCGATCAGGCACTTAAACGAATTGAGCTCGGCACCTACGGCGTCTGTGAGATGTCGGGGAAACCAATTCCGCGGGCGCGTCTCGAAGCGATTCCGTTCGCGCGTTTTACCGTTCAATGCCAATCGCAGCTCGAAAAGCAAAATAAAGCTTCACGCGTCCGGCAATCGGTTACGTCGCTTTTTGGACTCACCGAGGAGGAAGGCGGCGAGGCCGAGGAAGAAGAAGCCGTTGCGCCGGCCGAAGCAAAGGAATAGCAAAAAAAATGGCCCAGGAAATTGTTACTCTGGAATGCACCGAGGCGAAAGCGCTCGGCCAGCCGCCTTCGCGTTACATGACCACGCGAAACAAGAAGAGCCCGCGCACGCCCAATCGGCTCGAGAAAAAGAAATACAATCCATTCCTGAAGCGGCATACTCTCCATCGGGAAACGAAGTAACCAACCGTGCAACCCAAAACTCCCAAGCGTCGTTCCGCCTTTCGACGCGCGAATCGCACCATGCCGCGGCGGCGAATCGACATTGCGATCGAAGCGATTGATTACAAAAACCCGGATGTGTTGAAAAAATTTGTCACCGAGAGCGGCAAAATTCTCCCGCGCCGCGTCACCGGCATGCCTGCGCATTTGCATCGCAGGATCACCCGCGAGATCAAGCGCAGCCGCTCCGTCCTCTTGATGAAATAATTGCAGGGCGTCTGTATCAGAGGCTGATCCTTTGGCTCGGCGTTTCACAGAAACGCCGACAAAAAATGTGGCTCTAAAGGCGCACGGGTGCCGTGGCTACGGCTTTGTCATCCGAGCGAAGTCGACGGATCTCTTTGTTAGGCCTTCCGCGTCCGCTCGCCTTGCTCGATCAACTTCCAAAACTCGCGGGTCTCGCCCAGTTGCGCGTCCTCCGAGACCGGCAGTTTGCTGCGGAAAAGGAAATCCCGAAACGTGTTCTTGTGCAAGACGCGATGGACAGTGACGCCCTCGTCCGTTTTCTCGAAATAGATCCGGTAATCTTTCGCCCGATAGCGATATAACTTTTTTCCCTCGCGCTGGATTACGCCAAACCGCTCCGAATCAAGGTGGTCCAGATCCTCGGGCAAAATTTGGAACTCTGCGAGCAGCTCAAGCTGCAACCTTTTCGGTAGTGCGGATATTTCCGCTGCGCTCAATTCGTTGAAAATGATTTGGAACATGATCAGAAAGTTAAAATCGTTACGAATGTTACAACCTTACACTGTTGAAGCGTCGAAGCGCCATGCATTATTGTCATTCTGAGCGAAGCGAAGAATCTCTAATTATTTCTTTCGGCGGCGCTGAAATCACAATCAGAGATGTTTCGCTTCGCTCAACATGACAGTATGGACTTCGGAGTGCTCAAACATAAACCCGTCGCACCCGGCTGCCAATCCGGGTAGTGATTTCCCACGTAATCGTCCCGGCGCGCTCAGCCAGCTCCGCGCACGAAACTTTCTCGTTTCCATCGCGCCCCATGAGAACAACTTCGTCGCCGGCCTCCACGCCGTCGATCTTGCTTACGTCGATCATCATTAAATCCATCGTCACCCGGCCAAGGAGGGGGCAGCGCTGCCCGCGGACTAAAACTGCGGCATCACAATTGGAAAGATGCCGGGGGTATCCATCGGCGTAACCGGCCGATAGTGTGGCGATGCGCATCTTTCGCGGAGTAATGAATGTGCGGCCGTAGCTAATCGAGCTCCCTTTTGGCATATCGCGGACGAGCGCAATTCGTGTTTTCCATGTCATTGCCGGTTTGAAAAGTTTTTGAAATTCCGGCAGTGGCGAAATCCCATAGAGCACCATGCCCGCGCGCACGATGTCGAAGGGCGGGTCCGCGAAAGCGAGCAGGCCGGCGCTTTGCAGCACATGCGCTTTGAAATCTCCGGACGCCGCGGCGCGAAATTGGTTCACGATCTCACCAAACCGTAAAAGCTCGTCGCGCGTGTATTCCTCGTCCTCATTCGACACCGGCAGATGAGTCGAAACACTGTGAATCCTTATATGAGGCAATCCCGAAACTTTTTTGAAAACCTCCAAGGCTTCGCCTTCGGGCAAACCCATCCGGCCCATGCCTGTATCGACCTTAAAATTGACCGGCAGTTGGCGGCCGGGCACCAGGCGATCGAAATCCTGCGCTTCTTCAAGGGTGGAAATCGAAGGGATGAACCCGCGCTCGGCGATTGTCGCTCTTTCTTCCGGGAGGGCTGGACCAAGAATGATGATCGGATGTAGAAGCGCGGTGCGCAGTTCCGTTGCTTCCTCCAGATTCGCTACGCCAAATAGTTGCGCGTCCTCTGCAAGCGCCTGCGCGACTCCAACCATTCCGTGTCCGTAACCGTTTGCTTTAACGACGGCGAGGAGCTCGGCCGACCCGATCCGTTCGCGCACCACTTTCGCGTTGTGGCGCAATGCGCTTCGATCGATTTCCGCCCAGCAGCGATTCGTGCTGGTGTTCATCGTGCTATTGTCGGTCGAGTCGCAGGGTTTGGCATGGTAACATAGGGCTCTCGTAAATACATCGGCTCCAGCGGAGGCGATCTAAAATTTCGATTTGGATCTTGAGCAAGTCGGGCGAGCAATTGCGCCGAGGGATAACGAACCATCGCTTGCGAAAATTGCGAGAGCGATTCGGAACAAAAGACAGGCTGATCATTCCCAAGCGAGGCGAGTTTGCTCTTGAGCTCTTCTTCGGCAAACAAATCGGGTCCTTCCATCAGTTCGTTGCCACTGATCCGCGCGAAGAAAAACGATTTCCGGCGCGCATCTCCAATTACGCAATAATTTGCTTCCGCGCTTTCGATTGCGCAGATCGATGGAAACCCAATCAGACGCGTCCCCGATGCACTTTGCAATCCGATCGCGGCTGAAATTGCGATGCGTGTTCCAGCATACGAACCCGGTCCGAGCCCAACTATGATGACATCCGGTAGACCAAATTTTTTCGTGACAACGCTCAGGTTCTCAAAAAACGCTGCGGAATTTTTCCGGTCGTTTGGCCATTCCCGGAAGTCGGCATCGCGATTCTGGGGAGCGCGTGCGCTCTCGCGTGCAGCGGTCGGCGCCCTTGCTGGCCACTCTTTCGAACTCAACCAGGCCAGGCTGCCGCGACGAGTGGAAAGTTCGAGCGCGAGAATTTTCATTTAAAGCTAATCACTCGCTGGTTTTCCGATTTTATCTCGAACGAAACCCAGCGCGCCTGCTCGGGAATGAATTCGGGAAAGCGGTCGGCCCATTCAATTACCGAGACGCCGTCGGCGAAAAAGTAATCGTCGAGTCCAAGCCGCGCGACCGATGGTCGATTTTCCAGCCGAAAAAAATCGAAGTGATAAACCGGGAAACGTCCGCCCGGATATTCGTGGACAATAGTAAACGTGGGGCTGGTGACGGACGCGTTACTACCCAGACCGGCAACGAGACCTTTGGTGAAGAGCGTTTTGCCGCTCCCGAGTTCGCCTTTCAGGGCCAAAACGGATCCAACCCCGACATCTTTCACGGCGAATTGCCGCCCAATTGCCTCGGTTTCAGCTGGGCTGTTGGAAATGAACGTAGCCACCGGGCAATGTTTGACGTTTGATGCTTGATCTTTGATGTAGCTGTCCAATTCGAGTGAGGGCCAGTTTCGGGAACTTTTTCTTCCAAGCGCGCTGCAATCGTTTGCTCTGGCGCGGGGAAATGGCAAAAAGCAATTCGTAATCTTCCCCTTCCGAGATGGCGTCGCCGATCTTTGCTCCGGGGGTAACCGGCAAATTCTCCATATCGATTTTGAATCCGACTTTGCTGGCGCGGGCGAGACGCGGCAGATCGACACCGAGTCCATCGCTTAAATCCAACATGGCGTGAATGGAGAAATTTTTTGTGAGCCAGCGCGATTCCACAATTCGCGGAACGAATTGCAAATGTTTCCGTTCAATGGCGCCACCAAGCTGGCCAGTGACGAAAAGATCATCACCAACTTTGCCGCCCCGGCGCGACATCCAGCGGTTTCGCTCAACGAATCCAGCGACGCTGACGGAAATGGCAATTGGACCGGGTGAGCTACTCGTTTCGCCGCCCACGACGCTGACGTCGAATTGTTTTGCCGCACGGCGGATGCCGCGATAGAGCTTTCTCACCCACTCGACCGCCGTTTGGTTCGACGCGATCAGGGTAATCAGCGCAAAGTGCGGCAGGGCGGAGGTCGCGGCAAAATCGCTGAGCGGGCGCATCATTGCTTTCCAGCCAACATCGACCGGATCGGCCCCCGACAAAAAGTGTACGCCCTCGACAATGCAATCGGTTTTGAGAACGAGAAAGTTGCGGCCTGCAAGAATTTCTATCACAGCGCAGTCATCGCCCGCGCCTGAGACGACCGTTTTTCCCAGCGGCAGATGAGGCAAGAGTTGGCCGAGCAGCCTGTCTTCGCCGACCTCGCCCAGTTTCATTGCGGAATGAGCTCTGGGAAAGCGAGCACGATGAGAGTCACGGAATTGAAGAGCGAATGCATCGTCATCGCGACAAGAATGGAGCCGCTCCATTCGTAGGCAATCGTGAAACAGGTTCCCAAAACGAATAGCGGCACGAAAGACGGGAAATGCGCATGCGCAGCCGCAAAGAGCAGT
>JBKOWV010000207.1:0-5771 GCA_046724585.1 Verrucomicrobiota bacterium
CCGGAGATTGGCAAGCCATAGTCGCTCTGGAAATTCACAAGAGCTGCTCGCGTCTCCACGCTCAGGGAACCCGTGATCGCACCGAAGTAGTAGCCCGCGTTTTGAAGCGCCTCTTGTACATTGGCGATCACCTGATCAGGCAGCAGATTACCGTAAGTGTAGATCGGGCCATCGTAATCGTAATAGCTGTTCAGCGGATCGTAGCCCCAGGCCGGATACCAGTAACCTGCATCCAGGAAATAATATCCGCTGTTAACAAAAACAATGGTATCGCAATTTTGCTTCCACCAATTGCGATCGTGCCACTCGTGGCGATGGCAGCGAAATGCGTCGGAAAAGCTGCGGTGCTGCTTGTTGCCATGCCCCTGATGCCGCGGTTTGCTCTGTCGGGGTTCACGCGGCGATGCCTCATCGGAAGTTGGCCGGTGCATTTTACCGCCTGTCTGAACGCCCGGTGCCGCCGGGTCGCTCGGCGGTATCTCCTCCCTTCCTGGAATATTCCTTGTCGAGTGCAAATCGGCCGGTCTGCCGAAGCGTGGAGCGTCGCTCGCTTCCGGGCGTTCGGATATTTGGCGCCTCGCGACATCGTCGCTGGTTAGTTGTAAATTGTCGGTTTTAACTACGGGCTGACCATTCGTGATCGCCAGCGCGCTCTGCGCGACATCGTTCCTCGCCAGCAGATCTGGACCTGGCTGCGCATTGTAAGTTCGTGCAGTCTGGCGGGCGCTCATTTCCGCGAGGGTAGAATTCAGAGGTCGGCCCGGTGCGGAATGCTTCGACCGCGAATTCACAGAGCGCGGAGCACCTGTCGGACGCAAATAGGCTGCTCGAGCGCTGGTGCGGACTGGGCCGCGACCCACGTTCCGCGATGTCGAAATATTTGGACGCGCGTTAGTCGCCCGCGCGCCACCATTTTTCGCCACACCAGGGCCACCTTGCGCGATCGGCACGTTTGTCTGTCCAGCAGCACCATGAAGGCAAATCGTAAGCACCGCGATCAAGTACGCGGGGAATCGGAATCGTTTCATAAATTGCACCTAGTCCGCCGATTAAACATCATAAACGACTCTTTGTTGCAAGGTTTTGGTTGAACCTTGTTCGAAGCATTGCGTTCACCCGTCGAACCGCGGTCGCATCCATTCGGCTCCAAACTCTCAAAGGTTTTGGAGCCTACGGGATTCGAACCCGTGACCTCCTCAATGCCATTGAGGCGCTCTACCAACTGAGCTAAGACCCCCGAAACGGAATTTCAGACTGTAGATTTTTGACTTCTGATTGCAACTACCGAGCGACGATCGAAATTCTCGCGCGTTCGGCAAGATCGACAATCTGATCGCGCTCGAGCAACAATGTTCTTCCCGCTTCGATTGCGATGACGCGCAATTTCGCCTCGACGGCAACGCGGATTGTTTCAACGCCGATTACTGGCACATCAAATCGCATATCCTGATTAGGCTTGGCGACTTTGACCATGACTCCAGCTTTGTGCCCGAGCGCGCCGCCTCGCTTGATCGCTTCGTTGGTACCTTCGAAAGCTTCGACAGCGAGAATCGTTCCGTCCTTCACGATTACGGTTTGCCCGATGTCGAGCCGGGCAATTTCTTTGGCAGTTTTCCAGCCAAGATCAACATCTTCTTCCTCGCGACGCGATAACCTTCGGCCGACAATTAGTCCTGACGATGCGAGTGAATCTTCGAGAAACGTCGTGGCTGGCAAAAGATCGACCGCCACTTTGGACAATTCGGTCGCAATCGCGGCACAAATTGATTCGGCGTTGCGATGTTTTAGTTTTCCGAGCAAGAGCAGCGCTTTCCAGTCCGGATGCAAATCAAAAAGATTCTTCGGCGCAATCTGCCCGGCCATAATCGCATGGTGGGTGCTTTGTTCGCCAAAAAATTTCAGCAGTCGGTTCAGTTGACCAACGTGCATCCATTCGATTAGATCGACCTGTTGCGCGAGCGCCGGATCCGTTTCATCCGTAAATGCGGCAGCGACAATTTTTCTTACGCCGGCTTTTCGCGCTGAATCAGCAAGCAATCGCGGATAGACGCCATTTCCGGCGATGATCCCGAGGATGTCTGGAATAGCCACGACCCGAAACTAACAGCAGGCTGCCAATGGAGAAAGATCATTGCTGGCTGGCTTGTGCCAAGCACTGAATTTGAAATAAACCGGCGCTCGCCGCGGCGAGCACCTCTACGATCGCGCGCGTTACCCGTGGTGGCGGCGGCGTTTGACGTGCAATTGGGCCAGCGCTTTTTGCAGCGATGCCTGGATCGCTGCCACCTCTTCGGAAGTATGATCTTCCTTCATCGCCGCCTTGGCACGCTCGACAGCGACCTCGGCCGCGGAGATATCAATCTTCTCAGCCTCGAGCGCCATGTCGGTCAGCACTGAAACTGAGTCGGCTTTAATCTCCACAAAGCCTTCACCAATGGCCATCGCCGTCTCGCGCCCGTTCTGCATGACGCGCAATTCGCCTGGTTTTAGCGTGGTTAGCAGCGGGACATGCTTGGGATAAACCCCGAGCTCACCTTCCGAACCGGGCAACGTGACCATGTCCACGTCTTCGGAATAGATCTTTCTTTCCGGCGTGACGATTTCAAGCTTAAGAGTGGCCATGGATAACGTTACAAGGGTTACAAAGTTACAAGAGATGCAAAGTTGATGTGCTAATTCTAGAACATTTTAACCATGTAACTTTTGTAACGCTGTTAACCTTCCTTAATCGTATCGATGTTGCCCTTCATGTAGAAGTTTTGCTCGGGAACATCGTCGTGTTTGCCATCTAGAATTTCCTTGAAGCCGCGGACCGTGTCCGCGATCGAGACGTACTGTCCTTTCGTGCCGGTGAAGACTTCGGCTACGTGAAACGGCTGACTCAGGAAACGCTGGATTTTGCGCGCGCGATACACCGTGAGCTTGTCTTCCGGACTTAATTCGTCCATGCCCAGAATGGCAATGATGTCCTGAAGGTCCTTGTAACGCTGTAGGACTCGCTGGACGCCGCGCGCAACGTTATAATGTTCTTCGCCCACAATTTCTGGCGCGAGCGATTTCGATGTCGATGCCAGTGGATCCACCGCCGGATAAATTCCTAGCTCGGCGATCGCGCGCTCGAGAACAATCGTGGAATCCAGATGCGCGAAGGTATTCGCCGGCGCAGGATCGGTTAGATCGTCTGCCGGAACGTAAACGGCTTGGAACGAAGTAATCGATCCTTTGTTTGTTGACGTAATTCGCTCCTGCAAATCCCCCATCTCAGCTGCAAGCGTAGGTTGATACCCGACGGCGGAGGGCGTCCGGCCAAGCAACGCCGACACTTCGGAACCCGCCTGGGAGAAACGGAAAATATTGTCGATGAAAAGGAGCACATCTTGGTTGCGTTCGTCGCGAAAATATTCAGTCATGGCCAGCGCCGAGAGTCCCACCCGCAAACGCGCGCCCGGTGGCTCGTTCATCTGGCCGAAAACCATTCCGACTTTCGATTTCGACAAATCTTTTTGGTCGATCACGCCTGCCTCACTCATTTCCTTGTAAAGGTCGTTACCTTCACGCGAGCGCTCGCCTACACCCGCAAACATCGAGACGCCACCGTGACCTTTGGCGATGTTGTTGATGAGCTCCATGATGACAACGGTTTTGCCGACACCGGCGCCGCCAAAGGCGCCGACCTTGCCCCCTTTCGAGAACGGACAAATCAAGTCAATCACCTTGATTCCCGTTTCAAGGATTTGCACTCTTGTGTCCTGCTCGGTGAGATCCGGGGCCTTGCGATGGATTGGATAACGCTTTTCGAAGTTTACGGGACCGCGGTCATCAACAGGATCGCCCGTCACATTAAAAAGCCGACCGAGTACCCCTTCACCTACCGGCACCGTGATTGGTCCGCCGGTATCGGTCACGCTCATCCCGCGCTTGAGACCTTCTGTCGATGACATGGCGATCGAGCGCACCCAGTTTTCACCCAGATGCTGCTGCACTTCGAGAGTTAGCTTTGTCGGATTGCCGTTAACTTCGTACGTGATTTCGAGCGCGTTGTAAATGTTTGGTAATCCCTTCCGTTGTGGGAATTCTACGTCCACAACGGGACCGATGACTTGAGCAATGTTTCCTGTATTCATAAAATTGATTATGAGCCGAGCGCCATTTGCGCAGTAGCGATCTCAAGCAACTCGGTGGTGATGCTAGCCTGACGCATTTTGTTGTACTCGAGAGTGAGATCCTTGATAAATTCGTTTGCGTTGTCCGTTGCGTTTTTCATCGCCACCATGCGCGCGCTGTGCTCGGATGCGCGCGCGTCGAGGATCATTTGGAAAACCTGATACTGAAGGTAGTAAGGCAGCATCACGTCGAGGACCGTCTCCGCATTTGGTTCGAAGATGTAGCCAATCATGGGATCGGCGCTCTGGTTTGTGTCCGCCCCCTCATGCTTCTGCGGAAGATCGAAGCCGCTAATCGGCAGCAGCGTCTGCACGACTGGGCGCTGGTTGATTGTGTTGATGAAATGCGTGTAAAGCACGGAAACTTTATCCACTTCTCGATTAAGGAACTTTTCCATGCAAAATTTCGATATCGGTTTGGTTTCGACAAAGCTTGGCGCGTCTTTCAATTCGAAATCGGCCAGTAGCTCGCGTTTCGTGCGCGCGATGAATTGCCGCGCCTTCTTTCCGGTCACCACGAAGACTGCCTTCACCGAATCAAAATTCGCGGCTTCGCGAAAAAGATTCGTGTTCAAGGCGCCGGCCAATCCTTTGTCAGTGCTCATGATCAAAACCAGCTCCCTTTTTAGAGGCCGGATTTCAAGAAGAGGATGTAGCCGTGGATCGGTCCGCCTTTGCAGCGAGACGAGGACCTTATTCATCAACTCTGCATACGGCCGCCCGGACAGCGCCTGTTGCTGTGCCCGGCGCATCTTGGACGCAGCCACCATTTGCATGGCCTTCGTAATCTGCGCGGTGTTGCGAATCGATTTTATCCGTCGGCGTATGTCTTGAGTGTTTGCCATCTAGGAAATCAGCGCCAAGTGGTTTTGAATTCATCGAGCGCAGTCTTCAACTGCGATTCAATCTCTTGATCGAGCTGCTTTTTCTCGCGAATCGACGCGAGCAAGCTCTCTTTGCGCGTTTGCAGCCAGTCCTGGAGCTTCAATTGAAACTCCTTCACCCGCTCGACTGGGACAGGATCGATGTAACCGTTTTGCATCGCCCACATCACCGCGACCTGTTCTTCGACCGGGATTGGGTTGTACTGTTTTTGCTTAAAAAGCTCGACAATGCGTTGTCCCCGATCGAGTCGCGCCCTGGTCGCGGTATCGAGATCGGAACCGAATTGCGCAAACGCGGCGAGTTCGCGAAATTGGGCGAGGTCGAGCTTCACTTTGCCTGCGACCTGCTTGATCGCTTTGATCTGGGCCGCGGAACCGACCCGGCTGACCGAAAGACCGACTGAAATAGCCGGCCTAACACCTTGGTAAAAAAGATCGGTCTCGAGATAAATCTGCCCATCAGTGATCGAAATCACGTTGGTTGGAATGTAAGCAGAAACGTCGCCTGCTTGGGTCTCAATGATCGGAAGCGCCGTGAGCGAACCGCCGCCAAACTCTTCTGCGATGCGGGCACTTCGCTCAAGCAATCGCGAGTGCAAATAAAATACATCGCCCGGGTAAGCTTCGCGTCCAGAGGGTCGCCTCAAGACGAGCGAAACCTGGCGATACGCAACGGCGTGCTTCGACAAATCATCGTAAATAATGAGCGCGTCCATACCATTAT
>JBKOWV010000104.1:0-1986 GCA_046724585.1 Verrucomicrobiota bacterium
TGCAACGTTACCGGCAACACCGTGTTCAATCAAGGCAGTGCGCGGTTTGACTGGCAACTCCGTGATTGTATGATCGTCACGATTTTATGAAGCGTCGATTCTTTCCTAAGGCGCTGATGAGTGGCATCGCATTGAGCGCATTGGTTCTCGCCGGTTGTTCCACTGTCGAGACGCGAATTTCCGGACATCCTGAAATTTATCAGAGCCTTTCTCCCAGCGATCAGGCGCTGGTAAGCCAGGGGCAAATTCGCGACGGAATGTCGCGAAACGCAGTGTGGCTGGCTTGGGGCTCCCCCGATCGGAAAATTATGGGCAATATGCGCGGTCGCTCGACCGAGACCTGGGTTTATGTGCATTATTATTACCCGTATCACTACCCATACTACGGTCCAGGTTACGGCTATGGTTATGGGTTCGGATTAACCAGAGTCGGCTTTGCGGGAAGGCATCATCACCACCACGGTCACCACTTCGTGTTCTTTGGCAGTCCCTTCTACGATCCATTCTTTTATTCGTACATCCCGCCAAGTATCCCTTATCCCTACAGGACCGTTACGTTCGCCGGTGGCAGAGTGGTCTCCTTCCAGTACATGGTGCCGCCGTATCGCTGATCGAAAAATTCTGTCGCGTTCTGAGAAATAGCTCTTCAATGTAGCGGGAGGTCTTGCAATGGCTTACCGCTCATTTCGAAAATTCCTCGACGCCCTTGAACAGGCGGGCGAGCTGAAGCGCGTCGCTCTTCCGGTGGACACGGACCTGGTCGTTGCAGAATGGGCAAATCGCGAGATGAAATCGCCTGGCGGTGGCAAAGCGCTTTTTTTCGAGCAGCCGATTGTCGATGGAAAAAAATCGGAATTCCCGGTTGCAATTAATACCATGGGATCGCGCAGGCGGATGGCGCTTGCCCTGCAAGTCGCGGACATCGGAGACATCGCCCAGGAAATTCAGCTTATTCTGAAGGCGAAACCGCCAACCGATTTGCGGGAAGGTTGGAGTCTGCTCAAGCAAGGCATTCATCTCCTGCATGCGCGCCCCAAACAAGTGAAAGAAGGCGCTTGTCAGGAAGTGGTGCAGACCTTGGATACTGGATCTGCGGGTTTCACCCTGCGCGATCTTCCTATTCTCAAATGTTGGCCAAAAGATGGCGGACGTTTTATCACTTTAGCGAATGTGCACACGCGCGATCCGGAGACGGGCGCACGAAATATCGGTATCTACCGCATGCAAATTTACGACGAGCGTACGACCGCGATGCACTGGCAAATCCACAAGGTCGGCGCACGCCACGGGAAACGCTATTATGAGCGAGGCGAGCGCATGCCGGTTGCAGTGACCCTGGGCGGTGATCCCGTCTATACATTTGCGGCGACTGCGCCGCTGCCGGATGGTTTGGATGAACTGCTTTTTGCGGGTTTCCTGCGAAAAAAATCAATCGAACTCGTTCGCTGCAGAACGATCGATGTCGATGTACCGGCGGACGTCGATTTTGTTCTGGAAGGTTATGTTCAGCCCGGTGAAATGCGGCCGGAGGGCCCATTTGGCGATCACACCGGATTTTACACCGCGATCGAAGATTACCCGGTTTTCCATTTGACCGCGATCACGCATCGCCGCGATGCAATTTATCCGACAACCATCGTGGGTATCCCACCGATGGAAGATTACTAGATCGGTGATGCCTGTGTGCGGATATTCCTGCCAATATTCAAAATGAATTTCCCGGAAATCGTGGACATGACGTTGCCGCCGGAAGGTGTTTTTCACAATCTGGTCTTCGTCAGTATCCGGAAACAGTACCCCTATCAGGCCTTCAAAGTGATGCACGGCCTGTGGGGCATGGGGCAGATGATGTTCAGCAAATACATTGTGGCGGTCGACGAAGATTGCGACGTGCACAATACGAGCGAAGTGCTCTTCCGCTTGTGCGCGAACACGGATCCGGCGCGAGATACAACCGTTATCAAGAACCCAAGCGATTCGCTGGAC
>JBKOWV010000073.1:0-3722 GCA_046724585.1 Verrucomicrobiota bacterium
GTTTTCATTCCGTTCATGGGCGCGTTCATCGCGCTCAAGGAAGCGCCGCGGAATGCATGGATAGAGGCATGCGTGGGCATTGGCGGCCCGATGCTGGGGAGCGTCGGCGCATTGGTCTGCAACGCCCTGGGCGAAGCTTTCGCCGCACCGGTCTTCATCGCGCTGGCCTGGTTTGGGTACTTTCTGAATCTATTTAACCTGACACCGGTGGGAATGCTGGATGGCGGGCGCATTGTGACCGCGTTGTCGCGCTGGCTTTGGTTGCCCGGGTTTGCCCTGCTTCTTTGGTTCGGGTGGAAGTATCCAAATTTTATTATCTGGCTGATCGTGCTTTTGTCGCTGCCACGTATCTATTCGCTCTTCCGCAAACGAACCGAGGAAGAACAGCGTTATTTCGAAGTCACACCGTCGCAGCGTTGGACGATGTCGATCTTATATTTTGGTCTGATTGCGGTCTTATTGTTCGGAATGCATGTGGCTCAGCAGGATTTACACAAATACGGCGTGCGTTCCCATGGCCACGGACGGGACGTAATCGCGCAATAATCAACGCGCCGTCGCCGCAAAGACCTTTTTCGGTTCGAGTCCAATTTTTCGCAGGATCGACAGGAACCGTTTGTCCGAACGAAGCGGCACGAATTCAGGGGCGATACCAACACCGTGCAACGATGACGAGCGCTGCTCACACGCGCGTTCAAGTTCGCGAATTGCATCATCATGCGCTCCAAGTGCTACGTGCACGTGTGCGATCGCATCCCCCGGACGATAGCCCCAGCCAGCGATGGCTGCTTCGAGCGTTTGCAGCGCTTCTTTGCGCTGGTTCATCCGAGCATAAGTGATCGCCAGGCCAAACCCCGGTCTTCCGGTGAAATCCTGTGTCTTCTTATAGAGCGCAATTGCATCGTCAAAGCGTCCCATCTCGCGATACAATGCTGCCAGTGCTGGCTCACCATAATGGGCGAATGTCGGATCAAGTTGCAGCGCGCGTTCGCCGGCCACCATCGCTTCGTCGTAAAGACCAAAGTAACGGTAGAGTTCGCAGGCAAAGTTGTTCACCCAAAGTGATGCCGGGTCGATTTTTGATGTGCGTTGCAAATAAGTCAGGGCTTTGTCGCGATCGCCGCGAGCCGCGTGGAACGCAGCTATGAAGTAATTCGACGGCGTCGAATTCGGCTCGATCTCCACCGCGCGATTGAATTCAGCTTCCGCGCCCTCGAGGTCCCAGTCCAGTATGCGTTTGCTCTCGGCGAGATAGACGTGCGCTTCGGCCTCTTGATCGTTTAGTTGTAACGCGCGGACAGCGGCCTCGCGAACCTTCGCGTAGCCTTCGAGCGGAGGCACAAAGGCGTCGGCCAGCCACAACCACGCCTTTGCCGTCCCCGTCCACGCGCGGCTAAATTTCGGATCCTTTTCCAACGCCTGCTGGAAAAATTCGAGGCTCTTGCGCAACTCGGGCTCGGTGCCCCTGTCGGAATAAAAGAGGCCCTCCAAATAAGCATCGTAGGCATCCGTGCTGCGGGAGACAGGTGGCAGCGAAATCGCAAGCTTGAGTTTGAGAGTATCGACGATGGAGCGCGTGATCTCATCCTGCAGCGCAAAAATTCCACGTATTTCGCGCTCATATGTCTCGGACCAAATGGTAAATCCATCGCACGCATCGATCAGCTCCGCCGTGATGCGCACCCGATTGCCGTCCCGCCGAACACTACCTTCCAGCACATGCTCGACGTTTAATTTGGTCGCGATTTCGGTGAGCTCGGCTTCCTTGTCCTTGAACCAAAACGACGAGCGCCGCGCCGCCACGCGCAGACCATCCACCTTCGCCAGTGCTCCAAGAAGCTCCTCCGCAATTCCCTCACCGAAGTAGGCGTGGTCCTTTGCCGGGCTTAAATCGTTGAAAGGCAGAACGGCGATCGATTTTTCGGCCGAGTTGATCGGCCCGGCAGTGTCCACCCTGGTGTCAGGTTCCAGCTCATCCGTTCGTTTGATTCCTTGTCGCGTGAAGTCGTAGACCCACGCGAGAACAAGAGCGATTGGAAAACCGAGGACAATTGTGACGATGACGAGGCGCTGCGCCCAATTTGGTATTTCGAACGGGGGAAAAACCTGGGTAACAATTTGGATAAGGAGCCAAGCGATTACAGCATAGCCAACCGCAACGCTGTAAACTTTTCTTCGCTTTAGCTCGGCAAAAAACTCTTTCAGATTCACCGCTTAACCAGCCGACTCAAGCCTCGTGTTTCGCCTACGATTGGCAACGAAGAAGTTTGAGCTTTGATGGAGGCCGCAGACGCAATAACGTCGGCTCACCATGAGCTCGATCACTCATCAATTCCATGCCGTCAGCCAAGCACCAAAAACCCGATTCTTTTGCAGCAGTTGTGTCCTGAGCGTTGCATTGTCGTTACTTGCTTCACCCGTTTGCCTCGGCGCCCAAGAGACTCCCACTGCAGCCGCAGCATCGGAAGGCGAAAAATTAGAGAGACAGATGTCGGCTGATATTAAAGCGAAGAACTGGAACGCTGTTGAGAGTAGAATCGCCGAAGGCTTTCAATCCGTTCATCCGGATGGAGCGCGAGATCGAGCCGGCGAAATCGCCCTACTCAAAAAAATGAACCTGGGCGAGTTTACGTTAAGCAACTTTAAATCGACCATGATCGGTGACAACATTGTCGTCACGGTCACGATGACTGTCGCGGAGACCATCGACGGCAAGCGATTTCCTGCCAAGCCCGCTTACCGTTTAAGTGTTTGGAAAAAGGGAGCGCACGGCTGGCAATGGATTTCCCATGCCAATCTCACTCCAATTCCGTAGCCGCGACAAAAGCCGGCCCGATTGTCAGATTCACGGCTTCTTCTCGCCAATGAGCTCCTGAAACCGCGGATCGTTGCGCACCGGGTCCCAAAATGGGTCGAGCCGCAAAAACGCCGGGGTAAGCGATGCGTGGGCCGGTGCAGCGAGCGCGTGTTGCAACAAAGGCACCGCGCGATCAAAATCGCCAAGCGACGTGTAAGCGCGGGCGACCGCTTCCTCCTCTCGCGAAAGCCCCCAGGCGTCTTTTTTAATACGTTGCAGAATCGACCTGGCCTCGGTTTCCACTTCATCGCGATGACCAAGCTGCGCCTCGACTTGCACCAAAGTGCTAGCAAGGAGGAAACTGTTGTCGCCTCTGGCCCGGAGCGATTTGAGTTCCTGCTCGGCTTGAACAGCCAGGGGCTGTGCCTTCACCCGGTCGCCTTTCGCGACGTGCAGACCGGCGAGGTCCGCATGGCCGATCGCGACAAATAGCGGCGGCACGTCGTCGGACGAGGCGAGGGCCGATTGGACTCGCGCAATAGCTTCATCGAACTGCCGGCGGGCCGTTAACACTGCCATCTCGACCTGGAATCCGAAATCAGTGATCAACGGCTTCGAGTTGCTCACCAGGTGCAAGGCGGTATCGAGATCGCCTTGCGCGAGGTAAGTCTCCGCTTTGTGTCCGGTGATAGTCACATCACCCGGCGCAATCGTCAGAGCGCGATCAAACATTGCGCGCGCTTCGTCGAATCTGCGAGCGCCACGATAGCTTCGGCCCAGATTGACCCAGATATCTTCGTTTAGCGGATCGAGCTTCGCCGACCGCTGCAGCATTTCGATCGACTCATCGAGCTTCCCCTGCCGGCGCTTCACGAGTCCGATCGTAAGCAAAATATTGGCGTCGTTAGGAACTCTACGATGCGCG
>JBKOWV010000139.1:0-28394 GCA_046724585.1 Verrucomicrobiota bacterium
GTAATTCGCCCTTTCGACAAATCGTAGGGTGAAATCTCTAGCATAACTTTGTCTCCTGGCAAGATCCGAATGAAGTGCAACCGCATTTTCCCGGAAATATGCGCAAGCACGCGATGGCCATTGGCCAGCTCAACCCGAAACATCGTATTGGGCAACAACTCGACGACTGTGCCCTCTACTTCAATTGCGTCTTTGCGCGCCATGTCAGGATTTCTGGCTCATCCTTCGTAATCAAAACTGTGTGCTCAAAGTGCGCTGAAGGCAGGCCATCGGCCGTGACCACTGTCCACCCATCGTCGAGCAAGCGCACGGCAGCCGTGCCCAAATTAATCATTGGCTCGATGGCAAGCGTCATTCCCGCCTTGAGACGCGGACCGCTTCCCCGTTTGCCGTAATTTGGGATTTGAGGTTCTTCATGCAGCTTGCGGCCGACGCCATGGCCGACAAATTCGCGCACAACGGAAAAGCGGTTCCGTCTGGCTTCATCTTCAATCTCTGCGCAGATGTCGCCGAGGCGAGTACCTTCGTGTGCGATTCGGATTGCCCGCTCCAGCGCGTTCTCCGTCACGCGCATCAATAAATCGACACCTTCGTCCACCATTCCAACCGCTACGGTTGCGGCGGTGTCTCCCACCCAACCGTCTTCGATCACCCCGATGTCCAGCTTTACGATATCGCCGTATTGAACACGGCGTTGGCTTGCTATGCCGTGGACGACTTCATCATTGAGCGAAATGCAGATATTGCCCGGAAACACACGGTGACCGAGCCGATAGCCGAGAAAGGCGCTCTTGACCTTGGCCTCCTGCATGAAGACAGCGGCCGCTTCGTCGATCTCTTTGGTAGAGATTCCCGGCCGAACCAGGTCGCTTACACGATCGAGAATGTCGCTCGCGGTGCGGCAGGCCTGCCGCATTTTTTCGACTTCTCTGGCGCTCTTGATCGGAATCATGCGGAGCTCTTGTCCTCGATCAGCCGGGAGATATCGGCAAACACCGCGTCCCGATCGCGGTTGCCATCAATCCGATGCAGGATCGACATCTTGCCGTAAAAGGCAGCAAGTGGCTGGGTCTTCGTTTCAAATTCAGAGAGCCGTTTTTGTAAGACAGTCACTTCATCATCACTCCGGCGCACGAGCGGCCCGTCGCAATAAGGACAAACCGGACGCTCCGCGAATTTTGCGCTTTTGCCACTGGTGGTGAAGCCGCATTCGGCGCATTGGAGACGCCCCGAAATGCGGTCGTGCACGGTCTGTTCGGAAACTTCGAGCCAAATCGCCAGATCGAGCGCGGTCCGCAGCCGGGCCAGGATCCGCATCAAGCTCTCCGCCTGTGGCAGCGTTCGTGGAAAACCGTCAAAAACGAATCCGTGCCCGCCGTGCAAGCGCAGCCAATCTTCAATCAGTTTAATGATAATTTCATCTGAGACCAGGCCACCGTGCTGGATGACTTCGGCGGTTTCTTGTCCGAGAGGCGTTCCGAGGTCTTTTTCCCGGCGCAAGATCGCGCCCGGCGAGGTAACCGGAATACCGAATTGGCGCGTAATCATCTCCGCCTGGGTCCCTTTTCCGGAACCGGGTGCGCCAAGAAGAACGAGTCGTCTTTTCACCTATCGGCCGTAAAGAAAGATCGCGACTCCGGCGATAATCAGCGCCGCGATGCCGACGTAGAGCCACATCAGCGTGCCGCTCGCCGCCGCTTCCCCACGGCTATAGGAGGCGCGATCAAATGAGCGCCCGCGGATACGGCCCTTGCGCAAGAACCCGTCGTAATGCCGTTGAATCAAATGTGTCTCCACCTGCCGCATGGTATCGAGTATGACGCCGACAATGATCAACAAGCTGGTGCCGCCGAAAAATTGTGCAGTGATCACGGGAACGTTCATCCACTGGCTAAGAAGACTTGGCAAGACCGCTATTACGGTCAGAAAGACCGCGCCGGCGAACGTTAGTCGCGTCATGGTAAAATCAAGAAAGTCGGCAGTTGGTTTCCCCGGCCGGACGCCGGGGATATAGCCCCCATATTTTTTCAGGTCGTCTGCGATCTGCGCGGGTTGAAACTGCGTCGCGACCCAGAAATAACTGAAGAAGAAAATCATCGCCGCGAGAGCAACGTAATGCGGCCAGCCGTTGGAAAGCTCGGCGGCGATCCTCGCGGCTGTGGGACTGTTCCTAAATCCGTACTGGACAATCGTCGCCGGAAAGAGAAGCAGCGCCCAGGCGAAGATGATTGGCATCACGCCGGCGTAGTTCACTTTCAAAGGCATGTACTGGGTTTGGCCGCCGTACATTTTGCGTCCAACCACGCGCTTGGCGTACTGCACGGTAATCTTTCGCACGCCCTGGGTGATCGCGATCACAGCAGCGATGACAATGAACAGAAACGCTACCATGAGCACAAGAACGGCAGGGTTGACCTGGCTGGTTCCTGTTTGGGCTGACGGCACAAAGGTCTTCCAGGCCTGGGCCAGGGCCGCGGGCAAACGCGCGACAATCCCAATAGTGATGATAAGCGAAATTCCATTGCCAATTCCGCGCTCGGTAATCTGATCCCCTAACCACATCAAGAAAAGCGTGCCGGTGGTCAACGAAATGACGGTGACGATTCGAAATTTCCAGCCAAGATCGTCCACCAGCGGAATTCCGAGGTTTCTGATCGTGTCGGTGATCCCCGGCAGCATGGTATGATACGACTCCGGGTGCTGGAATGATAACGCCAGCAGGTAACCCTGGAAAATGCACAGGCCGACCGTGGCGTAGCGCGTCAACTGCATGATCTTTTGCCGCCCGCCATCTTCGCGCTGCAACCTGCCAAGCCGGGGAATGACCGCAGTCAGCAACTGCATCATGATGGATGCGCTGATGTAAGGCATGATGCCCAGGGAGAAGAGGGCGCAATTTTCCAGCGCACCGCCACTGAACAAGTTGAAGAGCGCCGCGAGACCGCCTCCGGTTTGGGTGGACGCCGTGCGAAACCATTCCTGCAAAACGGCTTGGTTGACTCCGGGCGTAGTGATCGCTGCGCCCAGGCGCACAATCACAATTACGGCCAGCGTAAACAAGATGCGCCGGCGCAATTCCGGTATCTTAACCGTATTTAGAAACGCCGAAACCATCCGCTAAATTTGGAACATCGCGCGTCGGGAGCCTAGCCCTCCCGGGATGTTTTTTCTTTTGCCTGCGATTTTGCTTTAGCCGGCGTTTTTCTGGTCGATCGCTTACCCGCCCTCGGCTTGCGGCGCACCTTCTCTGTTGTAGAATCGACATCCTCTGGCGGGACCGTTGCCTTTGGTGCCCGGCCGTCACGCAGAGTGATCGTTCCGCCGGCCTTCTCGATTTTTTCCCGGGCTGCCGCGCTCACTTTATCGGCTTCGACCGTCAGGCCGTGTTTCAGTTCGCCGGCGCCAAGAATTTTGATTCCAACGAAATGACCTCGCACCAAGTTCGATTCGCGCAGCAACTGCTCGTTGATCGTTGCTCCCGCCTTGAACTCATTGAGGTCGTCAAGATTCACAATCGCGTAGTGCTTGCGAAAAGCGGCGTTGTTAAATCCCCGCTTCGGCAATCGCCGGATCAGCGGCATCTGGCCGCCTTCGAACCCGAGCCGAATACTGCCGCCGGAGCGCGCTTTTTGTCCTTTGTGACCTTTGCCGCTTGTTTTGCCATGCCCGGAACTTTCACCGCAGCCAAGGCGTTTGACGCGATGCCGCGAACCGGGACGTGGCCGCAAATTATGAAGCCTCATCATGATTGTTCGCCTTTCCCTCGGTCGCCTGAATTCCGCGCACTTTGAAAATTTCGTCGCGCCGGCGCAGCGATCGCAGAGCGGCAATCGTCGCCTTCACCACGTTCGCATGATTGCTTGAGCCTAACGACTTGGCCAGCACGTCGCGAATGCCCGCCGCTTCGGCCACCGCCCGCACACCGCCACCGGCGATGACACCTGTTCCGGGCGACGCCGGGCGCAGAAGCACGCGCGCCCCGTCGAATTCGCCAATCACTTCGTGCGGGATCGTGTTTTCGCGCAAAGAAACCTTTTCCATCGATTTACGCGCCGCCTCCGACGCTTTCCGGATCGCTTCGGAGACTTCGTTCGCCTTGCCAAATCCGCAGCCGACCTTCCCATCGTGATCTCCGGCCACGATCAATGCGCTGAAGCTAAAGCGCCGTCCTCCCTTGACCACTTTCGCGCAGCGATTGATGAAAACGACCTTTTCAGTCGTATCACCCCTGGCCGCGGGCGTCCTGTCCGGGTTACGCGAATCTGGTCGCCTGCCTGAAGTCGTTTGTGCCATGAGTTAAAATTTTAGGCCGCCGGCGCGGGCTGCGTCCGCCAGAGCTTTCACTTTCCCGTGGTAAAAGAAACCGCCACGATCAAACACGACGCGATCGAGTTTCTTCGCAAGCAGACGTTCCGCGATCGTTTTGCCTATCTGTTCGGCCGCTGCGCGGTTGGCCGCGGCTTTGCTTTTGCCCGGCGATGAACGCTCCATTGTTGATGCGGCGGCCAGCGTGCGTCCGGCGCTATCGTCGATCACTTGCGCGTAAACATGTTTCCCGGAAAAATGGACCGCCAGCCGCGGCCGTTCCGATGTGCCCGCGACTTTTTTCCTGATCCGTTGATGAACGCGCCGCCGCGCCGCCTTACGAGTCGTCGCCATATCTATTGGACTGTCTTGCCTTCCTTGCGACGAATCTGCTCGCCGGCATACCGCACACCTTTGCCCTTGTACGGTTCCGGCGGATAAAAAGCGCGAATGTCCGCCGCAACCTGGCCTACCAGTTTTTTGTCCACACCTTCGATGTTAATCCTGGTGGCATCCGTCACGGTGATCTTGATGTCTTTTGGTATCTGAAACTGAACAGGGTGAGAGAAACCGAGGCTCAAATTGAGTATCGGCCCTTGCACCGCGGCCTTGAAACCGACGCCCTCGATCTCGAGCTGCTTGGTAAAACCCTGGCTGACGCCCTGGACCATGTTGTGGACCAGGCTGCGCGAGAGTCCGTGCAGCGCTTTCACGCTGCGCGTTTCCGCTTCGCGCATGAGCGACACTCGGTTGTCCTTCACGGTCGCCTTAATTTCGCGCGGCAGCTTCCAGTTCAGTTTTCCCCTGGGGCCTTCCACCGATACCGCCCCGTCATTGTCGATGTTGACTTTAACTTTGTCGGGAATTTCGATCTCTCTATTTCCGATTCGTGACATAAAATTTACCAAACGTAGGCCAGCAGTTCGCCGCCAACTTTTTGCCTTCTCGCCTCGCGCCCCGATAAAACGCCGCGCGAGGTGGAAAGAATCGCCAGGCCCATTCCACCCAGGACTCGCGGGATTTCATCCGCGCCGACGTAACGGCGCAATCCCGGCCGGCTTACCCGTCGCAGATCCGCAATCGCACTGGAGCGATTCACGATTTTATTTGTGATTTTGATGCGGGGATGCGCGGCGCTCGTGTCGATCGAGTAATCGGAGATATAGCCTTCCTCCTTCAGGATGCGGGCAATCTCTGCCTTGATCTGCGAGTACGGAACGAAGATCTCGGGCTTTTGCGCACGCGTGCCGTTGCGGACACGCGCCAAAAGATCGGCAATGGGATCAGTTACAGTACTCATGAAAATCAGGCGGGTTGCGCGGCGGTCCTTGCCCGGTCGCTGAACGGCATTCCCATTTCGCTCAAGAGCGATTTGGCTTCCTGGTCCGTTCGTGCCGTGGTGATGATAGTAACATCAAATCCGATGTTGCGCTTGATTTTATCGAGCTCGACCTCGGGAAAGATCGATTGGTCCGAAATTCCCAGCGTATAGTTGCCGTGCTCATCAAAACAGCGCGGCGACACGCCGCGAAAATCACGAATGCGAGGGAGCGCTGCCTTGATGAAGCGCTCGAGAAATTCGTACATGCGCTCGCCGCGCAAGGTCACCTTCGCGCCAATTGCCTGGCCTTTTCGTAATTTGAAATTAGAAATGCTTTTCTTGGCCAGCGTTTCCACCGGGCGTTGGCCGGTGATCAAGGCAAGCTCCGCTTTTGCCTCCTCCAGCGCCTGCTTCACGTCCGATTGGGAGCCGACCGAGGTGTTAATCACTACTTTCTCGACCCTTGGAACCTGGTGAATGTTCTTGTAGCCGTGCTCCTTTTGCAGCGCCGGCAGGACGCGTTCTTTATAATCGCGATAAAATTCGTTTTCCATCTCTCAACAAAGCTGTCCTAGCTCTTCTTTTTCTCTCGTTTCGCTTTCGGTTCCTTGCTTTTCACCGGCTTTCCCTCGCGTTCGATCAATTTCACATTGGAAATATGAATCGGGCCTTCGCGTTCCGCGATCTTGCCGCTGGGATTGTCCTGTGATTTCCGGAGATGTTTCTTAATAATCCGCACCCCCTCAACCAAAACACGCTGCTTGTGCGGAAACACCGCCAGAATTTTCCCCGAGGAACCGCGAAAATTCCCCGAGACGACCTCGACCTGGTCGCCTTTTTTAACGTGGCACGTAATCCGATTCATAAGACTTCCGGCGCGAGCGAGACAATTTTCATGAAATTCCGCTCGCGCAATTCGCGGGCCACCGGCCCAAAAATGCGCGTACCGCGGGGATTCAAATCCTTGTCGATAATTACGATCGCATTGTTATCGAAACGCAGCAGAGAACCATCGTCGCGCCGGATCGGGTGTTTCGTGCGAACGAGGACGGCACGCACGACTTCGCCTTTTTTTACCGTTCCGGTCGCGCTGGCTTCTTTCACGTTCGCCGTGATCACGTCGCCGATTCCAGCATAAAGCGTGGACTTGCCGATCACGCCGATCATCGTCGCCATCCGCGCCCCACTGTTGTCCGCCACATCAAGCCTGGATCGAAGTTGCACCATAAAAAATCTTCCTCCCTCTTCGCCTACTTTTGGATAACCTCCACCAAACGCCAGCGCTTGAGCTTGCTCAGCGGCCGTGTCTCCATGATCCGGACCGTGTCGCCGGTTTTCGCCTCGTTCTGCGCGTCGTGCGCGTAAAATTTTTTCATCTGCTTAACGATCTTGCCGAACTTGGGATGCGGCACGCGCGTAACCGTTTGCACCACAATCGTCTTGTTCATACTGCTGGAAACCACCTCGCCGGTCCGCGTCTTGCGCGAGCCACGGGTCAAGGAGACGGGCAGCGGGGGTGGTTGTTGAGTTTGGTCAGCCATAAATTTACTTTTTCTGAGTTTCTTTTCCCCGGTGTGAGAGCACTGTCTCAATACGGGCGACGTCCCGCCGCAGTAATCGCAATCGGCTTGGCTGCTCGAGCTGGCCGCTCTGCTGTTGCAAGCGCAGATGCAAGCTCTCCTGCCGCAGATCACGTCTCTTGGTCAGCAGCTCGTCCGTACTCAATTCGATGATTTCTTTCATTTTCATGGCTAGCTAGACAGCGATTGCATGGTGCCAATCCTTTGTCATGTCGAGCGAGGTCGAGACATCTCTAATTGTTCCCTGGCGCAGTGCCAACCAAATGGCAGTGATAGATTCTTCGACTGTCTTTCGCTTCGTTCCACTTCGCTTAGAATAACAAAAAGGATTCATGGCTAGCTAGGCAGCAACCACATGGTGCCGGCTCAGAAATTTCGTTCGCACGGGCAACTTGTCCGCTGCCAGCCGAAGAGATTCACGTGCGACCGATTCGGGCACACCATCCAGTTCGAACAAGATGTTGCCGGGCCGCACGGTCGCGACCCAGAACTCGGGCTGGCCTTTGCCCTTGCCCATCCGGGTTTCCGGCGGACGCGACGTGACCGATTTATCGGGAAAGATGCGGATCCAGAGTTTGCCTTTGCGTTTCATATTGCGCGTAAGGGCCACCCGCGCCGCTTCCAGTTGCGTGTTGGTGATCCAGGCGCGTTCGAGTGTCTGCAAACCAAACTCGCCAAAGTCGATTCTGAGATTACGCGAAGCAGTTCCCTTGCGACTTCCTCGCTGGGACTTTCGATACTTCACGCGTTTTGGCATCAATGGCATAACGATTCTCCTTAAACTGCCTCAGGGACCGGCGGCGGTTGGACTGGTGGCGGCGGTGGCGCGGCTGATTGAGCCGGCGCTTCCTCCTTTTTACAGATCCAACATTTCACGCCAATCTTGCCGTAAACCGTATTGGCTTCGGCGAACCCGTAGTCGACTGCCGTCCGCAGCGTATGGAGAGGAACTTTACCTTCCCGATACCATTCCGAGCGTGAGATCTCCGCGCCATTGAGACGCCCCGAACAACGCAACCGAATCCCCTCCGCGCCAAAATCCATCGCGGTTTGGACGGCTTTTTTCATCGCGCGGCGATAAGCAATCCGCCGCTCAATTTGCAGCGCGACGTTCTCGGCCACCAGTTGGGCGTCGAGCTCCGGCGACTTGATTTCCTGGATATCGATTTTGACTTGCTTCCCCTGCGCCATTTTCGAGATCTCTTCAGTCATCTTTTCGATCTCCGCCCCTTTGCGCCCAATTACGATGCCGGGACGCGCGGTGAAAATCGTCACCCGAATACTGTTCCACGCCCGCTCGAGCACAATTTTAGAGACAGCAGCGAACTGGAGCTTCTTCTTCACATAATTCCGAATCTCCAGATCGCTGTGTAGGAACGCTGGTAGCTCCTGCGGCGAGGCGTACCAGCGCGAGCGCCAGTCCCGACTCACCCCGAGGCGAAACCCGATTGGATTAACTTTTTGTCCCATAAAATTATTTCTTCGGCCTTGCAGTCTTCTTCGACTTCGCAGGCTTTTTCCCGGCCCCAACGGTCGAGCCTTCAGTCTCGCTGGCCGCCGCTTCCTTCTTCGCGTCCTTCTCTTTCGCTTTGCGTTTTGCTTTTCTGGTTTCGCGCGTCTCAATTGGAATTTCATCGGAGAGCACGATGCGAATATGGCTGGTTCGCTTTAAGATGCGGCTGCCACTGCCACGGGCACGCGCCATCATCCGCTTTAGCGTTGGGCCTTCGCCGACGATGGCTTCCTTTACCACCAGACCGTCAGGTTTCAGGTTGGCGTTGTTCTCCGCGTTAGCGATTGCACTCTTAAGCGTTTTGCCGATCAGGAAGGATGCTTTCTTAGGAGTGAAAGCGAGAAGATCGAGTGCGGCCGAAACCGGCAGACCCTGGATCTCTCGCGTGACTTCGCGCACCTTAAATGGCGAAATCCGCGCATACTTATATATCGATCTCACTTCCATGACTTCGTCACGTTAAAAGGGCTACAACCTTACAACGGCAACGCCTTCCCGTTTTAAAAATGTAACTCTTGTAACTTTTTTGACCTTGTAACCATTCCTCTTATTTCAAACTCACATTCGACTGGGCATCCACCTGAAGCCGGTCGCCTACTCTTATTTTTTCCTTCTCCAAATCCATTTCTTGAATCACGGCGCCGCAAATTTTCTGCCTCACATCCACTACTCGCAGGGTTGCGATTTTTCGGTCGTCGCGCATTACCCGCATCGGCATGCCAATTTTCACACCTTGCTTTTCACCAAGGTTGCCGACCACGAACGACCATTCTTCCTTCACGCTGATGACGCTCCCGTCCATCAAACCGGGCTCCGGAGAATCCGGCGCGTCATTCGATCTTGCGACAAGGTCGTTGGTGCTGCGCAGCTGCGTTTCCACGTCCATCCGCGCTTGCGCATCGCCACTCTGCGACGTTTTCAAGTACCGCAGCATCGCCTCGTTCAGGCGCAACATTTGGTCGCGATAATCATCGCGTTCCTTTTGTGCGAGTTGAAGATCGCTCACCGCCGCCAGCAAACGCTGTTCCAGCTTTGCCCGATCCTTATTCGCCGCCGCCAGACCCAGCGCCTCCATCCGCAATTCCAAATCGGAATACTTGCGGCGAAACAATTCCGCCTCCTCGTTGGATTGCGCCAGGCTGCTCGTCAACACCTTGAGCGATTCCTGGTCGATGGCCAGTTGCCGGCGCAATTGTTCGTTTTGCGTGCGCAACGTCTCGGCCGTCCCTGCGTGGTCCGCATTTTCAATTTTGGATTCTGACAAAGAACTATTTCCCTCTGCCGCCAGTCTTCCGACGGGCAACAGGCCCACAAACATGATCATCGATCCACCAGTCATTGCCCATTTGGGCAATCGACAATCGGAAATCGAAAATCGAAAATTCACATTATTTGGTCACCTTCGCCGTGTGGGAGCCATGTTTCTTGAACACCCGTGTCGGCGAAAACTCACCGAGCTTGTGACCGACCATGTTCTCGGTGACAAAGACGGAGTTAAAGGTTTTTCCGTTGTGCACCAAAAACGTGTGGCCAACAAAATCCGGCGTCACCATCGAACGCCGCGACCATGTTTTGATCGGTCTTTTTGCGCCCGAACTATTCATCTTGTCGATCTTCTCCAGAAGATGCGACTCGACGAAGGGTCCTTTCTTCAACGATCTAGCCATAAATTTCAACTAATTTGTGAGAAGTGGATAGTGAGAAGTAAGAACCACTTCTCAGCTCTCACTAATCACGTCTCACGCTTTCTTCTTTGATTTTCTCCGTTCCAAAATAAACCGATCGCTCGGCTTGTGTTTGCTTCGTGTCTTAAATCCTTTCGCGAGTTGTCCCCAGGGACTCACGGGGTGATGCCGCCCCCCGCCCCCTTTTGATTTCCCCTGCCCACCTCCCATGGGATGATCAATCGGGTTCATGACCATGCCCCGCACATGCGGCCGGCGTCCCTGCCACCGCGTCCGTCCCGCTTTCCCGCTCGACACATTCATGTGATCGACGTTTCCCACCTGCCCGATCGTGGCGAAGCAGTTTTCGTGGATCCGACGGACTTCACCGGAGGGCATTTTCACCAGCGCATAACCACCTTCAAGGTTGCTTAAGGTGGCCTGCTGCCCGGCGCTGCGTGCGACCTGACCGCCGCGTCCCGGCGCCAATTCGATATTGTGAATGTTCGCGCCAAGCGGGATCGCGCGAAGCGGCAGCGCATTTCCCAGATCGGGCGCCGCATCTTCCCCAGCGGCGACTGTCGATCCGACCTGGAGACCGTTGGGCGCAAGAATGTAACTCAGCTCGCCATCCGCATATTTAATAAGAGCAATGCGCGCGGAGCGGTTCGGGTCGTACTCGATCGCGATTACTTCGGCGGCGATACCGCGCTTGCGCCGTTTGAAATCAACTTTGCGATATTTCTGCTTGTGACCGCCACCGATATGCCGAGACGTGAGTCGGCCGTAATTATTGCGGCCGCCGGATTTTTTCTTCGATTCAACCAGGCTCCTGGCCGGCCGCCGCTTGGTGATTTCATCGAAGCGCGGCAGCGCCTTGAAGCGCAACGTCGGCGTAAGCGGGCGATAATCTTTTAGTGCCATAACTTTACAAATTCGGCGTTCGTCATTCGTGGTTCGTCATTCCTCATCATACCAAGTCGATCTTCTCGCCTTCCTTCAGGGTCACGATGGCTTTCTTCCAGTGCGGCCGTCGGCCCAATGGCCCCCGGACGCGTTTCTGTTTGCCGGCGTAATTGCAGGTGTTCACATCGACCACTTTCTTTTGAAACAACCGTTCAATTGCGTTCTTGATCTGAATTTTGCTCGCGCGCGGACTGACGCGGAAGACGTACTTGTTCAGCTTCTCACTCATCAACGTCGACTTTTCAGTCAATGATGCAGTTTTAATAATCTCGTGGGGCTCGTTCATTTTTATCGCGCCGTAGTCCCGCCACTGCGAGACGAGGGCGGGTTGGTCCTTTCCGCGAGCTGTTCCAGCGCCTTGTGCGTAACGAGAATTTTCTCGAACGCGAGCAACTGCTCGGTGTTGACATGGGAAGCCGTCACGAGCTGCACCGGTTTGACGTTGCGCGCCGATCTGAAGGTAGTTTGATCGAACGCATCGGAAATCAGTAAAACTTTTCGCGCATCCGTCTGCTTTTTCAGCAATGCCATGAACGATTTGGTCTTCAGTTCTGGCACTTCGAATTTGTCGACCGTCAAAATATCACCAGCGCTGATCCGGTCGCTTAGCGCCTTTTGAAAAGCGAGACGTCGCACCGACTTCGAAATCTTTTTTGAATAGTCACGTGGCTTTGGCCCGAAAACGACGCCACCGCCACGCCAAATCGGCGACGATTTATAGCCGGCCCGGGCCCGACCAGTCCCCTTTTGTCGCCACGGTTTTGCCCCGGAAAGATCTACTTCGGCTTTTGTTTTCGTGTTAGCCGAGCCCGAACGCCGCGCCGCACGCATCGCCACAACGGTCTCATGGACAGCTTGCGTACCGCGGCCATCCTCGATCAACTCGATCTTCGCTTCCTTGGCCCCTGCTTTGGTCAAAACCTTCGCGCTCATTTTCTCTGTGCCATCTCAACTAACGTTTTCGGCTTCTTCGCCTTCTCTTCTTCCTCGTGCTTTCGATGCTCAGCGTGTAGCGTCACTACGCGTTCGGGATGCTTAATGGCCGGCCGAACGATTACATAACTGCCGTTTGCTCCCGGCACGGCGCCGCTGACTAAAATCATCTTGTCTGCTTCGCGCACCTGCATGACTTGAAGATTTTGCACGGTTACCCGTTCATCGCCGAGGTGACCGGGCATCCCCATATTTTTCCAAATTCGTCCGGGAGTAGATCGATTGCCGATTGCGCCAGGCCGCCGGTGCGTTTTCGAGCCGTGCGACGCGCCTTGTCCGTGAAAGTTGTGCTTTTTCATCACGCCTTGGAAGCCCTTGCCTTTGGAACGGCCAATCACGTCGACATAGTCGCCTGCCTGAAACTGCGTAACGCTTAAGTTGATTTCCCCTTCGGGGAGGTCACTCGTCAGGCGAAATTCGCGGACAAATCTCTTCGGCTCGACGCCGGCCTTTTTGAATACGCCTGCAAGCGGCCTGGCGACGCGCGATTCCTTCTGGGCACCAAACCCAACTTGCACCGCTGAATAGCCCTCATTCTCCGCCGTCAAGCGACGCAGCAAAACGTTATCCCCCGCCGCAATCACGGTCACAGGACACAACCCACCCCTGGCGTCGTAAACGCTGGTCATGCCGATTTTTTTTCCGAGAAGTCCGATGCTCATGATCGTGGGTTTGCAAATCTTTCAGAAGGGCCTCCGCTTAAATCTTAATCGTAATATCAACGCCCGCAGGCAAATTCAGTTTCTTTAGTTCATCCACCGTTTTCGCAGTCGGTTCAATGATGTCGAGCAATCGCTTGTGGGTGCGAATTTCAAATTGCTCCATCGACTTTTTATCGACATGCGGCGAGCGATTCACGGTGAATTTCTCGATCAGCGTCGGCAGGGGAATCGGTCCGGCTACTCGGGCACCGGTGCGCTTGGCGGTTTCGACAATCTCGACTGCGGATTGATCGAGCATGCGATGGTCGAACGCTTTCAAGCGAATCCGAATGCGCTGCCCATTGCTCATTTGGTCTCCTTCTGGTCGAGGATCGCGGGGACGAGGTTCGCGGGCACTGGTTGGAAATGCGACGGCTCCATTGAATAACTCGAGCGGCCTTTTGAGAGCGAACGAATTGCGGTCGCGTAACCAAAGAGTTCGGCGAGCGGGACCTCCGCGTGGATGATCGCCAGATTACCGCGCGTCTCGATGCTGTTGATGCTGCCGCGCCGCCGGCTTAAATCTCCGCAAATGTCGCCCTGAAATTCGTCTGGTGTGATGTTTTCCACCTTCATGATCGGCTCGAGCAGAATCGGTTTTCCCTGTTTAAAGCCGTCTTTCATGGCAAAGATCGCGGCGAGTTTGAAGGCAAGCTCATTCGAATCGACTTCGTGGAAGCTTCCATAAACAATATCAACCTCCACATCGACCACCGGGTAGCCACCCAACACGCCGTTGAGCATCGCTTCATCGATGCCCTTTTTTACCGCGGGAATGTATTCGCGAGGAATAATGCCGCCGACGATTTTATTTTCGACGACCAAGCCGCTGCTGCGAGAGCCGGGACGCACATCTACTTCGACATGGCCGTATTGACCGCGACCACCTGATTGCTTGATCAACTTGCCAACACCGTGCGCGTTGGTGGTGATCGTTTCGCGATACGCGATCTGAGGTTTGCCCGCGTTCGCGTCGACTTTGAATTCGCGGAACATACGATCGCGAATGATTTCCAGGTGCAGCTCGCCCATGCCGGCGATGATCGTCTGGCCGGTGTCTTCGTGGGTGTAAACACGGAACGTCGGATCTTCTTCTGCAAGCCGTTGCAGCGCGACGCCCATCTTTTCCTGATCCAATTTAGTCTTTGGCTCAATGGCCATTGAAATGACGGGATCGGGAAACGTAGGCGGCTCGAGCAGGATTGGATGATCTTCGTCACACAAGGTGTCTCCCGTGGTAATATTCTTAATGCCGACGATTGCGGCAATATCTCCCGAGTAGCATGTCTCAATGTCCTCGCGCTTATCCGCCTGGATTTGGATCAGGCGCGAAATGCGCTCGCGCTTGTTCGTGCGCGGGTTGTAAACCGTGTCGCCTTTCGAAAGCGTTCCGGAATAAACACGGAAAAAAACAAGCTTGCCGACAAACGGATCGCTCCAAAGCTTGAAGGCGAGCGAACAAAAATTGCCGTTGTCGTCGGTCGGCGCCTCCAGCGGCTCGCCAGTCTCCGGATCCTGACCTTTCGCCGGCGGAATATCGAGCGGGCTCGGCAGATAATCGACTACCGCGTCGACCAGGTATTGCACTCCTTTGTTCTTGAGCGCCGAACCGGCAACGACCGGCACAAACTTGTTCGCGATCGTCTGGCGGCGAATACCTGCTTTCAGCAAGTCGGGTGTGACCGGCTTTTCCTCCAGAACTGCCTCTGCGACTGCGTCGTCGAGATTTGAAATTTGTTCGACCAAGTCGGCGTAGGCTTTATCGGCAAGCTCGACATACTCCTTTGGAACATCGGCAAGTTCATAGGTGGACCCGAGCTGATCGCTGTCCGAATAAATGACCGCCTTCTTGTTAATGACATCGATCTGGCCTTTGAACTGATCTTCTTTGCCGAGCGGAAGCAAAACCGGCCAGGCGTTCGCGCCGAGCTTTTGGCGCATGCTATCGATCGACATCTTAAAGTCAGCGCCGACCCGATCCATTTTGTTAATGAACGCGATGCACGGGACATTGTATTTGGTCGCTTGCCGCCAAACCGTCTCCGATTGCGGTTGCACGCCGGCGACAGCGTCGAATACAGCGATCGCGCCATCGAGGACGCGGAGTGAACGTTCTACTTCAGCGGTGAAATCGACGTGGCCGGGCGTATCAATGATATTGATGCGCTCCTTGATCCCCTCGAAAATTTTGTAAACGCCCGGCTCCTGACGCTGCGTCCACGCGCAGGTCGTCGCCGCTGACGTGATCGTAATCCCGCGCTCGCGCTCCTGTTCCATCCAGTCGGTCACGGTCGTGCCTTCGTGCACTTCCCCGATTTTGTGGATCATGCCGGTGTAAAACAGAACGCGCTCAGTCAGCGTCGTTTTGCCGGCATCGATATGGGCGGCGATCCCGATGTTTCGCGTTCGCTCGAGCGGAAACTTGCGATTGGGCGAATTCGGATTCTTCGCCGTCTGCCTTTGTTCGAGCGTCGCGGGCATAATCGTCACCAACGGAAATGCGCAAACGCGCGGTTCGCTTGCGCCATTTTGTGTGTGTCTTCGCGTTTCTTGATCGCATTGCCCTGCCCGCCGGCGGCGTCTTTGATTTCCTGGGCGAGCGCGTCGGCCATTCGCATTCCCTTACGATTGTCCGCGTATTGGACAATCCAGCGAGTCGCCAGGGAGATTTGGCGCGCGGGCGTCACTTCCATCGGCACCTGGTAAGTCGCGCCGCCGACACGACGCGATTTTACTTCCAGCCGCGGGCGAACGTTTTCGATCGCCTTGTTTACAACTTCCAGCGGATCGACAGAATCAGAACCTTCGCGCGATTTCTCGATCGCCGTGTAGACGATCCGTTCCGCGAGCGATTTCTTGCCCCGCTTCATGACCGTAGTAATGAGGCGCGCCACGGCCGGGCTCCCGTAGCGGGAATCGACGCGCTCCTCTTTCTTGTATACTTTTCTCCGTCGCGACATTGTCGATCTTTCTGTCCAAATTATTTCTTTTCGGGCGCGCCTTCCTTCGCGGCCGCTCTCGGTGCAGCCTCCTTCGCTGCCGCCCCTCCGCCGCCGCCCTTCGGTCGTTTCGCTCCATATTTAGAGCGGCTCCGGCGACGTCCATCCACGCCGAGACTGTCGAGCGTCCCACGCACAATGTGGTAACGCACGCCGGGTAAATCCTTCACGCGCCCCCCGCGCACGAGCACGATGGAGTGCTCCTGCAAATTGTGTCCCTCGCCTGGAATGTAGGCAATCACTTCCTGGCCATTCGTCAACCGCACTTTTGCGACTTTGCGCAGAGCAGAATTCGGCTTCTTCGGCGTGCGCGTCATCACCTGCACACACACGCCGCGCCGTTGCGGACAATCGGTCAGTGCCGGCGACTTCGACTTCACCGACACCTTCCGGCGTCCTTTCCGAATCAGCTGATTAATCGTGGGCATTTTCCAAATCCTAAAACAAAGCGCCGCCAAAAACCTCAAGGTCCGGGCGACAAAAAACCCGCTCAGGTCGCGTACTAAAACTCTCACGCGCCTGTGCGGTGAACGCGGAATATAGAGGGAAAACTCAGCGCTGCAAAGATTTTTTTGTGCGCATTCGATTGTCATTCCGAGCGAAGTCGAGGAATCTCTAATTCAATGCAGAATAACTTCGAACTTCTGGCGAGCGATCCATCTTTGAAGGCGCGGCGTGGACGCTTGACGACTAGGCACGGTGTCATCGAGACGCCAGCGTTTATGCCGGTCGGGACGCAGGCAACGGTGAAAGCAGTGACGCCGCGCGAGCTGCGCGAGCTGAATGCGCAGATCGTTCTCGGGAATACGTATCATCTTTTCGTTAGGCCGGGGCTCGAGGTGATCCGGCATTTTGGCGGCCTGCATCGCTTCATGAACTGGGATGGACCGATCCTGACCGACAGCGGCGGCTATCAGGTTTTCTCGCTCGCAAAGATCCGCAAGATCACGGAGGAAGGCGTGCATTTTCAAAATCACGTGGATGGGACGCCGGCATTTATCAGTCCGGAGATTGCGATGGAGATTCAGACCGCACTCGGCAGCGATATCGCAATGGTCCTCGATGAATGCGCACCGTATCCATCCGATTACGAGTACGCGGCGCGTAGCGCAGAATTGACGATGCGCTGGGCGAAGCGATGCAAGCGCGCCTGGGATGATGGAGTAATGGCGCGTTGGCGTAATGTGAAGGAAAACGCTCAACGCGCCTCCGCCAGGCTACGGCGTGGCAGGCGCTCAACGTCCCACGTTCAACGTCCAAAGGAAGAAGGGACATCTCCCAACTCTCAGCCATCAACTCTCAACCAGTTGCTTTTCGGCATCGTCCAGGGCGCCACCTTTAATGATCTTCGCCGGCAAAGCGCGGAGGCGATTGTCGATCTTGATTTCGATGGCTACGCCATTGGCGGAGTCAGCGTGGGCGAGCCGGAAAAGGAAATGATGCGAGCGGTGGACGCGAGCGAACCGTTTTTGCCGAAAGCGAAACCACGTTATGCGATGGGACTCGGTACGCCGCCGCAAATGCTGGAGATGATCGCGCGTGGCATGGATATGTTCGATTGCGTTTTGCCGACCCGCCTGGCACGCAATGGAACGGCATTCACCGTGAGGGGCACGCTTAATTTAAAGAACGCCGAGTTCGCACTCGACAAGAGGCCGATCGAGGAAAATTGCACCTGTCCCGCGTGCCAGGAATTCACCCGTGGCTACATTCGGCACCTGATCAAGGCTGACGAGATTCTCGGTCTGCGCCTGATCACGCTCCACAATTTGCATTTCTATCTTGATTTGATGCGACAAGCGCGGGAGCACATCGCAAGCGGCAGCTTCGCGGAATTTCGCAGGCGCTTTCTCTCAAATTATAGAACGCGCGATGCCGAGCTTCCGGAAAGAATTTAGCCACAGATCAACACAGATCTTCACAGATTTAGAAAAGTGACGCTGGCATGAAAAAGAGGGGCAATCTGTGTTTCATCCGTGTCAATCTGTGGCTAGTTTTCCGTTGTAATAGGAGTTAGCGATATCCCGATCCGAACTCGCCACGGGACGAGTCCGTCGATTGGGAGACCTGACTGGCACATTGGCTCGTGCCGACAAAGACCGATTGCAGCCAGCGGTTTCGCGCTTAAGGTGCGCTCTCCAATTCCTAACATGCTTCAGACGTTTCTGGCTCAGGCACAAAGTCCGGCTCCGCCGGGTCCGGGCGGCGGCATCGGCTTCTTTGTGCCGTTCATTTTCCTTTTCATCATCATGTATTTCGTGATGATCCGGCCGCAGAAAAAGCGACAGGAACAGCAACGGAAATTAACCGCCAGTTTGAAGACCGGCGACCGCGTCGTGACCAATGCCGGGATTCACGGTCTTATCGCTAACGTGAAGGAGACGACGGTGATCGTAAAGGTGGCCGACAACGTAAAGATCGAAATGGAGAAATCGGCCGTTACGAATGTGCTGAACGACAGTAAAGCGTCGAAGCCTTGAAGGGTGGATCGTTGAAGCGATGACCAGATCGCGAATCGAAAATCGAAAATCGAAAATCCGATGACTCCAGGGCTAACATTTTTTATTCTGTTCACCGGGCTCGTTCTTTTCGGATGGTACTTCGCCACCGATCAAGGTCCGCGGAAGCGCCTGCTTGCAGCCGCGTTGGCGCTCCTGCTGGTCACGTTCAGCATCGTCACGATCTGGCCGCCCCAGAAAAAGATCGCGCTCGGTCTCGATGTTCAAGGCGGTACCTCTTTTCTCATTCGACTCAAGCCCGGCGAAAAACAGCTCAGCAAAGCCATGCTCGACCAGGCGGTCGAGGTCATTCGCAAGCGGGTCGATTATTTTGGCGCGAGCGAACCGATCATAAGTCCGGTCGGGAATGATCGCATTCTTGTCCAAATCCCAGGCCTCGACACCGCAAAAATTCAGGAGGCGCGCGATCAACTCTCACGCGTTGCAAAACTCGAGTTTCGTCTGGTTTATCCTGATAACGGCGAACGGTTGAAAGCGATCGACGAAGGCAAGGACGTGATTCCGCCGGATTACCGCATCGAAGTTTACAAACTCGGAGCGGAAGGCGCGCCGATGACCAATGAGTTCGGTGAGACTGTCGCGGGCGCCAAGGAAAAGCCCAGAGAAGAACGGCTCCTCGTCAAGAAGAAAGCCGACCTGGGCGGCGACCGAGTTTCAGCATCGAACGCTTACTACGGCAACGAGGGTTGGACGGTGCAGTTGAAGTTCGACGGCGAAGGCGCAAAGAAATTCGGCCAGATAACCGAGCAATACAAAGGCTATCGATTCGCGATTGTCCTCGATGGCGTGATTCAATCCGCACCGGTCATTCGCGATGCCATTTATGGGGGTGACGCTGTTATCACCGGAAGTTTTACTGAGGAGGAAGCGCGTGGGCTTGCCAGCGTCCTCGAGAACCCTTTGCAAACGCCGGTTAGCATCGAAGAGGAACGCAGCGTTTCGCCTACGCTGGGCGCCGATTCCGTTCGCAGCAGCGTGCTGGCCGGCCTGATCGGCTTGCTCATTACGATGATCTGCGTGCTCGCTTACTACAGGTTGCTCGGCTTGGTCGCGAATATCGTCCTGATCGTAAATCTAATCCTGTTGATGGGCATGCTGACGATGTTCAACTTCGTGCTCACCCTGCCTGGAATCGCGGGCATCATCCTTACTATCGGCATGGCGGTCGATGCGAACGTTCTCATTTTCGAGCGCCTGCGCGAAGAACTGAAGCTGGGGAAATCCCTCAAAATCGCGATGCAGGCGGCGTATGACAAGGCCTTCAGTTCGATTCTGGATGCAAATGTCACCACCCTTATAACCGCGGTCATCCTTTTCTGGTGGGCGACCGGTCCGGTGAAGGGTTTCGCCATCTCACTTACGCTTGGAATTCTGGCTTCGATGTTCGCGGTGCTGATTGTCGGCAAGGGTTGCACGAGCTGGCTGATAGATACGGGTCGGGTGAAACAAATTTCCATGGCTTCACTGATTTCGCCAAAGAACTTCGATTTCATGCGTAGAGGTTTTCTGGCCACGCTCTGCTCCGTTGCGCTCCTCATTGTTTGCTCGGTTGCCTTTGGGATGCGCGGAGAGAGGAATCTCGGCGTCGATTTCAGAGGCGGCGACCTCCTGACGTTGAGCACCAGCAAGCCGGTATCGGTCGCACAGATTCGCGAAGCGCTCCGGCCATTGAATCTTGATGATGCGTCCATCCAACAGTCGCGGCAGGGCGAGCGAAATTACATTACCATTCGCAGCGCGCTGAACACCAGCGACGCTATTCAAAAACGGGTCGCGCAGGCGATGCCCGAGGCCGAGTTCAAAGCGGAAGGCTCGGAGAGGGTCGGCGCCTTGGTAGGAGGCGAGCTAGCGCGAAATTCTCTTTGGGCGCTCGGCTTGGGGATGGTCGGCATTTTGCTCTATGTCACGGTGCGCTTCGAGCTTGCCTTCGCCGTCGGTGCGATCGTGGCGGTCTTGCATGACGTCTTGCTCACGGTCGGCGCCTTCGCACTCCTGGGGCGTGAACTGACTCTTACTTTGGTCGGCGCCATTCTCACCATCGCCGGTTACTCTATTAATGACACCATCGTCGTTTTCGATCGCATTCGAGAAGGTTTGGCCAGTGGACGCCGGGGTTCGATCGAGCAGATCATGAACGAGAGCATTAATCAGACGCTGAGCCGCACGGTCCTCACTGGTGGGGCCACGCTTATCCCGATTTGCTGTCTCTTTCTGTTCGGCGGCACGGTCCTGCGGGACTTCGCCCTGGCGATTCTCATAGGCATCCTGGTCGGAACCTATTCCTCGATCTTTATCGCTTCGCCCATCGTTCTCTGGTGGACGCGCGCTCGCGGTGGCGCGAGCGTTCTGCGGCGCGAAATCACTCAACAAGCGAGCACTGCAAATCCTCTTGCCCAACGGTAGGACGGACCGCTGGGTGTCGTTCCATTTCTCCTCTAGGGAACGCCCCGTCGCTCGCCAAAGGGGTCGCATAGCCCCAGGGATTGACGGCTCGCACAGCTCTGGCTTCAAATTAGGAGAAACCCGGCCGAGGGCTGTTTTCGGGAGATTTGACGCGGTCGTCCGGCCCGAGTAGGCTCCGCCTCGGCGGTCAAGCAACCCATTTTTAAAGCCAGGAGTGATTATCGATGCCAGAAGTGATCGTTCGCAAAGGTGAACCCGTCGATCGCGCGTTAAAGCGGCTGAAGAACAAGCTGGATGCCGAGGGTATTCTCGAGGAGGTCCGCCGTTTGCGCGCCTTCGAGACGCCCTCACAAAAGCATCGCCGCAAAGCAAAAGCCAACGCCAAGCGCGGCCGAACCAAGTTCCGATTCAACCCGTCCTGATAATTTCAGATTGCGAACACCGAAATTCTTCGCGTGCTCGCGACCTGGTGTCGGAGTTGGGGTTGCGAAATTGACCACTTCCTAACTCGATTTGCCCGCGTTTCTGGGAGCAAAAAAGTCGCAAATTGCCTGAACTAATCCCTCGATGTCGTGCCGCCGCGCTTCGATATCGACTGTTAAACCGTGATCGCGCGCAGTCTTTGACGTGATGGGACCTATGCTGGCGACTCGCATTCCTTTCGGCCATGGCAGCCCAAGCGCGAGAAAATTTTCCAGCGTTGAGGAACTGGTAAACGTGATCAGATCAGCCGCCTCCCTCGCCAGTCGCCGACGCGCTCCGGTATTGTCGCACGTCTCCGGCACCGTCCGATAAGCAAACGCTTCGTCCACAATCGCTCCCAGGGCCGAGAGTTCTTTGGGAAGCACATCCCGCGTCTTTTCCGCGCGCACCAGGAGGATCCGCAAGTTTTCGACGCTGCCTTCTTTTTGAAACTCCTTTACTACCGCTTCCGCTACGAATTCGTCCGGCCGAAGATTGACATGAAGATGAAAGTCTTTCACCCGCTGCGCTGTAGCCGGTCCGATGGCTGCGATCCGCGCGCCGCCGATTTCACGAGCGTCGTCGTAGAGTTTGAAAAAGATCTCGAAAAACGCGTCCACGCCATTCGCGCTGGTGAAGACGATCCAGTCGTAAACGTGCGCGTCTTGGACGAGTTCCGCGAAGGCGCGTAAATCGCTGGGAGGTTCGATCCGAATCGTGGGGAATTCGACCACTTGAGCACCGAGCGCGCGCAGTTTGTTACTTAACGCGCTCGCCTGTTTTCGTGTTCGTGTAACCACAATCCGTTTCCCCGAGAGCGGCCGGTTTTCGTACCAATTGAGACTCTCACGCAGGGCGACGACATCCCCGAATACGGCGACCGCGGGTGCGGCAAAACCACTGGCAACAGCTCGTTGGGCGATATCCTGGAGGGTTCCGGTGAGTGTTTCCTGACGTCCGGTTGTCGCCCAGCGTACCAGCGCCACCGGCAAATCCTGGCGCACACCTTGCTTAAGCATTTCGTGCGTAATCGATCCGAGACGCTCCACGCCCATCAACATGACTTGTGTACCGCCAAGTTTTGCCAGCGCCGCGTAGTCGATCGCGCTTTCGGTCTTGGCTGGGTCTTCGTGCCCCGTAAAAAATGTGACGTGCGAATTTTCCGCCCGATGCGTCATGGGAATTCCCGCGTAGGCTGGCCCGGCTATTGCCGAGGTGATGCCCGGCACAATTTCAAATTCGATTCCCGCATCGGCGATTGCCTTTGCTTCCTCTGCGCCTCGACCAAAGACAAAGGGGTCTCCGCCCTTTAGGCGAACAACATCTTTTCCTTCGCGCGCTTTCTGAGCCAGCAACGTGTTAATTTCCTGCTGGCTTGGCGAGGGTTCGCCCGCCTCTTTGCCGGCATAAATAATCTCCGCATCATCGCGCGCCCAACTGAGCATCTCCGGATTGGCCAGGTGGTCGTAAACGATCACATCTGCGCTCTCGATGCATTCCTTTGCCCGCAATGTAACCAAGCCAAGGTTGCCCGGCCCGGCACCAACCAAAAAAAACTTCCCACTCTTGCTCTCATTCTCCATTGATTCGCCTCAATAAGTGCGCAGCGAGAGCCTCGCCATCTTCGAGCTCGCCTTCAACCTCGGCTTCACGCGGCGCGCCCAAGCCGTGGTCAAATAATTGCCCGCGCAATTTCATCACTCCGTTTTCTACGGTCGCCAGCACTCCTACCGGCGAATTGCAGTCACCATGCAACAAACGCAGAAATTCTCGCTCCGCGCGCAAGCAGAGTAACGTCTCGCGATCGTTCACGAGATCGACAATTGCTCGCACTCTTTCGTCGTCTGCCCGAATTTGCATCGCGATGATCCCCTGCCCGCCTGCGGACAAAAAGATTTCCCGCGGAAGCGCCTCAAGAAAGAATTTCCGGTCTCCAAAGTTGATTTCCCCTTGCGCTGGCGATAGCCCAAGGCGCTCGAGCCCGGCGCGGGCCAGCACGATTGCATCCCAATCGTTCTCCGCGAGTTTGCGCAGCCGTGTCGGCACGTTGCCGCGAAGATCGACAATCTTTAGGTTTGGCCATTTCCATAGGAGCTGGTGTTTTCTTCGCACACTCCCGGTGGCGATCGTCCCACCTTCCTGAAGCCCAGCCAAACCGTCCCGATGTCTGGAAACCAGCACGTCATCCGTCAGTGCGCGCGGAAGGACCGCCGCGATCTCCGCGCCCGGGCTCATTTCGCTCGGCAGGTCTTTCGCGCTATGCGCCGCAACATCGACGTCCCCGGCCAGAAGCGCTCGCTCAATTTCGGCCGTGAACAATCCTTTTCTCCCGTGACGCAAGTCCGTCACCGCGGATTCGTCCGGTGGCGAATCTGCAGCTTGCGGGCCTTCGTGGTCCGCAACCTGAAAAGTCGCGCCACCCTTGTCCCCCTTCGTCACTATGATTTTGGTTTCGATCTTCAAGTCAGGCCGCGCCGCTTGAATCGCTTTTTCAATCAAATGGGCTTGCGCGCGGGCCAACTCGCTGCCGCGCGTGCCAAGGACGATTTGCTCAGCCATCTCGCAAATGTAGCTCCTGCAGGAGAAGCTGGCAGCTTCCCCTACAGCTCCGAAGCGCGCAGCGAACCATCCGCGACCGAAGGATGTCCGGCAGCTCGCGCGACGCGATTCAATCCGCGTGCAATCGAAGCAACAAAGTCCGCAACATGTTCGGCGATGATTGCTTCCGCCGCGGCCATTTGCTCGCGTCTGAGCCTGAGCGATTGATCCGCCACCGATTGCAAAGAATCGATGTCATAAAGATAAACACCCTCCATTTCATTTACCTTGGGATCGACATCACGCGGGACGGCAATGTCGATGATGAAAAGCGGACGATCGATACGATCGCGTAACATCGGCGCCAGATTTTCGCATGTCAGCAACGGCGTTTCGGAAGATGTGGACGTGATCAGGATGTCGATCTCGCGAGATTGTTCCGGCCATTGATCAAATGGAACGACCTGACCGCCGACAAGTCGTGCCAATTCCTGGGCGCGATCGCTCGAACGGTTGCTCACGCGAAGATCTTTGACGCCACGTGAGGCGAGCGCCCGTGCTGTGCGCTCGCTCGTCTCACCCGCTCCGAGGACAAGGACTTTGCAATTGCTGAGTTGCCCGAAAATTCGTTGGGCAAGATCGACCGCAACCGATCCAACCGAGACCAGGCCGCGCGTAATGTCGGTGCGGGTGCGCACGTGCTTGGCCACCCGAAAGGCGCGTTGAAACAGACGATGCAAATATGGGCCAGCCGTGTGTGACGCGCGCGCTGTTTCGTAGGCCTTTTTCGCCTGCCCCAGAATCTCGCTCTCACCAATTACCATCGAATCAAGACCCGAGGCAACGCGAAAAAGATGCTGCACACACTTTTCATCTTCGTAACGGTAGAACGCAGGTGCATACTGGTGGGCGTTCTTCTCGATCTCCCGCGCGAGGCAGCGCGCGATTTCATCGGTCGAGACCCGCTTTTCCGAAGCCCCGTAAACTTCCACTCGGTTGCAGGTTGTGAGCAACAAAGCTTCTACACAGCCGGCGTTGCGCAAAATGCATTCGGTTTCGGCGTGACCGACGAAGCGCTCGCGCGTTTCTACGTTTGCGGTGTGATGGCTCAAGCCGACGCAGAAAAGAGTCATGGCAACGATTGACTTTGGGCCGAGAAACTGATTCCCCAGAGAAGCGTCAGGGCGGCGGTGAACCCGAGAATGCAAAGCGTGGCCACGCGTTTGGGCGCCAGGCGCCGAAGATGGCGGCCTTGCAAGATAGCGGCATAGAGCAGCCAGACCCCGATAGCGGCCACCAGTTGCACCCGCGGCAATGGTCCTCCCGTAAAAAACCCGCTCACGAGTCCCAGAGTATAAAGCACGAAACCCCACCAGAGGAGTCGTGTGATCGCCGCGAAGAGATCAGTCAGGGGCGGCAAATGGTAAAAAATGGAATGCAATTGATGGGTCTTGAGCTGGCGTTCCTGCACCAGGTACATGACGCCCGCAATGCAAGCGAGGCCGAATGCGCCGTAGGCGACGATCGAAATCGACGCGTGAAATTCCAGCCACGAATTCGGCGGCAATTTTACTGGATGGCGAACGTCGATTGGCGCGATCAAGGCAAATCCCTGCAACAAAACGACCAGGGGCGCGGTGAACGCGCCCATGAGCGAGAGGCGATAGGTTGGACCGACCAGCATGTAGATGAGCGCAATCGACCAGGCGAGAAAAATGAACACCTCAAACAAGTTCGTCAGCGGACAGCGTCCCAGCGCATGGCCGCGGACGGACAAGAATGCCGTTTGAAAAATGAATCCAAGGCCGATCGCAAGAAAACTAAATCGGCTCGGCTGAAAAATCTTCGCCCGCAAAGAAAGGACCGCCCGCATGATTGCGGCGAGAAAACAAAGCGTCGAGACGATGAGCAGATATCGATCCACCGGACGCCCTAACTCTAAAATCGTGGCTCCCGCTTGGCAATCAGGTGTTTACTTGCAACGCCCCAAGGAAATCCCTAAAACTGTCGCCCAAGATGAATATCAAACGTCTTATTCTCGCAATCATCGTCGCCTTTGTCGTTCTTTGGGCCACTGACTTTCTCATCCACGGCATCTGGATGATGCCCGATTATCGCGCCACCCAATCCCTCTGGCGACCAGAAGCCGAGATGGGATCATACATGGGTTGGATGCTCGGCGCCCAACTCTTATTTGTCATCACCTTCGCCCTCGTTTGGGCAAAAGGTTTCGCCAGCTCCACAACTAAAATCAGTTGCGCCATCGGCTATGGCGTATTGATGGGACTGTTCTCCGGAGTCTGGGCGATAATCATGTACGTCGTCGTACCCATGCCGTGTTCCATCGCGACGAAATGGTTCTTTGCCGGTATCGTGCAGACCATTCTACTCGCCCTCGTCACCTTCTGGATTTACAAGCCCTCGGTACAGGCGACCGCGACGTAATCTGGGCGGTTAATCCGCCAAATTCTTAACCATGAATTCAGCAATAATGGACAGACTGCGCGCAGGCGTCCGCGACGTTCCCGATTTTCCAAAAAAGGGGATCGTTTTCAAAGACATCACCCCACTCCTGAGCGATCACGCGCTGTTTCGCGCGTCGATCGATCTGTTTCTAGAGCGCTGCCGCGGGAAAGAGATCGACAAGATCGTCGGCATCGACGCGCGCGGGTTCCTCTTTGGATCGGCGGTCGCCTACGAGCTTGGTGTCGGTTTTGTCCCGATCCGCAAGCGCGGAAAATTGCCTTACAAAACCGAGATCGCGAAGTACTCACTCGAGTATGGGGAAGCCGAAATGGAGATGCATATCGACGCCATGATCGCGGGCGAGCGAGTAGTCTTGGTGGACGATTTGCTCGCCACCGGTGGAACCTCCGCTGCGGCGGCTGCGCTCATCCGTAAAGTCGGTGGACGCCTTCTCGAAGCACAGTTCTTGATTGAGCTAGAATTTCTTAATGGCCGCAAACAGCTCGATCCGACGCCAGTAATATCCTTTCTGAAATATTAGCGCCGCGTTATCTCGGGCTTTTGCCTTCCGCGAACACTACCCGGAAGCAGGAGCGCAAAAGGTTTTGCTTCGCTAGGGCTAGCCTATATGGTCTCGCGAAAGTGCCAATTCGTTTCCCAAAAAGAAGCCGACGCAATATCATTCGCCAGCTGTCGGGCGATGGCGCCACTGCGAAACGCTCCACCCGTGTCCGGTTGCGTCCGCGAGCCGACTGGCACAAACGTAATTTTCTCACCAGCGTTCTTATTCCTTCGCTTTTCGTCAAACGTTCCGGCCATTACGCACCGCCGCAATTTCCGAAAATCCGCGAAGGCGAAATTTGTATCACGTGGATCGGACATGCCTCGTTTCTCGTCCAGACCCACGAACTTAATGTATTGATCGATCCAATCTGGTCGAAATGGCTCAAGGTGATCAAAAGACTGAAACGACCGGGCTTCGAAATTCACCATTTGCCGTCCATTGATTTGGTGCTCGTCACACACGCTCACTTCGATCATCTCGACCGGCGCACTTTGCGCCGCGTTGCAGCGGATCAACCCATCGTCGTGCCCATGGGCGTAGGAAATCTGGTGCACAAACTCGGTTTCCACATCGTGCACGAACTTGATTACTGGCAGACGGTGGAATTGGGCCCGCTGAAAATTTCACTTACGCCTTGCCACCACTGGGGCGCCCGGTTCCTTGCGGATTCGCATCGCGATTTTGGCGGATTTGTTATCGCGGCGAACGGACGCACCATTTTTCATTGCGGCGACAGCGCTTATTTCCCCGGGTTTAAGGAAATCGGCGACCGTTATAACATCGAGGTAGCGCTGCTTCCGATTGGCGCTTATGAGGCGCCGACTGGCCGCGAAGTCCACATGAATCCAGAAGAGGCGGTGAAGGCTTTCCTGGTGCTTCGCGCGCAAACATTGATTCCGATGCATTACGGAACGTTTCGCCTCGGATTTGAGCCGCTCCACGAGCCTCCACAGCGATTGCTCGCATCTGCCCGCGCTCATGGCATCGAGGAAAAGGTTCTCGTGATGACCGAGGGGAAGCCGGTTGTGCTGTAGTGAGAGGTGAGTAGTGAGAAGTGAATTGTGATCGGAATCAGTAGCCAATCCACCAGTCACTTCTCACCAATCATTTCTCACAGCTGGCGCAACAATCTCCTTGGCGCGATAACGCCAGGAGTAATCGTTGTCTTCTTTTGCCTCATCCTGCTCTGGCACGATCCGCTCGTTTTTTGGAATGACGATTATGAATTGTCGGTACTGCCGGTGTTCGCCGATGTAGCGCGCTCGTGGTCTGAAGGCCACTGGCCTATCTTAAGTCCGTATTCCTGGGTCTGCGGCAATCTCGCCGGCGAATTTCAATACGGCACGTTCTCGGTGTTTGTGAACGCAGCTGTCATTCTCATTTGGAAATTTCCGCTGAC
>JBKOWV010000018.1:0-65723 GCA_046724585.1 Verrucomicrobiota bacterium
CTCCTGCGTGAACTCGTAATTGTCATTTGGCATAGTGCCTCGCGAGAATTCAATGCCTGTGGTACAAAGCAGACGCATGTCTGTTCAACTGCCACTCGATCATTTGGCCGAACTATGGCCGCAAAAATTTCGGGGCGCGCAGATCGGCGCGCTGCTTCATCCGGCGTCGGTTTCGCCAAAGCTCGAGCACGCTGCGCGAATTCTGGAGCGGCACAATGGCGATCTGTTCCGGCTCGCTGCGTTTTTTGGTCCGCAACACGGATTTCTCGGCCAGACTCAGGACAACATGGTGGAATGGAAAAGTTACGAGCACCCTCGGCTTCGCATTCCGGTTTACAGTCTTTATAGCGAACAGCGCGAGCCCACTTCGGAAATGCTGCAAGACCTCGATGTTCTGCTTGTCGATCTTCAGGATATTGGGGCGCGCTATTACACTTTCATCTGGACGCTTTACCTCTGCATGCGCGCCTGCGAAAAAGCAGGTGTCGCGGTCCTTGTTCTTGACCGGCCAAACCCAATTACTGGCATCATTACAGAAGGACCGATCCTCGACCCGAATTACAAATCATTCGTCGGTTTGCATCCGATTCGAGTTCGCCATGGAAAAACGATTGGGGAACTGGCGCAGCAATTTCGAGCCGAAGCATTCCCAAATTGTCAGTTATCAATTCTGCCAATGAGAAATTGGGAGCGTGCGATATGGTTCGATGAAACGGGTCTGCCCTGGGTCATGCCCTCTCCGAACATGCCAACGCTCGACACGGCAAAGGTGTATCCTGGAATGTGTTTACTGGAAGGCACAAACATCTCCGAAGGTCGCGGCACGACGCGGCCATTCGAAATCTTTGGTGCGCCGTTCATCGAAACGGAAAAGCTCTGTCGCCAGCTCAACGATCTGAAGCTCCCGGGCGTCTTCTTCCGCGAGAATTATTTCCAGCCGACTTTTCACAAATTCGCTGGAGAGATCTGCGGCGGGGCCCAGCTGCACATACTCGGACGCGAAAAATTCCGGCCATTTCTGACCGGAGTAGAAATCATCAAATCCATTCGCAAAAATTACCCAGAGCAATTTGAATGGAAACAGCCTCCTTATGAATACGAATGGAAAAGACTTCCCATCGAAATTTTAATTGGCGGACCGGTCGAATCGGTTTTCTCCGACTAACCGCGAAGATCGCAGGTCTTGGCATTTTGGCAGTGACTTGCCTGGACCTTCGCGCGGACATCCCGTGGCCGGAAGTTGTGCAGCGGCTAGCCTACGAAAATGAGAAGCTGGCGCGGCGGCCTCAAGGACACAGCGGCGAATACTTCGTGGTCTGCACGCTTTACTACACGCCGATTGAATCAGGATTCACTTTCGAGCGCGGTTTTGACGCAACGCCGGTCACGAAGCCCGGATTGCGTGGGCGCAAATATCCGCGAGATTTTCTTCGCTCAGTCAAGAAAGAAGGTTTTGGCCGGATAACAACGCCGGTCAACGGGCGTCATTATCTTTCCTACAACGGCGGGGATTCGTTTGCCTTTGCTTCAAAGCCCTCAGGTGCCGGCGGCACTCTGGTCGCGGGCTATTCCGCTGCCGCAAAGCTGGGGCAGAGCGGGTTGCGCCGCGGTGTGACCATTGAGACCTCGTCTCCTACGGTGCGGGAAGTCTTTGGCAGCACGCGGTGGAAAATTGTCGATACCGGCGGCGGACTGCGCCGATGGCAAGTGGATTGTTATTACGGAGAAGATGAACCGCTCGGGCCGGGGCGATTCATGGCGCGCCCGCGTGGGACGACATTTGAGTATGCCTACGCCAACGCGAGAATCATCAAGTGATGTGAGCGCGTTCAGAGTCCGGCTGAAATTTCACGACGACTTGACATTCTTTCTCAAATCGAAGACCGGCAACGAAGTCATTGAGCGCGATCTGGGCGAAAAAACGTCGGTCAAAGATGTGATTGAATCGTGCGGCGTCCCGCATCCCGAAGTGGATCTGATTATTGTAAACGGCAAGCCGGTCGATTTTTCTCACCCGATCGTGAAAGATGCAGATATCGATCTTTACCCGGTGCAGTCGCAATGTCTGCTGTTTAAGGAAAAGCGACTACAAGTCCGTTCCACTGTGCGATTTGTCGCAGATGGCCACCTCGGGACACTCGCGCGAAATCTGCGCTTGCTCGGGTTCGATGTCGCGTACGACCGGCAAGCGCAAGATCGACAACTGCTGAGCGTGATGCAACGCGAAGATCGCGCTTTGCTCACGCGCGATCGCCGTTTGCTCATGCACGCGATTGTCCGGCACGGCTATTGCCCGCGTTCGCAAAATGCGGACGACCAAACGATCGAGGTGATCCGTCGCTTTGCTCTCTTCGACTTGATCGCTCCGTTTACGCGTTGCCTTCGCTGCAACGCGCCACTCCACAGAGCCGTTAAGGCCGACGTAATTGAGAAGCTCGAGCCGCTTACAAAAATTTACTACGAGGAATTTCACCGTTGCAGCGGCTGTGGGCAAATTTACTGGGCTGGATCGCATTTCTCGAAACTTCAACGACGCCTCGAAAAAATCCGCGCACGCTGTTCGTGAGATACGGTAGGATCGACACATAGGATTTTTCTAGGCAGGCATTGGTTCGATCGTATTGTCGCCAATTCTGAAAATGAAATCCGGGTCGCTCCGCGCGTTGCTGCTGGGAATTTCAATTACGCTTGGACTTGCCGCGCAGGCGCACGGTTATGCCCCCCTTGGCCGCCAGATTGTCGGCGCGATTGCAGACGAGCGATTGGCGAATACGCCTACTGCAGCGAAGATCCTCGCGCTGATCGGTGGCCTTTCCCTGGAAAAAGCGGCCGTGCTCGCCGATACGATCAAGGGCTGGGACAAAAAGGGAGTGGACAATCCGAAGTCTTTCCGTGTTGCGTCTGTGAAAATATATCGGCAGTTGCGCGATTTTTGGCGGGCGAATCAACCGACGCACAACATACATTCAACAGCGCCGTCACATCATTGGTTTCATTACACCGATGTGCCAGTCATCCCGGCGCAAACCTACGGCCATGGCACAGTTGGCCGCAGCAAATGGGACATCGTGCATATGATCCCGTACTGCGTGGAAGTCCTGAGAGGACGGCGACCAGAGCAAAACGAACGCAAGATCACCAAGCCCGTTGCGCTTATACTCCTCGCCCATTACGTCGCCGACATTCACCAGCCCCTGCATGTGGGCGCGCAGTATTTCGATGCGCAGGGTCGATTCACGGATCCGAACAAGGACCAATCAGCCCTGGCCGACGAAGGCGGAAATACATTTACCCTGGAACTGAGTGATGAGCCGCCGCGCACGCGCGGTGTACGAAAGAAAAAATTGCATGCCTTTTGGGACTATGACGCCGTAAATGCACTCTTTCCACAGGTGCCTGTAAGGGTTCGGAAACGTGAACTCCAGGCGCAGATCACGCCGCTTAAGAAACAACTGGTTCGCGAATTGGCCGCGCATGAACCAAAGACCTGGCGGATGCCGGCGAATATGGACGTCACGAAGTATGCGGAGGCGTGGGCAGACGAAATTTTACCGATCGCGCGCCAGGCGCACGAACGACTGGATTTTACAAATGTGCATCCGCTACAGAAGAAGAGTCGTGTCGTCGCGGCAGGCGAAGCGAACGAAAAACCTCAGCCGGACCAGATTAATTACCGTGCGTGGGCGGCAAATATCGTCCGGGAAGAATTGCACAAGGCCGGCTGGCGGCTTGTCGACCTTCTGGAGAAAACTTTGTAAAGGTTCTGTTGGGAGATGCGTTGATGCTGCAGGTCTGCCAGCGGCAGGATGAAATAAAATCGCGCCGGAATTTCTTCCGGCGCGATCTTGTTTAAGATTATTAAACGAAACCTACAGCCGAGATCAGGCTTGAGTTTTCTTCGCGTTCGCCGGCTTGCACACTGCTTTTAGCTGAGCGAATTGTTCTGCGGAAAGAATTCCCTTGGCCTGCTTCAGGAATGTTCGGCGGCTTTCCTTCGTGCAGCCTGCCTTCATGCATTCCGCCTGCCAGGCTTCGATTTTAGCCTTTTGATCCGGTGTGAGATTAAGTGCTGCCAAGTCAGCGCATGCCGCCTTTTCAGTGTTCGTTACGCCTTTGGCACAACAAGCTTTGTCTCCTGCGAACGCACTGGACGCGATGAGCATCGCAGCTGCACCTAATGCTGAAACTGTAGTTTTGATCATAGGAATGCTGAGACAGGCGGGATGCAAGAACTGTTCAATTTGTATTCGTCGATGATCTAACCTCAGAATGGAAAAACTGATGGCGAACGCGAACCACGCTGAATTGCTTTGTGGGATGCCCTGTTAGACCAAGGAACGACGCTGCCCAGCCGCCGTGTCCCTGGACGGATGGGAAGCCGTCCCTCCTTCATACAGATTTTTTGGCGCCGCTACCTTTGCGAGCTTAACTGCACCTGCGCGCAGTGCAGACTGTCGGCCGCGACTTTTAACTCCAGCTTGAGACGCAGCGCTGCCTCAAATTCCGGAATGCTCTCCCGGGGTTTCCCGGATGCCAGGAGGGCCAGCCCCAGATGTTATGAGCCTCGAATTCGCGTTTATTCGCATGATTCGCGGGCAGGACTTGCCAGCAGCCTCGTTTCATCAGAAAAGCAGCGGTTATGACGCGTAAGACCCTAAACAGCGAGAGAGTTTTGCAAACCGCGTGGTTGCTTCTGGCCGTGTTCGTTTTTGGTCTCGTAATCGCAATTCGGATTCGGCTGCTGGAAATCCCGTTGGAACGCGACGAAGGCGAATACGCTTACGCCGGTCAACTCATGTTGCAGGGCATTCCGCCGTACAAACTTGCCTACAACATGAAATTCCCAGGGACTTATATCGCTTATGCCCTCATCATGTCGATCTTCGGGCAAACAATCACTGGAATTCATTTCGGCTTCCTCCTGGTCAACGTCGCCACGATCGCGCTGATCTTTTTCCTGGGCCGGCGACTGATCAACTTAGCAGCCGGAATCGTCGCGGCGGCAAGTTACGCAGTTCTTTCCGTGAGCCCGTCCGTGTTGGGCTTGGCCGCTCACGCTACGCATTTTGTGATGCTGCCGGTTCTCGGTGGGACGCTGCTCCTTCTCAACCAATCAGATGGAATGGGCCGGGCACGGCTGATCAGACCGATCCGCCAAAGGGTGAGTAATCGCCTCGCAAATCGAAGGGACGCCATTGTCGCAGGGCGCGACCGGCGGGCGCGTCGAATGGAACCAACGTCCCAGGGGGCCGTCACTGCCATCTATGAGATGTCTCATGGGCGACTGTTTGCCAGCGGTTTGCTTTTCGGCACTGGCCTGTTGATGAAACAGCCAGCGATTTTTTTTATTCTGTTCGGCGCAATCTGTCTTCTGTCCCATGACATTCGCCGCGGATTCTCGCTAAAAAGAATTGGCCTGCGCATTTTGACCTTGAGCGTCAGTGCGATTCTCCCGTTCGGGCTCGCGTGTCTCCTTCTATGGTACGCGGGCGTATTCGATAAGTTCTGGTTTTGGACAATCGACTACGCGCGTCAATACGGCAGCCTGATTCCCCTTGGCAAAGCGCCGCACATGTTTGCTCAGAGCGTCAAGCAAGTGATTGGACATGGCTGGATGGTATGGGCATTGGCTGGATTCGGCCTGATCGCTGGGCTTTGGCATAAAGAAACGCGGACCAGCACAAACATTTTACTCGGCCTGCTAGCAGCTTCGGCATTAGCGCTTTCTTCAGGATTTTATTTTCGACCGCATTATTTCGTGCTGGTTCTTCCAGCAGTTTCGCTGCTTGCCGGCGTGGCGATCAGCAGACTCTCGGATGTCGCAGCCAGTCGCACGACTGTCATTCGGCTTGTACCGCTTTTTGTTCTTGGCGCAGCCCTTAGCTTGCCAGTTTTTGCGTCGAGAAAGCTCTTCCTTGCGCTTTCTCCGGTTGAAGCTTCGCGGATGATCTATGGCCTAAATCCATTTCCCGAGTCTATCAAAATTGCCGAGTACATCCGCGATCGTACAACTCCGAACGAAACGATTGCCGTGTTAGGGTCCGAGCCTCAGATTTATTTTTATTCAAAGCGACACTCTGCCACCGGATACGTTTACACTTACGGACTAATGGAAGCGCAGAGTTATGCACGACAGATGCAAGAAGAGATGCTGCATGAAATTGAACTCGCCCGCCCAAAGTATCTGATTTTTGTCCACGTGCCCATTTCTTGGCTGCGGCACCCTGAATCGGAGTCGCTGATTTTTACGTGGGCAAATCAGTACACCAGAACATACTACAGCGTAGTCGGCTTGGTGAATATCCTCTCGTCGGATCAGACCGATTACTATTTCGGAGAAATGCCAAAATCGGCACCGCAGCTTGGCGCTTACGTGCTGATTTGCCAACGAAAGTCGTAACAACTACCGGCCTGACTTCGAACCGACCAGCGCCGCCAGCCGTTTGCGGCTCGCGGTCAGATCGCACACCCAATTTCTCAAGATAACAAGATACGTCTGCGGGACTGGGATTGCGGCTGACGGGGCGGCCTTTACAATGATCGCATGTCCACGACGCTGGAAGCGGTTCGTCCCATTAAACTCTCTGAAATCCAGGCGGCGCGCGAACGGATCGCCGAAACTATCGTGCGCACGCCACTAATTCGGCTCGAACTCGCGGCAGACTTTTCGGACATACGTCTCAAACTGGAGAATCTTCAGCCGATCAATGCTTATAAGCTGCGCGGCGCCGCAAATGCGGTCGCGATGTTGCCGGAATCCAAGCGCGAACGGGGGGTATGGACGATTAGCGCCGGTAACGCAGGACAAGGCGTCGCTTACGCCGCAAAAAAGGCAGACGTGCCTTGTAGCGTCGTCGTGATCGAAACAGCGCCACAATCGAAGATTGAACGGATGCGCGCTCTCGGTGCCAAATTAATTCCAGTGCCATACGATGTCGCATGGAACGCGCTTGAGGAACGCGCGTTTCCCGGAGCCGAAGGAACATTTATTCATCCGTTCGACGATCACAATTTCATTGCGGGTCACGCCACGATGGGCCTGGAAATTCTCGAAGATGCGTCTGAGACGGCTGCTGTCATCGCCAGCATTGGCGGCGGCGGACTGATCACCGGCGTAGCTAGCGCCATCAAAGCGCTCAAACCGGAGGTCAAAGTCTTTGGCGTCGAGCCGGAGACGGCTGCCCCGGCCGCACTTTCGTTCGAAAAAGGTTCTCCGCAGGTGTTCAAGAACTGGAGGGCTTCGTTTGTGGATGGCGCTGGTGGCCAAAGCACGTTCCCTCGGATGTGGGAACGAATGAAACCAGTGGTCGATGATTACATCGTCGTCAGCCTGGAGGAGACAAAGAAAGCGATGCGGCTCATGGCGGAAAAAGCCAGAGTCATTTCCGAAGGGGCAGGCGCACTGCCAGTTGCCGCTGCGTTGACTGGGAAGGCTGGCAAAGGCCCGATTGTTGCCATCGTATCTGGTGGAAATATCGATCTCAATAAGTTCTGTGAGCTGATAAAATCGTAAGCAAATTCGGCGCGTCTCCTAAAAAGCCGCAACAGCGGCCACGTCAATGTTGACTTTGCCTTCGAAATTTGTGAAGAATCGTCGCGGAAAACAAACATAGAGGAGGAAAAACAAATGAAAATTGGTGATACAGCGCCAGATTTCGAGGCGGAAACAACTGAGGGCCGGATCCGTTTCCATGATTGGATCGGCGACTCCTGGGCCATCCTGTTCTCACATCCTAAGGACTTCACCCCGGTCTGCACGACTGAACTCGGTTACATGGCCAAGATTAAGCCAGAGTTCGACCGCAGAAACGTGAAGGTGATCGGATTGTCGGTCGATTCGACCGGTGACCATGAGGGATGGGCGAAGGACATCGAGGAGACGCAGGGTTACGCGCCTAATTATCCAATCGTCGGCGACGCTGACTTCAAGGTCTCGAAGTTGTACGGGATGCTCCCGGCGGATACCGCAGGCGACGCTAAAACGCGCAAGCCAGCCGATAACGCCACCGTGCGCAATGTTTACGTCATCGGCCCGGACAAAAAGATCAAGTTGATCCTTGTCTACCCGATGACAACGGGCCGTAACTTCGACGAGGTGCTGCGGGTGATCGACTCACTGCAACTAACCTCGAAGCACCAGCTCGCTACGCCAGTGAACTGGAAGCCAGGCGAGGACGTTATCATTGCGGGTTCGGTATCCGACGAGGAGGCGAAGCGGCGTTATCCGCAAGGCTGGAAGGCACCGAAGCCATATATGCGGATCGTGCCGCAGCCGCAATAGAGCGGTAACGAAGAGGTGGGATTATTTCGTCGGAGCGCATCAGCATGCTGACCTGGCTTCAGCAGAAAATTCGACCGGATCCTGGTGAAAATAGCGTTGTAGCTCGGCGTACAATTTCGGATGACAGGCTCGAAGAGCGCAAGGTCGCTCAAAGAATGCCTCCGTTGAAACAGCGAAAAACTCGGCGGGATCACTCGCTCCGTAGGTATCGAGCAGGGTCGGGATTCCAGTTTCGTCGGCAGTGCGCAACGACGTGAATTCAGTTCGCATGACTTCCAGCCAGGACACTTGCTGATCGCGTGTTTCCAACGCGGGTGCACCGTCTTCCGCGTTGTTTTCGTAGTCGAGCTGATGAGCAAACTCATGCAGTGCAACGTTTTTGCCATCTGAAGGATGAGCCGCGCCAGACTTGACCGCATCCCACGCCAGCACGAGGGCGCCCAGCCAACGACCGGTCTCACCCAGGCGCGCCATTTTTCCCTCTTGCCAGACATGACCGTGAACGTGCCGTCTCTCCTCTGCCACGTATGTCGAAGGATACACTAGGATGGTGAGCAAACGCGGGAAGTAGTCGGTCTTGCGATGGAGCAGGAGAAGGCAAGCCTGCGCTGCAATAACGACACGGACCTCATCCGTAATTTCCAAACCACCGCAGCCTTCAAAACGCTTTTCGGCAAGGAAAACCTGGACGTGGCCGAGAAGCTCGGCCTGATCTCCGCCAGAAAGTCGGTGAAAAAATGCAACGTAACGCTTGATCGTGGCGAGCCAATCATCTGGAAAAGGCGCGGCCCGCAGGCGGTGTCGGCGGCGTTCCTTTAAGAATCCGAAGATCACAAGCGGAATCTAGACGTTCCCATCAAGGCTGGCTCCGGGAAATATTTGCTTTCAGCGAGCGCAATTCGGTCTCGCATCCTGTCCCTGATCATTCTATTACAATGTCCATGAACACGATCTCAATTTCCCGGCGCAGATTTGCGCAATTGTTAGGTGCCGGCGCGGCAGCGGCTGTTGTCCGGCCCACGCTTTCGTTCGGGGGCTGGCCTGAGCAGGCCGCTGCATCAACGGTTATTCGCCTGAGTGCCAATGAAAATCCATACGGGCCTTCGCCGAAGGCGTTCAAAGCAATGAGCGACGCCTTCGCTTTGGCCTCTCGTTATCCTCATGAGCAGGACAATCTGTTGATCGATAAGCTGGCGAAAATCAATGGCGTCGATCACGGTCAAATCCTGCTCGGCGACGGCTCGAACGAGATTTTGAAACTTTGCGCGGACACATTTACTGGGAAAGAAAAAGGCAAACTCATTGCCGCTGATCCAACTTTCGAAGCAATCCTCAATCAGGCGCGCGTCAACGGCGCTGACGTGGTGAAAGTCCCGCTCACCGGCAGTTTCAGTCATGATCTTCCTAAAATGCTCGCGGCGGCAAATGATGGTTTGATTTACATCTGCAACCCAAACAATCCCACTGCCAGCATCACGCCCAGGAATGAACTGCGCGAATTCATCACCAAAACTCCACACGAAACGACGATTCTGGTTGATGAAGCCTATTTCCACTACGCCGACACTCCCGATTACGAGACCGTGATTCCACTGGTAAAAGACCACCCAAACCTGATCGTCGCGCGGACGTTCTCAAAAATTTATGGCATGGCGGGATTGCGTTGCGGTTACTGCGTCGCGCAAAAAGAAACGATTGAGCAACTGCGTCCGCATCAAATGTGGGACAGTGTTAACATCATGGCCCTGGCCGCCGCGAGCGCCAGTCTCGACGATTCAGATCAAGTTCCCAGCGGCCGCCGTTTGAACAGCGATGCGAGAGCATTCGTGACCGGCCAGCTCGACACAATGGGCTACAAATCCATTCCCTCGCAAGCCAACTTCATCATGTTCGATTGCAAACGTCCTGTCGTGCCGCTTATAAAGGCGTTGAAGCAGCGTAACGTGCACGTTGGCAGGTTATTCCCGGCGCTGCCGAATTATATGCGCCTTACGATTGGAAAGAAACCCGAGATGCAAAGTTTTCTATCGGCATTCCAAGAGGTCGCAGCCTGAGATCGCACGCGTCGTCAATATCGTGATGTGAGAAGGGTGTTTGGCGTCCGTTCTCGCTTGATCCATCAATAGGCGCGTCGGAATAAAACCCCGAGAACGAGAAATGGTTGAGAGCGCTGCCAGCGCCATTTCGGAGATTCGGTCCTAGCCTAGTTTGCTTTCCACAATTTGATTGGTTTCTTTGAACCGCGTGTCGGAGTCAGCGCCGATCTGTTGAACTTTTTTCAGGAGCGCTGATCGAAATTTCTCATCCTTCAACTGGCCCAGGTTAATCCGGACATTCATTGCTGCGCCGCGAATGCAGGCGTGCGCGGCCAGGATTCCAACGCCCACATCTGAAATCGAGGCGGGATTTCCTTTCTCCGCCATCTCGGAGAGGATTTCGTAAGATTCGAATGCAGCTTCCATGACCTTCAATGGAATCTCGGCTGCACGTTTGGTTGCCTCCTCGATTGCTGCCGAACGCGCTGCTTTTTCCTGAGCCGAATCCTTTGGCAACGCGAACGCATGCATCACCTTGTTAAACGCGGCCGTGTCTTCATCGACGAGGGCCAGCAATTCATCCTTCAGTTGTTGCGCCTTCACCGCCCAGTCGCTGAAGTAGCTTAGCTTGTCGTCCCAGCCGCGTTTGCCGGCGGAGAGATTGGCAACCATTCCACCTAGCGAGGCGCCAAGTGCTCCCATCAAAGCCGCCACCGACCCTCCGCCGGGCGCCGGAGAATCGCTTAGTGTTTCGTTGCAGAACTGACGCAAATTCATTTTGAGAAGTGAGCTTCGGGGAGCGGAGGATTCGATCTTGAATTCAATCACTTTTTCTTTCGGATCGAAAGGTTTCAATTCACCCAGCCCCATTGAGCGGATTGCAAGATCGATCAGCTCTTCTTCGGACGCGCCTTCCGACCATTTCTGTTTCCGGAGAAAATATCTTCCGGCATCCACCAGACATTTCTTCGGAACCATGCCGACGATTTCCGAGCCAGTTACGCGCAAGCCGCGATTGCTCGCCGCTTCACAGCATGCATCGAATGCGGCATGCAGCGGCGTCTCCTCAATGTTCGTCAGATTCATCGAAACCTGGGCAATTCCATATTCCTTCACAAACCAGCCAATGGCCTTGACGTGTTTGAGCATGCCGGGAACGCGGACAGGCTCCCCGCTCGAATCCAGCACCGGTTTTCCGTAGAGTGTGCCATCTTCGGTCTTCGTCCTCCCCTGCTCTCGGACATCGAACGCGACGGAATTCGCGCGTCGCACCGATTTCGTGTTCAGGTTCACATTATAGGCGACGAGAAAATCACGAACCCCGATCACCGTCCCGCCCGATTTCTCATTGAACACAGACGGGCCGAAATCCGGCTTCCACTCGGGCTGTTTTATCTTCTCAAAGAAACCTTCGTATTCGCCTGCACGAATCACCGAGAGATTCGCCCGCACCTGATCTTTGGCCGCTCTTTCGTAGAAATAGACGGGAATTTTCAGTTCTTCGCCGACGCATTTTCCAAGACGGTTGGCGCATTCGATCGCTTCTTCCCAACTAACATTGCTGACCGGAATGAACGGACAAACATCGGTCGCGCCCATGCGCGGGTGCGCGCCCTTGTGTCTGCGCATGTCGATCAGCTCTGCGGCCTTTTTGATGCCGCGAAAGGCCGCTTCCACCGCTGCGTCGGGACTCCCCACAAACGTCACCACCGTCCGGTTCGTGCTTGCGCCAGGATCGACATCGAGCAACGAAACGCCCTCAACGGATTCAATTGCGTCCGTAATCTGCCGAATGATATTCGGATCGCGTCCTTCAGAAAAATTCGGCACGCACTCAATCAGTTTTCTCATAGTTCGGCAGGCAGTTGGTCGCTTCTCCTGTAGCGGTGGTCTACGAACGTCGCAAATTGTTCGGCCGGAATCGTGAGCTGCTCGGGTTGCCGAGTTAATCTTCGGATGAAGGGATCAGCCGCGCGAGCGTCGACGTCGACGTTCGATTTATTGGTCGAATTGCCTCAGCCAGAATCCCGAGTTTGTGGCGGCATGGGAATATCGATCTTGTGCGCGGCGGCGAACTCGATCGCTTTGGAGTAACCGGGGTCGGCATGGCGAAGGACGCCCAATCCTGGATCGCTTGTCAGAACCCGCTCGAGACGACGCTTGGAATTTTCCGTGCCATCGGCGACCACGACCATCCCGGCGTGTTGCGAGTAACCGATACCGACGCCGCCACCGTTGTGAATTGATACCCATGAGGCGCCCGCAGCGGTGTTAATGAGCGCGTTGAGCAGCGGCCAATCGGCAATCGCATCGCTCCCGTCGAGCATTCCCTCGGTCTCGCGGTTGGGCGATGCGACCGAGCCGGCGTCGAGATGATCGCGACCGATTACGATCGGCGCTTTGATTTCGCCGTTCTCCACCAGCTCGTTCATCGCCGCGCCAAATTCGGCGCGCTCGCCGTAACCGAGCCAGCAAATCCGCGCGGGCAATCCTTGAAACTGAATCCGCTCTCTCGCGAGTTTCATCCAGCGCGCGAGGGTTTTGTTTTCTGGAAATAATTCGAGCGCGAGTCGATCGGTGCGCGCGATATCCTCTGCATCGCCGCTCAACGCGACCCAGCGAAACGGTCCCCGGCCCTCACAAAAAAGCGGACGAATATATTCGGGAACAAAGCCGGGAATGTCGAACGCCCTCTCAACGCCGGCCTTTTTCGCTTGGGCGCGAATGTTGTTGCCGTAATCGAAAGTGATCGCGCCTTTCTTTTGCAACGCGAGCATCGCCTCGACGTGAACCGCCATCGAATGCATCGCGCGCTCGATATATTCGTCGGGATTTTTTCGGCGCAGGGCGAGCGCGTCTTCGAGCGACATCCCGTGCGGTACGTAGCCGTTCAATGCGTCGTGCGCGCTGGTTTGATCGGTAAGGACATCGGGAACGATTCCGCGCTTGACGATTTCCGGCAGGACATCGGCGCAATTTCCAACAAGTCCGATTGAAATCGCTTGTCGATCTTTCCGAGCTTTGTCGATTAGCCTGAGCGCTTCATCAAGCGATTGCACGATCTGATCGCAATAACGGCTCTTCAATCTTTTTTCGATCCGCGCAGGATCGACTTCGACCCCGAGAAAAACCGCTCCGTTCATTGTCGCGGCGAGCGGTTGGGCGCCGCCCATTCCGCCCAGGCCGCCGGTGAGGACAAATTTTCCCTCTAGCGATCCACCGAAATGTTTGCGCCCGGCGGCGGCAAACGTCTCGAACGTGCCCTGCACAATCCCCTGACTGCCGATGTAGATCCACGAGCCGGCGGTCATTTGTCCGTACATGGTGAGGCCCATGCGCTCGAGCCGATTGAACTCCGCGTAGTTGTTCCATTGTCCGACGAGATTCGAATTCGCAATCAAGACACGCGGCGCTTCGTCGTGTGTCCGGAATTTTCCCACGGGCTTTCCAGATTGCACAAGAAGGGTTTCGTCATTTTCGAGATTGCGCAGGGATCGGACAATCGCCTCGAAAGCTTCCCAGCTCCTCGCGGCGCGACCCGTTCCGCCGTAAACGACGAGTCGGTCCGGCGCTTCGGCTACATCGGAATCGAGATTGTTCATCAACATCCGCATGGCCGCTTCCTGATGCCAGCCTTTGCAGCTTCGCTCGGCGCCGCGCGGCGCGTGGATGTTTCGTTTTCCGTTCATGACTTTTCGTCTTCGCTGTCAAAATCGCCTCGGCGAATCTGTTCCGCCACGCGCGCAATATCGCTGGAAAGCGAACGATCTTGCGTCAGCGGCGGCGCAATTTTCCTGACGACGGCGAACGTCCGCTCCACGCCAGCGCCGGCTTTAAGCGGGCGCCGTTGCTCCAGAGCTTCGGCGCCAGCCAGCAATTCGATCGCCAGCAAATTTTCCGCCAAATCGACAACCGTGCGGAGTTTCAATGCGCCGGTCATGCCCATTGCAACGTGGTCCTCCTTTCCAGCCGACGTGGGAACATTGTCGACGCTCGATGGATGCGCGAGAACTTTTGCTTCGTTCAGCAACGCGACTGCGGCAACGTGGGCGATCATGAATCCGGATTCCATTCCGGGGTGCCGGGCGAGAAACGCGGGCAAGCCTTCGTTCATATCGGGGTTTAGCAACCGCTCGATCCGGCGCTCGCTAATGCTCATCAAATCTGTCAGGGCGATAGCGGCGTAATCGAATGCGAGGGCCAGTGGCGCGCCGTGAAAATTACCGCCCGAAATAACATCACCATTCTCGGCGAACACGAGCGGATTATCAGTCGCCGAGCCCGATTCAATCAGGAGGACATCTTCACAATGTGAGAGCGCACCGCGAACTGCGCCGTGCACCTGCGGCATGCAACGCAGACTATATGCGTCCTGGATGCGCGGATCATTCTTGAGATGCGATTCCCGAATCTCGCTTCCCGCCAGGAGCGACAACAGATGTTTGGCAACGGCTTTCTGGCCGGGATGCGGCCGGGCGTCCTGCAGACGTGGATCGAACGCCGCTGGAGTGCCCATTAGCGCCTCAAGGCTCATCGCGCCGGAAACATCCGCGATACGAGAGACCCGTTTCGCGCGGAGAAGTGCGAGCCCGCCGACAGCGTGCATCGTCTGCGTGCCATTTAGCAGGGCGAGGCCCTCCTTTGCTTCGAGACGCTGTGGCTCAAGCTTTACTCGACGAAGCGCATCCCGGCTCGGCATTCGTTCGCCTTGGAAAAATGCCTCGCCTTCGCCGATCAAACTCAGAGCCAGATGCGCGAGCGGGGCAAGATCGCCGCTGGCGCCGACCGAGCCTTTCTCTGGCACGACTGGACAGACGCGGCGGTTGAGCATTTCACAAAGCATCTCGATGATCTCGAAACGGACTCCACTCAAACCGAGGGCGAGGACATTTGCGCGCAACAACATCATCGCCCGCACTTCCGCTTCGGAGAGCGGATCGCCGATGCCGCAGGCGTGGCTGCGAACAAGATTGAGCTGGAGCTGGCTAAGGCCTTCGTGCCGGATGCGAACATCCGAAAGTTTGCCAAAGCCGGTGCTGACACCGTAAACCACGGCGTCGCGCGCGATGATATCTTCGACGACCTTGCGGGAAGCAAGGATGCGAGGCCGGGCCGAGGGCGCGATTTGCACTGGCGCATCACCACATGCCACCCCGGCGATCTGTGCGAGTGTCAGTGCCTGGCCGCTTAATTCCATCGGCACATCTTAATTGGAATCGTTGAAACGTTAAAGCGTCGAACCGTTAAATCGGTCATCGAGCCGAAAAGGAAAAGGCCAGGTCGAACACGACCTGGCCTCTTTGCGCAAATTAAACCGCGGACAGCAAATTCGGCCGCCGAACCTATTTCGCGTATTTCGGAGCTGGGGTTATTACTTCCTCCTTCTTTTGCGCACAAGCACCCAAGCTCAAAGCACTGGCTAAAACAGCCACGATCATGATCGCTTTTAAAAATTTCAATCTATCTCGCCTCCTTTCCGAGCAGGTTGCTGCCCTGTTCTAGGTGGGGAAGTTCGCGGACGCAACGCTTTTCTCAACTTTTTTGGACATGTCAAACGGGCCCAATTTTCAATTTTAAGGGTCGAGAGCTTGGCAACTTGGGCACGAGCTAACCTAACGACGAGCGAGCCTTTCTCGACGAGATCGAATAACTCGATTACGCCGCGTTGCGCATTTGCACGAATCCGTGGCTCGCCGGGTTGCCGACTTTGCCCTCGTGCTTGGTGCGTGGAATGTAAACGAAACCGTCGCGCCTGTTGGCGCTATGTTCATCCAAGCCATCAAGCCTTAAGATCCGAACGTGAACCAAATCCTTCGTTGAAGGAAGCGGATCGACGGACACCAGGCTTCAGCCCCGATCTATTTCGCGTAACCGGTCGTACCCGCGGTCGTGGTTACCGTCTCCTCTTTTTTAGCACAAGACCCGAGTCCCAAAGCAGTGACCAGTACGGCCACAATCATGATCGCTTTTAAAAATTTCAATCTATCTCGCCTCCTTTCTCAGCAGGTTGCTGCTGCCACCTCTTAGGCGGGAACTTGGCGGACGCAACGCTTTTTTCTCCATTTTTTGGAATCTCCAGATTGCCCAGTTTATTCCTCGATCGTTACGTGAGCACCCTCATCGACGAGATCGAACAACTCGACTACGTCCGCATTGCGCATTCGCACGCATCCGTGGCTCGCCGGGTTGCCGATTTTGTCCTCGTGCTTGGTGCCGTGAATGTAAATGAAACGGTCGCGCGTGTTGGCGTTGTGCTCATCCAGGCCATCAAGCCACAAGATGCGTGACATCACCAAGTCGTCGGTCGGAGGAAGCGGATCGTCGGGCTTGAGCGGCACACGACTTTGAAAAACAGCATCACTCGGCAAGCCGTCGCCGATCTTCTCTGCGACACGGAAGCGGCCGCTTGGTGTTTTCATGCTGCCTTCTTCCGTCCCGATTCCAAATTGCGACGTGGATACCGGGTAACTGCGGATTGGCGTCTCGTCTTCCATCAGGGTGAGGCGCTGATCGCGAATCGAGATATGAATATTTTTCACTTCTGGTTAAGTACTCACGACGGATTGTGAATCAAGGCCTTGCGGCAAGGCGAGCCTTGCAAAAATATCCTCTCCAGTGATGCGAGGCCTCGAGCTGACGATTGCAGACCGCCGCTGCAACAGCTGCTTGTTTGTGCGCGAGGTTTGCATCAGATCAGCCCGGCGATAGAATCCGGCTGCTGATGAAAGGTTATCACGTCGCGGTCATCGGGGCGACTGGCGCGGTCGGTCAGGAGCTCTTGCACGCGCTCGAACGGCGAAGCTTTCAGGTGGCAAGTCTGCGGCCGATTGGTTCGGCACGTTCCGCCGGGAAATCGGTTCGATTTCGCGATGAATCCATCCCAGTGCAAGCACTCGACAGCGAATCGTTTGATAAGATCGACATCGCCTTTTTCAGTGCCGGCGGCGAGATCTCGCGAAAATATGTTCCCCTCGCCTGCCAGGCAGACGCAATCGCGATCGACAATTCATCGGTTTTCCGGATGGAACCTCACGTGCCACTGGTTATTCCCGAAATCAACGCCGAGGATGTGAGATTGCACCGCGGTCTGATTGCCAATCCAAATTGCACGACGGCGATCGCGCTGATGGCGCTTTATCCTTTACACCGCGTGTTTGGCGTGCGCCGGATTTTCGCCGCAAGCTACCAAGCGGTTTCCGGCAGCGGCACGCGCGCAATCGACGAATTGAAACGGCAGACCAAAACCGCCGTTCAGGAGCGAGAGTCCTGGCCGGGGTCATCCGCCTTCGCCGACGCTACGGCGAACAAGTCGGCCCCGCCTAGAGTTTATCCGCACCCTATCGCGTTCAATCTTCTGCCGCATGTCGATTCATTTCTCGAGAGTGGTTACACCAAGGAAGAAATGAAAATGCAAAATGAAGGACGCAAGATCATGCATTTGCCGAAGTTTTGCGCGTCGGTCACATGTGTGCGCGTCCCAGTTTACCGGGCGCATTCGGTTGCAGTCTGCGCTGAATTCGAGCAGCCGGTCTCAGTCGAACGCGCTCAAGAGGTTCTGGCAAAAGCGCCGGGGATCGAGCTGGTTGATGAACCGCAAAGCAATCGTTATCCGATGCCGCTGAATGTTACCGGCAAGGACAATTGTCAGGTAGGTCGCGTGCGTGTGGACTGCGCTCTCGAGAACGGCCTTTCGTTTTGGGTTTCGGGCGATCAACTGCTCAAGGGCGCAGCGTTGAACGCGGTGCAGATCGCGGAGCTGCTGTAGCCACGGCACTGTGTCGGCGTGCGAGTGGATCACGCTGGGAACGCCTCGACACAGAGAGGCGGCTACAAAGACGTGCGCGTTTAGTTGTAGCCAGGGCGCTGTGTCGCCGTGCGGGTGGAGCACGCTGTGAGCGCCTTGACACAACGAGGCGGCTACAACGATCTGCGCTAGTCAAACGGAATTGGAACAATTTCACCTTGATACGGCCAGGTCTCAGGTGTTTGACAGAGTTTTGCTCGTACCGGATTGAGCCGGACATATTCCCATTTTTGCGCGTAGCTCTCATGGCTGCGCAGTAAATGATCGGAAAAGCCTTCGTGTCAGTGCGGCTTGGGAACCTCAAGGCGCAGCAACCTCTTGCCTATCACCGTACGCAGCGATTGAACCCAACTTGGCAAGGCAATTTCATCGATCAGAAAGGCGGCAAATAGGTGCACGTGGTCTGGCATTATGACGTAGCGACCAACAGCGATATCGTGCTCCTGCGCTTTCGAACAGAAAGTGCAAAATACTTCATGGACTTCTGGCCGTGCGAGAAATCTCTAACGTTTGTAGGTGTTAAATGTGACGAAGTAGAACGGGCGAACATTGTCTAACAGGCGACCGAGCCGAGGCGGTCGCCGCGGCCACTCTATCTTGTTCGTGGACGGCATGACGGATTCTTGCTCGTTGTGAAGCGTAAAAGCAATCCCGCTTAAGACGTTGTAGCCACGGCGCTGTGTCGCCGTGCGGGGGTAGATCACGCCGTGAACGCCTCGACAGAGCGAGGCGGCTACATCCAAAACGGCCCCGGATTATTGCGGGGCCGTCGTGTATTCCAAACTAAATCGGCGTTATTCGGGGCCAGGAGTCGGCGAAACCTTTTCGCCCTTTTTCTTTCCGCCCTCTGGTTTCCCCTGCCCGGGTTGTCCCCGACCAGGAGGTCCTCCGCCAGGTTGTGCGTAGGCACCCTGCCCTTTTTGTTTTCCGACCCGTGTTTCACGTGGGGCTGCACCGGAAGACGGCGGCCCGCCCGGCTCGCCAGGTGCCGTCGGAGCAGTTGCCCCTTGCCCCTGTGGACGCCCCATCTGCCTGCCTCGTTCCGGCGCGTTCGTCGTGCCGCCGGGGGGCTGTTCGGGACTTGGGGTGCCCAAGCCGCGCTCAGGTCGTCCTTTTTGTTTGCCCGCAGGCTTTGTTGCCTCGGGAGCTGCGCTGGGTTGCCCGGACGGTGGCGGAGTCGTCTCCAGTCTCTCCCTGCCTTGTTTGCCGGCAGACTTTGTTGCCTCGGGAGCACCGGTCTGTTCAGGCGGCACAACATGTTGTGGCGGGCCGTCCGGGGTTGGACGCTCTTTACCCTTTTTTCCTCGCTCTGGACTCATTGGCGACGCGACAGGAGAAGCTGCCTTCGGTGGTGAACCCGCTTCTTCCGGAGTTGCTCCGGGGCGGCGCCGTTCCCGGCCTCGTTCAGTTGGCGCCGTAGGGGCAGCCGGCGAAGCCGCAGGACTTTTCGCAGCCTCCGACGGAGTTGTCACGCCCGGTTGAGCCTCTCGCTCGGGGCGGCCCCGGCCTTTGGCCTTTTCAGTTGGCGCGCCTGTTACGGCTGGCGAAGTCATCGGAGCCCCGCCAGCAGCTGGCGCTGTTGCCCCTGGCGAAGCCTCGCCTGTCGCTCGCCCTTTCGCGGCGGCGCGTATTGGAGGCGGAATATTCTTGGGATTCTCGGTCTTAATTTTCTCCTTAACCTGCGCTTCATTAGAAACGCCAGCCCAGCCCTTCTCAATTTTCGGCTGAGCGACTTTCGCTTTCACCTTTGGAGGGGCAGCACCCGCAGGCGCCTTGATTAGTTTTTGCGGTGCCGCCACCATGAGTTTGTCGCCCTGTACTTTGGTCAGTGCACCGGTTCTGGCGGCCGCGGATAAATCCGTACTCGTTTGGCGCTCGAGCTTAAGCCGCTGAATTGGCCGGCTCGAGTAAGAGCTCAGCGTGTTGTAATCAGGGCCGTAGTTATAAACCACGTTGTTCTGAACCGTGATGTTGGTCACGTTCACCGTGTTTTCGATATATGTTACGTTCTGCGAATATGGAATGATGCGATCGCGCAGAACCGGCTCACCGATAAAACGGACATCGATAAAATTGTAATAAGCCGGCCCGATATCGAATTCGATGTCCACGCGACCACCAATGGGCCCGCCCGCATAAGCGATTCCGGGACCGCGCGGAGGCAGCGGGGCCCAGCCGACATGATCGCCTCCTGTTCGCCAGGACACCCACGCTGGTCCCCATTCGAGATCGGAGCCGGGGAACCAGACCCAGCCGTAATCAGCCAGGTTAGACCAGCGGCCGTAGTGGTAGGTTGCCCAGCCGAAATCCTCGTAGGAAACCCACGCCCAGCCCACATCCGTGTAAGCCCAATAGCCGTCGGCATAAGGACGCCAGTTAGGATCGCTTGTGGCCAGTTCCGGTTGCCAGCCGTAGCCGTAGCCTTCAACTTCGATCCAGTTTCCGCCGGAAAGATTGTTATAAAAGAAATCAATCGAAACATCTGCCCGAGCCTGCGGGAGAGCAGGCAGGACGGCAGCGAGCATCGTCAATGCAAAAAGTATTCTTTTCATATTTTGAGAGAATGTTTTGAGGCATTCGACTTACCAGCCTCGCGGTTTATTCATTTATGATTCGAAAACCAGATGCTGACTGCGCGTAGCCCAGGACGGAGGAACAGATCGCAACCCTGGCTGGAGGAAACGAGCTTGCAGATTCGAATGACGATTCGAACCCGTGCGTTTTAAACTGCACGACAGAGTTCCCTTTTCGTCATTCCTTCGTGTTTCGTGGTCCGTCAATCGTCATTGGATCGGGACGGTTGTAACAGTGTGACGCTGCGAGGCTGTCGCTCCAGGTCGCGCTGTCACTTTTTCTTTTCGTCTTTATCCGTTGGCACACCAGTCGCATTGATGCGCGCAGCCCGTGACGGATCGACGCCGATCGTCACGCTCACGGTCATTCCGGGCTTTAAATCGGCAATGTTTGCTCGTTGTCCGTTCACCGTGATTTCAGTGAATTGCGTGACCGTAAATGTTCGCGCTGTCTTCTGCTCGCTCACAGTGATCGCGTTACCAGTTACGCTTGCGATGACTGGCTGTTGATACGCTGGCGTCGCCTTCTTTTTCCTGTCCTTACCGAAAGCTGGAGCGAACGCGATCGCGGCAAGGAGAATCCAGACAACGACCAACAGCCTGTTCCTCATCATCTCCGTTTAACAGAATGGACGAGGCTTCACCACGTTAAATCGTTAGATCGTGAAATCAGTTATAACGCTTTGACGAATCACAAATAGGTTTGAGTTTTTGACTCTTTTCGTTGACCTTCGCCAGTCATGACTTTTGCTATCGAGATCGAGCGGGAGAAGGACGGCCGGTGGATCGCGGAGATTCCCCAAATTCCAGGGGCAATGGTTTACGGGCGTACTCGCGAAGAAGCAGTATTGCGCGTTGAAGCTCTGGCGCTGCGTGTCCTTGCTGAGCGGATCGAGCATGGCGAAAAGTCTCCGGTAATCGAGAAAGTTTTCTTCAGTCGCAGCCGCGTGAGCCAATGGGCTCTGCCAAGGCTCGCAGAGTATTGGCCGCGTTGTTGCGGATCGGCTGGACGATTAAACGCGAATCTCACGGATCGCACCGGATTCTCTCGCGTCCTGGGTGGCCGGATGTCGTCTTTGCATTCCACGATCGGGAAGAGATCGGGCCGAAAATGCTCGCTCGTATTGGGAAGAGAACCGGTTTAACACCAAACGACTTGTAGCTCGCATCGTCGATGCCGGTGAGCGGGAATCCGGAGGCGTGTTGGACGAATACACACGAATACGTCAGAAGCGATCCGATAAACGGGTAGCGCTGTAGCTACGGCGCTTCATCCTTCGCAGCCCTACGGAGAATGGATGTGCGCCGTGTGAGGGTATCACTCTAAGCGCAATTAAAGCGCAAATGGAGAGACCGAGCTGAAGGCGAAACGCGATTACAGACTGACGGAAGGAAGAAAATGATACGCATGTTTCTCTATGGAATCCTTTGCGGGGTGATGATGGCGGCTGCCGTCACATTTTTAGTGGCAATCCCAGCGAACAACGACCTTTGGCGGGTGGAGATCGTAAAACGTGGCGGCGGAACCTGGTACGTCGATAAGAATGGCCGTCTCGGCTGGATGTGGACAGCTGAAGTAATTCCCAAGCGCATCCAGCCGGTAAAAGTTATCGTGCCTCAGTCCCGACCGAAGCCGGTTTCTTCTCCGGCGCGAATGGACACGAATAAGTTATAAGGCGAGAGTCGCCTTCGCCATTGGGCTGTGAACTTTCGGCAAGACAGACTGCAGTTCAGTCAAGATCCAATTCGGCTTTTACCTGCTCCCATGGCACACCGGGCTTGCCCGCGTTGCGCTCCACTGCGCCGCGAAGGTCAATGAGGTCTTCCATGTCTTGGATACGTTCCTGAAGCCGACGCATCTCGGCTGCGAGAGACTTCAAGGTTGGTTTCTTCGTACTGGCAACGTTACTCATACGCTTTCTTGCGATCCTTCACAGCATACATGCTGATTAGATCCCCTTCCAGAGTGAAAAGCGCGCGGAGACTGCCCATGCGCAATCGGTACTCATGCGTCTTCGCTGTTAGTTTTTTGACGTCACCGGAGAAGTCTCTCTGCAGCGCGTCAAGTCTTCGTCCGATATTGCGTCGCTGTTCTTTAGGCAATGCTCGCAGTTGTTGCCGGGCTTCTTCTTTGATTTCAAGCCGGTAGCGCATCGCTGTCTTGCAGGTGCAGGCTAGCACTCCTGCAAGCTGAATCCAAGCTTGGCTACCCCGCAGAAGTTCGCGATCACCGGCCGCGGGTCGGCAATTGCGGAGCCGAGGTAATTGTCGGTCTCTTACGGTCGCGACATGCGTTTATTCGTGATTTCATCGCACGCAAGACAGAGAGCGTGCTGGTCTTGGAGCGGACGCGTTAGACAACAACGCACTGTCGGTTCAGGTGTGCGATTTGTCCGCAAACTGGACTTCACGCTGGGGCGATCTGTCTATTAGTCATCTCATATGGGAGGGATCCGCCAGCTGCCGGACTCGCCGTCCGTTCGCTTCCGCGCCCCTGCCGTTGCCGGGACCCTGAATTTGGGCCACCGATGAACACGAATTTGCGCGGATAAAGAGAAAAGCAACGATGGCGCAGGAATGAACTTCTCGGCAGGCTGTCGAAAAGGACAGCCTGGGAGCTTGTTCCCCCGGAAAACAAAAACGCCCCGCCGGAGCGGGGCGTTTTGAATTTAACGAAACGAAACTTTTTCGAATTACGGCGTGTCGGGATACAAGAGTTCGTTGGCGGCCGGATCCATCCAAACAGGGGGGCCGACATTCGGCACCAAGATATCTGCGGGGGCAGCGCCACCAGTTTTCCCTAAGATCGTCAAAGTTGTGCGATCCACGGCCTCAAGGGATGCGCTTACATCTGTGTGAATCACAACCGCTCTTTTGCCCTTCCAGACTCCACCCTTGCTTCCCGGGTTTTGCGAGTAAGTGGTTGCAGCAGCCTCCGGTGCGTCAACCACAAGCGGGTAGCTTGGATTGTCCGTGTCGGTCAAGCCAAACATATATGCAAAGTTATTCGTGCTTGCTTCAACACGATTTGCTGCGGCAGTTACGTCCTCATCCGGAACAGTGGGCGACCAAGCCGAGCCACCGAGATAGAATATCTTTTCCTGACTAACATAATCTGGAATCAGAGTGGCAAACGCTTGATTGGCATTGTTCCCACCCCCGACAGTGATATCAACGGGCGGATCGACCTGACCATTTTGATAAGGGTATCTGCCGTCGTGATCGCCAGCAAAGACTTTGCATGCCGTAGCGATTTGTTTGGCGTTGGACATGTCTTTGGTTTGTTTGCCGCGTTCCTGGACGGAACTGAACACAGGGAGCGCGATGCTGGCCAGAATCGCGATGATCGCAATCACGACCAGCAATTCAATCAACGTAAAAGCGCTGACGCGCTCACGTTGCTTCGGGAACATGAATACTGAGGAGGTTTTGTTTATTTTCATAAGGGTTTTCTTTGGTAACGAAGCGCGACGAATCGCAGTTTTCGCAGATAAAGTCAATAGTTATTTTTTTAACATTTTTCTGGGCATTTCACCACTTATGTCCTTCTACGGAATGCGCCGGGTTAAGTTCTGAAGAATCTGTCCGAGATCTAAAGAGCTTTAAGATTTGATCTTGCTCTTTGCACCGAGCCCGTGCTCGCAGCATCACGAACCAGCAATCGGTAGCGCAGCAGACGATTACGGATGGGACGGATTCAAAGAATGACTAAGGACGAGTGTCGAATGACGAAGGAATGACGAATCCGTGTTATCCGGCTAATCCGTGGTTCTCCCGACCTTATTTCTTGTACGCCGGGACTTCGGGGAGGACCGGCGGCTGCAGTCCCTCCTCCTCTTCCTCAATATTCAGCGGCAGGCCTCCGGGTGTGACGAGGCGGGCGGTCACGAAGATGATCAGGTTGCGTTTGATGTGCTGATCGACGTTGGTGCGAAAAGCCCTGCCGAGGATGGGAATATCGCCGATGATCGGAACTTTATCTTCCGTCTTTTGCACGTCCTCGCGCATCAACCCGCCGATTACCACTGTTTGGCCATCCCACACGCTCACGTTCGTGGTCACTTTGCGCGTGCTGAAAACGGGCTGGTTAATCACGTTTTCTGTGAGCAGCACTGGTTGGGAGCGTGATATAACACCTACAGTGTTGACCCCCACTGCATTGATTGGGCTGCCGTAATTGATGAAGCCTTCAAACTCGACGACCTGCGGCACCAGGTTCAGGTCGATCGTTACACCGTCCGGGCCGACGACTGGTTCAACCTCGAGAGTCACACCCGTGTTTCGGGTCTCGAAAGTCTGCGGCGTAGTCGGTGTCACGACGACCGGAACAACTCCGTTAAGGACGGTCGTACTGCTGCTGGCTATTGAGGGAACCTGTGGCTGGGTAAATGTAGTCGGATAACGAAATTCTCTGACAATTTCGATCACGGCGCGCTGTCCGCTTTTGGTTGTGACCTTTGGCGCGGAGAGGAGATCGACACCTTTCTTCTGGTTCAGCGCCCGAATCACCACTTGAAATTGCGGATCGGTAAAAACGCCAGCCAACCCAAAAATTCCTGGAGCGACGGCACTGCTTCCCATGGACGGGAACAACAGTGCGTCGAGCGCATTCGCACTGATGGAAATATTCCCGCTGCGATTACCAGCGGTGACGGGGTTGCGTCCGATCGGCTCATTCGTGATGGGGTTGACGAAGGGAAAATTAGCGGGATCAACTGGCACTCCCGTTCCCGAGGTTCCGCCTGATCCAAAAGCTCCCTGATTGCCGACCTGGAACGGGCCGAGCAGCCAGTCGAACCCGAGTTCCTTCAGATTGTTTTGCGTGATCTCGACAAATTTCGATTCGATCTCGACCTGCTTCGGAATCGCTACATTCAACTGCTCAACGATGGCATCGACAAGGTCGAGATTGTCCTGCGTATTACGAACGATCAGGCGGCTGCTCTGCGGGAGAAAGTTGGCGCTTGCACCCGGCGGGAATGGCACTCCCTGCGCTTCGAGGAACTCTTTGGCGCCTTCGCGATTTACAAGCTGCTGCCCACCGGTCGATTCCTGGGTATCCTTGCCTGTGCCGGTCGGAGGTGCCCCACCTCTCTTTGTTCTATAAGCACCCGCTTCCAGCTCCGAATACGCGGGAGTTAATGTGCTGCTGATAAAATCGGGCGGGACGCGATACTCTTTTGTGATCAGATCGTTGCTCTGTTCGGTGATCGGAATAATGGATACGGCGTACGGTTCCACTTTCACCTTTAGCCCAGCCTGCGCGGCGATGTAACGGAGCGCTTCACCGAGCGGAATTTGATTGAGCGTAATGGTGATACGGGCCTCGGCTGGAGAAGTCGCTGCCGCGGCAACCACTGGCCGCGCGACAACGGGGCGCGCCGTGACCGGCGTGGTTCCTCCGGCTGGAGCGCCGCCAGCAGGCGGAGCGGCGCCAGCCGGAGAAGCCGCGGCGCCTGGCGAAGTCGCAGGAGCAACCGGCACTGGCGGGGGAGCGACTTGTCCAAGCGGCGTCATGCGCAAAACGATATCGACACCTCTTTTCCCTTCCGGAGAAGGATCGTTCTCGGCAGACTGTTCCCGGAGGAAATCGATCGCCTCGCGAATCGTCGCGTCGCGGAATTCAACGCGCGGGATGATGATGCTGTTCAGTTTGTTGGTAATTCGCGCCGTGCCGCTGGCGTCCCGCGTAAAAGCATCGCTTATCGGGCCAACGGTGCGGCCGTACTGACGGACAGGTTGTTCCCAGGCTTTCTCCACCTCCCAAAGCTGGCGCGATCGCGTTTCGTTGTAAGCTTCTACGCCGTATTTGTACTTGGTATTGTTGATTTTTTCCTGACCACGCCGCGCCGCGGTGTTGTAGGGATCGAGCTTGAGGACCTGGTCGTATCGCTTAAACGCGAGATCGTACCGCCCGGAGTTGTAATAGCCATCGCCTTCGGTCAGCAGCGCTTTTACTTCTTCGACTTTGGCAATGAAGTCTGGGGTCATCGTTTTGTTGAAATAACCGGGCTGGCGCAAGTGTCTCAGCAACTCCTGCGCCGCGCGACAGTTTGGATCGTATCGGTCGCTCAAGATCTCGCTCAGAATCGCTTCCGCCCCGGCGTAATCGCCCTGCGCGATGCGCGCTTCCGCCAGAATGACTCCAGTTTTGCAAAAACCTTCGACTGCTTGGTCATGGGCTTTTCCCGAAACCACTGCGTCCGGCAGATATCTGACCGCCGTTTTAAATTCCTCGTGGGCGAGGGTAATATTTTTCGCCGCCAAGGCGGTCTTGCCGCGGGCCAGGGCCGCTTCCCCCTGCGGGATGGCGGTCTGACGCCGCTGAATTTCGCGCTCGGCGGCGCTGTCCGAATCCTGGGCGAAGCCGGTCGCGCAAAAAATCGAGAAACAAGTCGCGATGAAACAGAAGATAAGGAAGAGAACCAAGATTCGGGGTACGCCCCGAAGGAAGCCAATCTTCGTTAACTTTGTTTCCTTCTGTTTAAAAGATTTCATAAGCGATTTATGGGGCGGCAAAACCGATCTCGATTCGTTCATTTGGTGTCTCCGTATTCACAATCACTGCGTTGTTCGACTGAACATCCACGAGCTTGTAGCTGATCTCTTCCACGGGTTTCAAGGAAAATTCTTGGTCTTTTCTCACTTCGAATTCGCGACGGCCGCCCCACGTGTAGACGAAGGTGGCCACGGATTGAGGAGAGGTGGCAACCTTTTCCTTCACCAGAGTCACCTGCGCCTTGCTGTCCCGATGCTCGAGAAGCAATTCTGAAACATCGATCCTGGTGCCATACTGATTGCGATCGTGTTTTTCGGTAAACTTGACGATCTTAAAATCTGTCCCGCGGATGACGTCTCCTTTTTTCAAGAATTGCGTCGGCTCGCTCTGATCGATGGCGTTGATCGCAAACGTTCCCCCCACCCACGATGAAAACATGTAGGGGAATGATTCCTCGGTGGCGGAAACCAAATGCAGTTTTGTGAGATAATCCGGATGCGAATCCTTGTTGGTTGGATTGGTGCCTCCCTGCCACTCGTCCAGATTGGAAAAGCCGTCGCCATCGGGATCTTGGTCGAGAGCGTCGGCATCCTCGATGGCCAGGGCATATTGTTCGAACCAGTCGTTCGGGACGGGCGGATGGACCTGCGTGTTTTGCAGCGTTGCCGGCAGACCGTCTGCGCCGATGAAATGTCTTTCCGGAACGAATAGTACGGAACGCGTGCTGGATTTCCATTGCGCCGGGTGCTCGAGCTCCTTTGCGGCACGGTCGAGTTCAACCGCGACCGCGGGCGGCGAGGCAGCTTTTTGCAGAGGCGCCTGTTGTGCGACCAGGCGGTCCCCGAATTGGATGGCGCTCCACCAAATCCAAATCGCAGAAATCAGAAGAATTATCGCTGTCGCAATGAGCGCGACCCGGTCGTAATGCGCCTTAATCCACTCTATTAGCTTCGCCACAGGCAACCTTTAACCATGAATGGACACGAATAAGCACGAATTATGCATTAGAAAATGACGAAGCTCGAATGACGAATGACAAACGAACGGCGAAACCAGAATGAAAAACTGAATCGCGGCCGTTTGTCCGTCATTTGTAATTTGGTTATTCCTTCGACATTCGACATTCGGATTTCGTCATTCTCTCATGCGTCGAGTATGAGCAAGAGCAGGAGTAAGAATAAGAAGAAGACGGTTAAAAGGTAAACCTTAGCATCTCGATCCGGGCGGAGACTTCGATGTGCTCATTGCCAACGATGAAATTCAATCCCGTCTCGGTCCCAGACGGAGTTGCTTCGGCAGTTTTTCCACGCGGCGGACCTTTGTCCTTTTCATTTCGCACGTACAACGTGCGTATGATGAAAAATTGTCCAGTCGAGCTCACGATCTCGTTCAAGACTTTTCGCGCCGCGGAGGGCGCTGCCTTGAACGTGAGATCAACAACGTTGCGCTCCGTCAAGGTCGCCGTGCTCGCAGTCGCGCCCGGCTCGGCTGGCTTTGCGGACTTCTGCCCACGAGTTGGAGTCCCCTTTCGCGCAGGAGCGGGCGCCTGTTTGGGAGCCGGCGTAGGCGAAACTGCGCGTTCTTCCGGCAACGGTGCTCGGTGAAAAGAGGTCACGCCGTCCACTTTCGCGTCGAGCAAGATATTTATGAGCATCTGTATTTGGGAAAGCTCCTGTCCGAGGAGCGGCGCCACGCCTGTTTTCGGCATGGCAGTGGTAAATTCATCAAAACCGAGCTGAAATTTGTCCGGGAGCTTCACGTTGTTTACCCGCGCTCGGTTCAGAGTGGTGATTACCGCCTGGCGCAAACGCGATTGAAATTCGTTCGGCGCCAGCGGCGGCGCTGGAGCGACCTCTTTTTTTAGTTCCTCTTTGAATTTCTCCAACGCGGCGCCGTAATTATCGAGGTAACCTTTCAGTTTGCGATAATTGCCATCGTTTGGAAACGGATCGAGACGCTGCAACCGGCTCCGTTCCGCTGCTGCCGTGTCGAACACTTGCCTGGCATCACTCCATCTGGCTCGTGTCCAGTATAAGAGAATCCCAGCAAACAAGACGCAGATGCCAACGGCAATCAAAAACATGCCGAGCCACCGATTTTGCTGAAACCATTTCATGGCAGTTTCACCGGCTTGCGCAGTGTCAGTTGAAGCTCGTACGGAAAGGCCCACTCCGTGTCGTTTGGGACGGAGTTGGATTTGATCACTCGCTCGGGAGTTTTCGGGTCGATCATGAAAAATGGCGACGTCGCCAGATTGCGAAAGTAATCGAGCACGATTTCCTGTTGTTTCGGATTATATAAATAAAGGCCGCGCACGAGGATGCCATCAATGGCCGGTCTACCTGCGCCAGTTGTTGGCACAGGCGAGGTTGCCGCCACGGTCGGTTCCGCGGTGCGTTTTCCACCCGCTCCGAGTACTTTTCCACCGGACGTAGCGGCGAGTTCCGTGATCCAGATGTCTGCTTCCGGCAGACGCGAATTTAGGTCCTCAAGAATTTCCGGCCAGAAGTTGCGATCGCTGACTGCCGTGATCAGCGGCGTAGCGATACTGTCCAAGGCCGCCACGTCCTTTTTAAGTTTATTGAGCTGCGTTTCAGCAGCTCGCATGGTGTTGTTCTTTTGTTGCAGCGCCTCCGTGCTTTGCCTGGTCACCTGGGCCGCTCGCACGTAGTAAGCCGACCAGCCGAGCAATGCGAGCAGGAAGCAAGCAGCCGCGGCAATGAAAAACGGCCGTCGCTTTTCCAGTTCCTTTCTGCGCACCACGCTTGGCGGAAACAGATTCAGCTCCATCGGACAGGTGGTGACGCTCCGGAGCGCCAGGCCAACCAGCTCCCCAAGCAAATGGGCGGAATGTGTCACCTCTTGCACATGCGCCGACTCCGACACGGCGACGTTTTGGAGAGGATTAAAAAACTCGATCGGCAACTGGAGTTTCTCGTGAAAAAACTCGCGCATGTAAGGCATGCTCGCGGCGAAGCCGGAAAGGAAAACGCGGTCCGGCCGGCTCCCCTGCTGTTGCGCGCGGTAATGACTGATGGAACGCATCAGTTCGGCGTGCAGCCGGGTCATGGTGGTGCGCACGATCTTTGAGACGCGGGCAACATCGGGATCTGCCGCCTCGGCATAAGCGCCTCCCAAACTGACGAAACCGTCGCGCCTCTTGCGAGATTCAGCCTCCGCGAAAGACTCGCCAAATTCCTTGGCGATTGCGGCTGTGATCGAGCTGCCGCCAATGGGAACGCTCCGCGAGAAAACCCTTCCCGGCTCGACAAAAAGCACATTGGTCGTCCGCGCCCCGATATTAACCAGCAAAGAGCAACCCGGGGTGCCGCTGTAGTTATACTTAAAGGCATTGTACAAGCTCATCGTGGCGACCTCGATTTTATTAGCGCGCAATTCGGATTCCTCGACTGCGGCATTAATTCCTTCGAGATAATCGGTCTTGACCGCAACAATCACGACCTCGACTTGCTGGTCGGGGCCACCACCAACGAGTTGGTAATCCCAAACGACTTCGTCAATCGGGAATGGCACATTTTGTTGCGCCTCAAATCCGATAATCCGTTCGATTTTCTCCTCGTCGACTAAAGGCAATTTGACGAAACGTACGAATGCCGATTGCGCAGGGATCGCGTAATTGACGCTGCCATGCCCAATGCGGAGTTCGCTCATCATTTCATGCAAGACAACGGCGATCTCCGAGTGACGCGTCTCCTCATTCGTCAACTCAGCAGGAATTTCGCGCAGCCGATAATCCACCAGCACGAGGCCGCCATGGGCTTGAGTTCGAAATTCCGCCAGGCTGATAGTCTGCGATCCAAGATTGAGACTAATCAGGCGCGTCGGGATAGGGATAGGCATAGGCTAAAAGCTCCAATTCCCAAATCTTAAACAAAATCTCAATACCAATTCTCAAAGCAACTCGATAACACGCACTCGGCTTCGGCCATTTGGATTTGGAATTTGCTTGGAGCTTGGGGCCTGGGTTTTGAGATTTCGCCTCGCTGGGTTTGGGATTTCCAGCCTAATGGCCGGCTTTAATTTGTTCGTAACGATCCCAGTAGAGCGGCGCAAAAGGGGTTTGGTCCTTGTTTAGAACCAGTCCGGAAATCTGCGGCAGCGCCTCAAACCATTGTGGCTGGGCACGGTTGAGGCTCGCTTCCGTCTTCACGGCGCCCTGTTGCACAATCTGCACCGCAATGTTCTGGCATGAGTTCTCGGTAATCGGCCGGTTATTGGCAAAGCGCGCAAGCGCGCGCGGGGGGATGTACATGACCGAGCGGTTCTCGCCGCCCGCCGGGATATTTATATGAGTTACCTCCCCGGTCAGCAGCGTTCCGTTAAAAAGAATGTAATACTTAAACGTCAGCTCATTGGTTAATTCCGGCGTCGCCTTGAACTCAACTTCCACTTCCAGCCAGCGATCGCGCTGGCTCGTTTGAGTTCGATATTGTGCCCCGCCGGTGTAAGCGAATTGCGGCGTCGGAATTAAAGTCTTACTGATTTTCGTAATCTGAAACTCGGCGCCGGCGCGTGTCTGTGCAGAGACAATGAGCGGAAGGAAAATAAAAAACGCCACGAGCGAGTTTGCTCTCATGCTACGAATCCCAAATCTCAGGAAACCAAATCCCAAGGAAATCCCAAGCCCAAAATCTCAAGCGGGCGCACATTGTTTTGGTGATTTAGGATTTGGGATTTTTCCTGGCGCTTGGAACTTGAGATTTGCGGTTTCCCTGCATGAACATAACGTGCGCGTCTCCTAGAAATCCCAAGCCCGGCGCGTCCTACCACGCTGCCTAATTACCTTGGAGCAGCGAACGACTGGCACCGCGGGAGGCTCCCGTTCGACTCTCCATATGCCGCGCCAACCGTGATTTGGAATTTTTCATTGCCGACGCCGCCCAGGAAATAAGTCTGCATGATCTCGCGATCGAATTTACCGCTCGAGCGCCCGTAGAAAAAACCCACCTCTCCACTGTAATAGATTGGACTCAGCGGCGAGTTGACCACCTCGGAAGGCAAATCCTTTCCATCTATCGGGGCGGAGTTCGCCTGCTCTCCATCGGCGGCACTGGGAAGCTCATCCTCGAAATAATCATCCAGCGGCGCCATTCCTATCGATCCCAATTCGCTCGAAGCGGGCAAACGCTGTCCGACCGAAAGAGTCAACATCATGATGTTATCAGCGAGAACCGAATCTTGCATCGCGTTGAAAAATTCCGGCCGCGAGAGCGTCAGCCTGGCAGGAGCGCCCAGCCCGCTGGGACGCAGTTGTCGGAGCGGCGTAGTTTCGGCTTTGCTCCGCTCCTTGCGATTTGTTTGCTCCGCCGGCAGGGAAAAGCAAAAACCGAGAAAGCCGACCCCGAGCAGAACCACGCGCTTAATCATGAGAGAATTCACAACCGAACAGCATCGAGCGCCAGCAAAATCTTCACGATCCATTTCTAACTCCTGTAAGTCCTCTAACTCTTCTAACGCTTCAACCCTTCAACCCTTTAACGTGGCGAAGCCAACGCCTCGCGAAAATACTCAATCGTCTCTTTGATTCCTTCTTCGAAATCGACACGCGGTTCCCAGCCGAGAACTTCTTTTGCGCGCGTGATGTCCGGCTGGCGCACCTTCGGATCATCCACCGGCAACGGCTTGTACTCGATTTTTGATTTTGTGCCGGTGATACGGATGATCTGATCGGCGAATTGTTTGATTGTCATCTCGCGCGGATTACCAAGATTCACCGGCTCGTGATAGTCGCCCATGGCCAGCTTGAAGATTCCGTCGATCAGATCGGACACGTAACAGAACGAGCGCGTCTGCGAGCCGTCGCCAAAAACGGTGAGCGGCTCTCCGCTCAATGCCTCCCCGATGAACGCCGGGACGACACGGCCATCACGCACGCGCATTCTCGGGCCGTAAGTGTTAAAGATGCGGACAATTTTCGTGTCGATCCCGTGGTAGCGGTGGTAGGCCATGGTCATTGCCTCGGCGAAGCGCTTGGCCTCATCGTAAACGCCGCGCGGGCCGATCGGGTTGACGTTGCCCCAGTAATCTTCCTTCTGCGGGTGGACGAGCGGGTCGCCGTAACATTCCGACGTCGAAGCCAGGATGAACGACGCCTTTTTGTCCTTGGCGAGGCCAAGCGTATTGTGAGTGCCGAGCGCGCCCACCTTCAGCGTCGGAATCGGCAGTTCGAGATAATCAATGGGACTGGCAGGCGAAGCGAAATGGAAAACGTAATCGATCTTCTCTTCCGGCAGAAAGATGAAGTTGGAAACGTTGTGCTTGATGAAACGGTAATTTTCGTTTCCCGCCAGGTGTCCAATGTTGGCCGTGTTGCCGGTGATTAAATTGTCGATCGCAATCACGCGATGACCTTCCGCCAGTAGCCGATCCGTCAGATGCGACCCCAGGAAACCGGCGCCGCCGGTGACAACGGAAACTGGCTGAGAATCGTTGGCCATCGCGCACTTATTTAGCGATCGCCGCGCAAGTTTACCAGCAGGAAGTCAAGGGAAATGACGAATGACAAATTCCGAATGACGAAGGAATGACGAAATCCGAACGGCTGAAGGAGAGGCGATACCATTGCGTTACTTGAGCATTCGGGTTTCTTTCGTCATTCGACATTCGGCATTCGTCATTTAGTTAATTCATGCGCATTTTATCCGGCATCCAACCCAGTGGCGTGCTGCACATCGGCAATTATTTCGGCATGATGCGGCCGGCGATTGCCCTGCAAGCCGAGGGCGAAGCCTTTTATTTCATTGCCGAATACCACGCGCTTACCAGCGTCCGCGATCCGGAAGCGCTGCGTGAAAACTCGCGCCGCGTTGCGCTCGATTTTCTGGCCTGCGGCCTCGATCCGGAACGGGCCGCGCTTTTCCGCCAATCGGAGGTGCCACAGGTAACCGAGCTGGCCTGGATTTTATCGACCGTTGCGCCGATGGGCTTGCTCGAGCGCGCGCATTCTTACAAAGACAAGCTCGCCCGGGGCATGGCCGCGACAGTCGGGCTCTTCAATTATCCGGTGCTGATGGCGGCCGATATTTTGATTTACGACAGCGACATTGTTCCGGTTGGTAAAGATCAAAAGCAGCACATTGAAATCACGCGCGACCTGGCTGTGAAGATGAACGAGACATTCGGCCAGATTTTCAAATTGCCGGAGCCGCGCATTCAGGCTGCGACTGAAGTCGTGCCGGGCATTGACGGGCAGAAGATGAGCAAGAGCTACGGCAATAACATCGATATCTTCGGTGACGAAAAAGAAACCCGGACGCGCATCATGAGCATCGTGACCGATTCCACGCCGGTCGAAGCGCCGAAAGACCCGTCAAGATCGACAATCTTTCAACTCTACTCACTTTTCGCATCAAAAAACGAACTTGCGGAAATGCGAGAACGATTTCAAAAAGGCGGCACCGGTTACGGCGATTTCAAAAAACAACTTTTCGAAAAGCTCTGGGAATATTTCGCGCCGATGCGTAAACGCCGGGAAGAAATCCTGGCCGACAAATCGTACATCGACAATGTCCTCGGGCGCGGCGCGCGGCGGGCCAACGAAGTTGCCGATGAAGTGATGAAGCGCGTCCGAGATGAAGTCGGGTTGTAGGGCAACAGATCCTGATTCTTGTACGAATCGGCATTTGTCGTGTCCTTTCCCCTGACTCGGAACCACGATCGACAATAGAAATGCGACGGCCGCAGACCGCCACTACAGCGAGATCGACGGCTACTCTGAGGTTTCACATCGTGCCAAATGCGAGGATCGACCGCGTCATGGGCGAACATGGGCCGGCGATAAAAATCAAGCTCCGCGCTCCGGCAGTGGAGGGAAAAGCGAATACCGCGCTACATAGTTTTCTGTCTAAAGAATTGAAAATCGCCGAACACCGAATCGTGCTGGAACATGGCCACAAATCACGCGAGAAAATCATTCGCATCGAAGGTTTGACCGACGAAGAAGTGCGGCGGCGCTTGCGGGTGGTGGGTCGGAACATGGGCTTGCACCCTGCGCGCTAGCGAAGTTGCACCCTGCTGAAGAGCGAGACTGCGGGATGCAAGCCTCGCAGGGCGCACAGACCAGGACGTCCAAGTTCCGGCTTATCAGGACAAGAATTTTCCGCAACGCCAAGGACGGCTCTTAGCGGCTTCGAGTCTGGCGTGGCGGTTTGGTTTGCTCGGGCGCCGCCTTCTTTTCAGCCTTTGCGGCGCTGTCCCGGTAAAATAAGACGCCGTGTGCCCGCAAATTAGTGATCAGCGCGTGCAGATCGTTCGCTAACTGCTGATCATTCAAAAGCGCGGCTACCAAACCTTTCCCCTTTGTTGCGCTGTTCAACACTTTGCGCGCGTCAGTGATCGCACTTTGCAAATTATCAGCTGCTTTTTTTGCCGAAGTCATGGTGGAATCCGCCTGTTCGATCACGTCATCCAATTTTTGTGAGGACTCGGCCAGCGCGCCGGTAGCCTCGTTCAAGTTCTCCATGCTCGATTTCAGATTTTCCATGTTCGCCGAGGAAAGTGTGTCTTGATTCAAGCGTTCCACCGTCGTGTCGATCTTTTGCACGGTCCCCCGGAGATCGTTCACGAGCGCACCGCCTTCGCGCGTGACGTCGTCAATGCCAGTTTCTCGGGCGCCATCGATAATCGCGTCCTTCGCCACATATTCAGTTGGCCGGCCTGCTGGAGGGGTGACCGTGACGAAGCGGTCACCGAGCAGCCCGGAGCTTCCCACCGTAAATTTACTCCCGATCGGAATTTTGACGTGATCGTAAATTCGCAAAGGCACGGCGACCCCGGGACCGTCGCGAACGAGACGCGGCCCGCCCGAGACACGACCAATCTTCGCGCCGGCGAGCAGAACATCAGAGTCTTTCAGCAGGCCACTGGCATCCGCAAAACGAACCGTAATCGGATAGTAAGTTTTAAAGCCCTCGCCAGCGCGACCGAATTGCACAACCAGCGCAGCCAACATCGCGAATCCGATAAAGACGAACACGCCTACCTTAAATTCCAAACCGCGTTCGTGCCGATTCATTTTGAAGCACTATTGTCGATCCTGGCGACCTTTTCGCAAGGAGCGGCGATTTCGAAAATCGCCCTGTTTTTGCTCCGTGGCTAGGAAGCGGCCGCTCTGTGTTCCGACCGACCGAGCAGGAAATCCTGAATAAGCGGATCGGTCGATCTCTGAAGCTCGGCCGTGGTCCCGTCAAAATAAATCCGGCCCTGGTGCAAGTAGGCGATCCGGTCAGCCACGTCGAAGGCGCTCTTCATGTCGTGCGTGACGACGATACTGGTCATTCCAAAACGCTGTTGCAGCCGGCGAATCAGTCGATTAATGCTGTCCGCCACCACCGGATCGAGGCCCGATGTTGGCTCGTCGTACAACACGCAGGAGGGGCGGCGAACGATGGAACGCGCGAGACCGACGCGTTTCTTCATTCCGCCACTCAAACTCACCGGCATCTTATCTTCCTCCCCCTCCATTTCCATCACTTCGAGCATTTCCCTGACCCTCGAGCGCAAAACCTTCACGTCGCGCTCGCCGGCCTCGCGCAATGGAAAAGCGATGTTTTCCCCCACCGTCATGGAATCGAAAAGCGCGCCTCCTTGAAAAAGAATGCCGACCTTTGTGCGAATCGCGCCGAGTTGGCGCTCGCTCATGCCAATAATGTTTTGGCCCTGGATCCAAATTTCCCCTGCGTCGGGATCCATCAATCCGACAATATGTTTAAGCAAAACGCTCTTGCCGCCGCCACTGCGGCCGATGATGGCGAGCGTTTCACCGGTCCAGACCTCAAGATCGACACCGCGCAAAATCTCCTGTCGCCCGATTCTTTTTGCCAGGGAACGCACGGCAACCATTGGCGTCGAATTGCCCGGAACGACATGAGGCTTAATCGATGGTTTGGAAGATGGCGGTGCTTCGATCATCGCAATGCACAAACTCTCAACTTGTTACTCCAAAACTCCGCTCATTGCTATCCTGCCGGGAAAATGATGTTCAAAGCCATCGTCAGAAAGAAATTAACAATCAAAACCGCGAGCGAGGCGTTCACGACTGCTTCGGTCGTTGCTCTTCCGACGCCAACGGCGCCTTCGCGTGCGGTCAAGCCTTTGTGGCAACTGATGAAAACAATCAGGAGCGCGAAACAAAAAGCTTTGGTCAGACCCATGATGATGTCGCGGGAGCGCGTCCAATGCACCATGTTGTCGACGTAGTACGGGCCGTTGACTCCGAGCAAATCGATGGCAACGAAATAGCCGGCGACGATCCCGAAGGCGATACATTCCGCCACCAACAACGGCATGGAGAGCATCATGGCGAGGGCTCGCGGCACGACCAGATAATCAATCGGATAAACCGCGAGCGCGCGCAGCGCGTCGATCTGTTCCGTCACTTTCATCGTGCCGATCTCGGCCGACATGGCCGCGCCAACCCGCCCGGCCACCATCAAAGCGGTCAAGACCGGGGCGAGCTCGCGGCAGAGCGATACCGAAACCACCGCGCCCACGGCCGATCCCATTCCCAACTTATTGAATTGAAAAAATGCCTGGGCTGCAAAAACCGCGCCAGTGAATCCTCCCGTGATGATGACAAGAACCTGGGAACGCAAGCCGATCTCGACGACTTGATTGAGAAATAATCTCCACCGGAGCCGGTGAGTGAAAATGGAACGAAAGGTGTCGGCGGCGAGAAGCAGAACCTCCCCCAAATATTGAAAGAACGCGAGCATCGGCGTGCCTAGCGCGTTAAAGAAGCGAACAATCATTGACGCCAGAGATCAGAGACTAGTGATCGGTAAACGATGATGCTGCAAGAGCCTTTTATGGTTTGCTAGACGCCCTCCATATGATGAGATGGCTAAACACTCAGTGCCATTGATTCTCCGATAATTTGCGTACGGCGTAAAGCTGCGATAAAAGATGGCGACTGAGAATGAGGCGCGCCGTTTACCTTCTGCTTGCGAGCAATCTGTTAATCGGGACGCTGTTTCTTAATAGTTGCGAAACCGTGCCGCAAGGGATCCAGCAGGCGAGGATCGAGATGGCACAGCGCATCGCGGTCGAACCGGCGGGCGATTATTATATCGGCCGGCGTTATTACAAACCCGATTTCAAATTCTGGGGCTACATCCGGCGGCCTGGACAGCCCTGGACCACGGCGGAATTGGTGATGCTGAACGAAAAACAAAAGCTCGCGCCAGACCGCGAACAGCTCGAGTTTGGGAACGACAATAATTACGAATACAAACTCTACGGCGAGTTTAGCGGCGACAAAGTTTACGAGCCGGCGAGCAACAGCGTTTATCCAGAGTTCATATTGAAGGGATACGAGTTAATCTCAACAAACCCCGCGCCGATTTTCAAAAGTCAACTCCGTGGCAGCCCGACCGCGCCGGAACTGCGTTACTCGGTTGAAAAACCTGAGTGAAATGACGAATTCCCGAATGACGAATGACGAATCAATGACAAAGCAAGAAACGCGAATTTCGAAGGCGCGCTTACGTTCACGGCTTTATTTCGTCATTCGGATTCCGGGCTTCCTTCGTCATTCGTCATTTGTGCTTCGTCATTTTCGATGACGCAATTTACTCGCGCATCGACGAATCGCGATTCTCTTGCCGAGGAATTTCTTCGGTATCTGGCTGTGGAGCGGAATGCTTCGTCGCGCACGCTCAAAGCTTATCGCCAGGCGCTGGCTGCGTTTCGATCGGAAACTAAAACACCATGGAAAAAATGCGCGGCAAACCACTTCCGCGATTACCTCTTTGCGCTTATGAAGCGTGGGCAAGCGCGGTCGTATGTGCGATTGCAATTCTCCGCGTTGCGCACGTTCTATCAATTTCTCGCGGCGCGAAAAGGTCTGCCAAATAATCCTGTGCGTGAAGTGCAATTGCCAAAACTCGACAAGAAGCTTCCGCTCGTGCTTACCCGCCAGCAGGTGGACGAACTTCTGGCCGCCCCGGCTCGGGTGGGGAAAAACCGGGCTGCTCCTGTCTGGATGCCGCTGCGTGATGTGGCGATTATGGAACTTTTTTACAGCAGCGGCTTGCGGCTAGGTGAACTGGGCGCTCTGGATGTGGCCGATGTGGATCTCTACACGGAGTCGGTGCGAGTGTTCGGGAAAGGCCGAAAGGAACGCGTTTGTCCGGCTGGTTTACCGGCGTTGGAGGCGATCTCGCGTTATCGTGCGGCGGCGAATGTGCATTCAGGAGCGCTTTTCATGAGCAAATCGCGCCGGCGAATGTCCACGCGCTCGATCTGGCTTGTCTTGAAACGTTATTTGCGGCACACATCCATCCCAATCTCGATCAGTCCACACAAGCTGCGGCACAGTTTCGCGACGCATATGCTCGATCGCGGCGCCGATCTGCGCAGCGTTCAGGCGCTGCTTGGTCATGCCAGTCTCTCCACCACCCAAATCTACACGCACGTGACGGTGGAACGGTTGAAGAAAGCCTATGCTGACGCGCACCCGCGCGCGTGATTCATAAGATTCGACCGCCGGGGCGAGCCGAAGGCGCTAGCCGGGGGCGGGCGCAGCCGTGCTACTCTGCGGTTGCGATTCGGCGACCTGGAATGTTAGCCTTCCTTCAGCGCCGACAACCTCGACGCGGTCTCCTGCCTTGACGCGGCCTCTGAGCAGCTCCTCCGCGAGCGGATCCTCAAGATAACGCTCAACTGCGCGTCGCATCGGCCGGGCCCCATATTGCGGATCGTAGCCTTTCTCGATCAGTAACTCCTTGGCGCTCTCGCTCAGCTCGATATGAACCTCTTTCGCTTTGATGCGCGCGAGCACCTTGTCGACTTCAAGATCGACAATGCGGAGCAACTCCGGTTTGCCCAGCGAATGGAAGACGATGATCTCGTCGAGACGATTGAGAAACTCGGGCTTAAAGACGCGCTTGGTTTCATCCAGAATCTTGTCGCGCATCGAAACGTAATCATGTCCTTCGAGTGGCGCGCCGAAGCCCATCACGGTCTGTTTTTTGAGCAAATCGGCCCCGACATTCGAGGTCATGATGATAATTGTGTTCCGAAAATCAATCTTCCGGCCTAACGAGTCGGTGATTTTGCCGTCCTCGAGAATCTGGAGGAGTAAGTGCATCACATCCGGATGCGCTTTCTCGATCTCGTCGAAAAGGACAACCGAATAGGGCCGCCGCCGCACTGCTTCGGAAAGTTGCCCGCCTTCCTCATAACCGACGTAGCCCGGCGGCGAACCAATCAATCGGGAGGCCGTAAATTTTTCCATGTACTCCGACATGTCGATCTGGATAAGGGCGTCGGAGTCACCGAACATGAATTCGGCGAGCGTGCGCGCGAGATAGGTTTTGCCGACCCCGGTAGGGCCGAGAAAGACAAAGGAACCGATTGGGCGCTTTGGATCTTTCAAATCGGCACGTGAGCGACGCAAAGCCTTGCTGATAGCAGTAACGGCTTCGTCCTGGCCAATTACCCGCTGCTTCATTTCGGCTTCCATCATGAGCAGCTTTTGCGTCTCTTCCTGTTCCATACGCTGAAGGGGAACGCCGGTGACCTTGGAAATAATGTGCATCATGTCGTCTGCGGTCACGACCACTTCTCTTTCTTCGCGTTCCTCGCGCCACTTGGTCAGAATGGCATCCAGCTTCTCTTTAGCTTGCTTCTCTCTGTCACGCAGTGCGGCGGCCTTTTCGAAATCCTGCGCTTTGATGGCGGCTTCCTTCTCCAGCCGGATCTCTTCGATTTCCTTCTCGATTTCCTTGACGTCAGGCGGCCGCGTCATGGCGTTGATGCGGGCGCGCGCGCCAGCTTCATCCATCACATCGATCGCTTTATCTGGAAGAAAACGTCCGGTGATATAACGGTCGGAAAATCGGACCGCGGTTTCGAGCGCTTCGTCAGTCAGCTTGGCCTTGTGATGCGCTTCGTATTTTGGACGCAAACCCCTTAGGATCTGGATCGCCTCATCGACGGTCGGCGCATCCACCTTTATCGTCTGGAACCGGCGCTCAAGCGCGGCGTCTTTCTCGATATATTTGCGATACTCGTTCATCGTCGTCGCGCCCACGCACTGCAATTCGCCCCGGCTAAGCGCGGGTTTGATAATGTTCGATGCATCCATTGCGCCTTCAGCCGAACCCGCTCCGACGATCGTGTGCAGCTCGTCGATGAATAGGATCACAGTCTTGGAACGGCGGATCTCATCCATCACCGCTTTGATGCGCTCTTCGAACTGACCGCGGTATTTGGTTCCCGCTACCATTAACGCCAGATCAAGCGTGATCACGCGTTTGTCGCGCAACAATTCGGGCACGTTGCCGCTCGCGATTTCCTGGGCCAGCCCCTCCGCGATTGCCGTCTTGCCGACTCCAGCTTCACCGATCAGGACCGGATTGTTTTTCGTCCTTCGGCAGAGCACTTGAATGACACGTTCGATTTCATTACGCCGGCCAATCACCGGATCGAGTTCACCTTTCTTGGCCAAATCGGTGAGATCACGTCCAAATGCCCGGAGCGCGGGAGTCTTGACGTCTTTCCTTGTTGGTTCGCCGCTCTCCTGGTCCGATTCGGGAGGTGTGAAATTTGGATCGAGCTCTTTTAGAATCTCGTTACGGGTGCGCTCTATATCAACTTCGAGACTTTTGAGCACTCGTGCAGCGACACCTTCCCCTTCCCGCAGAAGGCCAAGCAAAATGTGTTCCGTGCCGACATAGGAATGATTGAGCGCCTTGGCTTCCTTGCCGGCAAGCGCCAGGACTTTCTTCACTCGCGGCGTGTACGGAACATTGCCAACCATCTTGGTTTCCGGGCCGGAGCCGACTTGCTTTTCGACTTCCATGCGGACCGTCTCAAGATCGAGACCCATCTTCTGCAAAACGTTTACCGCCACCCCTTGCCCCAGTTTGATGAGTCCCAGGAGCAGATGTTCGGTGCCGACGTAGTTGTGATTAAACCGATCGGCTTCCTTGCGAGCAAGCGCCAGAACCTGTTGAGCGCGCGGCGTGAAATTATTCATTATTCGATGGCCTCGGCAGTCGAACCATTGCCCGACTTCTTCGCCATCTTACTAATATCAGGTTTGGGGAAGAGTTTCAAACGATCGCGAATAATTTGGGCGCGCAGATGGTCGCGCTCTTCCGCATTTAATTTCTGCTGAGAGCTTTTCTGGAGGTGTGCCGGCTGAGTATCAATGAACAATTCATCGACAGACAAACGTCGATCTTCCGGAAATGCGCCCAGATCGACGCCGAGTTTAATGATTGACAATAGATTAAGTGCTTCCTTGGAAGCCATTGCATGGGCGTAGGTCAAAACGCCGTAGGCCCGGCCGATCTGATCCCAAAGCGTGTTCGGTTTTTTCTGGAGCAAAACCTGCCGGGCGTCGTGTTCCTTCTCGATAATTGTTTCAATCACTTTGCTCAGACGATTGATGATTTCCTCTTCCTTTTCACCAAGCGTTGTCTGATTGGAAATCTGAAAAAGGTTGCCCATTGCTTCGGTCCCTTCGCCGTAAAGGCCGCGGACGGCGAGACCGATTTTGCTTACCGCCTGAATGACCTGATTAATCAGTTCGCTCAAGACAAGCCCCGGCAAGTGCAACATCGCAGACGCGCGCATGCCGGTGCCAACGTTAGTAGGGCAGGCGGTTAAATATCCGAGACGCGGATCAAAGGCGAACTCCAGTTTGCTTTCGAGCGCACTATCGATCTTGTCGACCAGTTTAAATGCCTGTTTTAGCTGCAAACCGGAGCGGATCGATTGCATGCGCAGATGATCCTCTTCATTGATCATGATGCTAAGGGTTTGCCGGCGATTAACCACCACCGCACTGCCAGCGCCCTTGGCCGCATGCTCACGACTAATCAGATGGCGCTCGACAAGAACCTGCCGGTCCAGCGCCGAAAGGTCCTGCAGGCTTTCGCAAAATGAGTCCTGCATTTCGGGCAGATCTTCCACCCGCGGTCTGATCAGCTCGAGGATCGAACTACGCTCCGCCTTCTTTGCCCAACCCGGAAACGGGCGGTTGCGCAAATTGCGCGCGAGTCGAACGCGACTGCTAATCACAATTTGGTGATGAGGTCCTTCACCGCGCAGCCATTCGCCGGCCGTGGCCGTGACACTGGACAATTTCATGGTGAATTCGGGAGATCGCTCTCGAGTTGCTTGATTTGATCGCGCAACGAAGCCGCGGTTTCGTAGTTCTCGTCCGCGACTGCTTTCTGCAAGTTCTCAGTCAAGGCACGCATTTGGTGGTTGCGCTCAATGGCACGGTGCGCGCGTTCCGGCAGTTTGCCCACATGCTCCGTCCCCTTGTGCATTGCTTTCAACAGTGTGTTCAAGCCTTCGGCAAACGTGACGTAGCACACACTGCATCCGAGCCGGCCAGTTTTCTTGAAATCGGCCTGGCTAAAACCGCATACCGGACATTTCTGGCTCGACGCTCCTTTCTCGATTTCCTCCGCTGCGCCGATACCGAGGAGCAAATCGGCGAGTGCAAAGCCGGTGGGATCCTGCACTCCTTTTTCTTTCGAGCAAGCGTCGCAGAGATTCACCTTCTGCATCTTGCCTTCCAGAATTTGGGTCAGGAAGACCGTAGCGTCATTGCATTTGCAAACGTCGCACAACATCTCTGCTAATTAGACCTCGAAAGGTTGGATACATTCAAACCTGAATATTTCCGAGCACTTTCCGCTTTGGAACCGGCACTGCTCAACTTTCCTCAAAAATCGGTGTGCCTGTTTCACGCGTCATCTCGCGAAATCGCGCGATTGTGCGGGTCGTGATTGGCCCCGGTTTGCCGTTGCCGATCAAGCGCCCGTCCGCTTTGACAACCGGAACGATCTCTGCCGCAGTCCCGGTGAGGAAACATTCGTCGGCCACGAAGACATCGTGGCGTGTGATATCTGTCTCCGAAATCTTGATGCCATGTTCCCCGGCGATCTCAAATACAATTCCGCGCGTAATCCCGCGGAGCGCGCCAGCTGTGATAGGCGGCGTAAAAATTTGACCGCGCTTGATGATAAAAACGTTATCGGCCGTGCATTCGGCGACGTTCCCCGCATCGTTCAACATGAGCGCCTCGTCCGCGCCAGCCAGATTCGCTTCAATCCGCGCCATTACATTGTTCAGGTAATTAAGGGATTTGACCGCCGGATTAAGGGCGGCCGGGTTACTGCGGCGTGTTGCGCAAGTGACGATCGTCAATCCCTTTCGATAAAAGCTCTCGTGATAGAGAGCGATCGTCGCCGCAATGATAATAACGCTCGGATATTTACACTGCGTCGGATTTAGTCCCAGATTGCCAACCCCGCGCGTGACCAGCAGGCGGATGTAACCGTCACGCAAACGATTTTGCCGGATCGTTTCGAGGACCGCTTCACTCATTGCGCGCATCGACATTGGGATTTCCAGGCAGATCGAGCGCGCTGAATCCCACAGCCGGGCGAGATGCTCTTCGAGGCGGAAGACGCGCCCGTTGTAAAAGCGAATGCCCTCGAAAATTCCATCCCCATAAAGCAAGCCGTGGTCGAAAACGGATATCTTGGCGGTCGCTTCCGGATAAAACCTTCCGTCGATGTAAATCTTCGCGTTCTTGGTGCCGGTTGACGGCCGCGGCCGACTTTCAATGGCAGGTTCGATTACTGCATCAGCAGTCGGCGCGTGAGTTTTCGGTTCGTCCAACACCGTCGCATCAGTGGTTTTCATAATCGCAATAAAATCTCTGATGCTTGACGATGCAATTCAAGCTACAAAAATCAAAGCCGTTACATTCACAAATCGGGTAATTCTTCGGCATTGTAAGTTGTAACTCTTTTAACTATCTAACTTGTCTCTACTGCAAGACGCCGTCTTTGATGTGCAATTGGCGATCGCCGCGTGCTGCCAGGCGAGCATCATGCGTCACGACAAGCAGCGTTTTGTTTCGCTCCCGTGCGAGATTCAATAGAAGATCGATAATTGCATCTCCGGTTTTCGAATCGAGATTTCCAGTTGGTTCATCGGCGAAAATGATATCGGGATTGTTCGTCAGCGCCCGCGCAATGGCGACGCGTTGCTGTTCGCCTCCTGAAAGCTCCGCCGGCAGATGCTGCATGCGATCACTCAGCCCAACGGCTGCCAGGCTCTCTTCCGCGTCGCTTCTCGTCGGACGGCGCGCAATCATTGCCGGCAGGAGAACGTTCTCCAAGGCCGTGAGTTCAGGGAGGAGAAAATAACCCTGGAAAACAAAGCCCATCTTCTCACTCCGCAGACGCGCCTGCATGGCCGAGCTGCCGCTATAGAGCCGGCGTCCTTCGAATTCGACCGTGCCCGATTCGGGGCGTTCGAGCCCAGCCAGCGTATAAAGGAGAGTAGTCTTTCCCGCTCCCGAAGCGCCCGAGAGAAAGACCGCTTCATTGTACGCGATCTCCATCGAGATACCGCGCAAGACTTCAATCTGCCGTGCGCCCATTCGGAATGATTGAAAAAGATCGCGCGCGACTAATTGCGGGGTTCGCTCCATTAGGTCAATACTGTCCTCCCCTTAGCTGCCGTAAATCTAATCTGAAGACAAGGTACTCTCTCACTCGCGACAATCTGCGTTTGTAGCCGCTTCGCCGAGCGAAGCGCGGCGCCAAGGTGCTAAAGGCATGTGCACCGCACCGCCCGGAGGTCGGCGCCTACAAACATGCGATCCGCGGTCATCAACATTCTTTGTCGCCAAAAAAAGCCGCCGTTGAAAGAAGTTCCTCAGCGGCTTTCTGGTAAGAATTGTCGTTATGTCATTCCCAACGATTCCAGCGTTGGTTGATCAATCGCCGACGTGACGTAAAGCCCGTGGTCGCGTTGGTAAATTGCAACCGCCGCACGCGTAAACGGCCCGAGCAGGCCGTCAACCTCCCCCATGATAATAACCCTGCTGTTGCAACGCGGCCTGCACGTTGGCGACAACCTGATCCGGGGGCAGATCGTTATAGGCGTAGATCGGACCGTCGTAAGCATAATATGCGTCCGGATCATAGCCCCAGGCAGGATACCAATACCCTCCATTCCAGTAATACCATCCACCGAATCTGAACACGACGCGGTTGTAATGACTGTCCCACCAGCGCCGATCGCGCCACACAGGCCTGTAATTCCGGAAAGCATGATAACGTGGACCTCCCCACCCTTCGCTTCCTGCAATGCGTCTGTTGTGCTCGAACCTTATATCTTGGATTCTTTCCGGGCGCATATTGGTGTGAAGTTTAAACTGCTTAGCCTTGTATGGTTTCGCCTTCGCGTGATCCTCGGCGACAACCAGATGTTTTTTCTTCGCGTGCGATTTGTGGGCCTTCTTGTCTTTTTTGGTCGCACCGACTGCGGCAAACGCGAGCGCAAGACTGCAAATTGAAACGAGGAATATTCTCATAAGCTATTTCCTTCTGGGTTAATTAAGTCGTTGCCGCTCCTGTCTCGGTCACGCAAAAAGCCGCCGCCTAAATCATTTCGGCAGCGGCTTTCGTGGTGGGAATTGTCTCTATGCCATTCCAAGCGATTCTAGCGTCGGCTGGTCGATAGTGGACGTTATGTAGAGCCCGTGGTCGCGTTGGTAATTGGCGATAGCATCACGCGTAAGCGGCCCAATAAGACCGTCCACCTCGCCGTGATAATAGCCTTGCTGTTGCAGCGCAGCCTGCACGTTGGCGATGACCTGATCCGGTGGCAGATCATTATAAGCGTAAATCGGGCCGTCGTAGGCATAATAGGCGCCGGGATCGTAGCCCCAAGCCGGGAACCAGTAGCCAGAATTCCAGTAATACGGGGCACCGAACACAAAAGTGACACGCGGGTAACGGCTGTGCCACCAGTCCCGATCGTGCCACTCTGATTGGTAGTTGCGGAAGACAGCATAATGCTGGCCCTGCCAATTTTGGCTTCCTTCAATCCGTTTGCCTTGCTGGAACTTCACAGGAGGGGCCTTCGCGGTGTTTGGCTGTTTTGGAAGATCGAAGCGCTGCGGCTTAAGTGGCTTGCCCTTCGCTGCTGCCTTGGCGGCCCCGGCACGGCCGGTCGCGCTGGCAACCTCCGCTGGTTTGCCTGCTCCCGTTGGCTTACCTCCTGCCTTAGCCTTTTCTGCTCCTGCCACTTTACCTGCTTCCGCTGGCTTGGCTTTGCCCTTCGCCTTCCCGGTCGACGCACCTCCTGCTGCCGCGTCGCCAGTTTTAGCCGGCTTGCCTGCGTCGGCCGGTTTCCCGGCTTTGGCTTGCTTGCCCGCTCCCGCTGGTTTGCCTGTCGTCGCTGGCTTTCCCGCTGTCGCTGGCTTTCCTGTTGCTTTACCAGTCGGTTGCGAAACTTGCCCAGCCTGCGCCTGCTTTTTCTTCGGCGCTTGTTGTTTGTTTTCTTTCTCTTCCTTTTGCGCACCGGCTGCGATACACGCCAGCGCGAAACTACAAATTAAAACAAGAACTATTCTCATAAGGTTTTTCCTTCTGGGTTGTTAGACATTTTGATGTCTCTATTTATTCAACGTTAGAGCATTGCATTCTGGATGCCTTGCTTTCTCCAATTCAAGGAAGTAAAACAGAAGAGCCGCACAGCGATTCGCCATGCGGCTCCTCCTCTGACACGATTTCCCGATATTTACGCCAAACCGAGCGTTTGCAAGGTTGGCTCGTCGACTGCCGAAGTAATCGCGAGACTATTGTCGGCTTGGAAGGCCGCCAGTGCCGCGCGGGTCTGCGGGCCTAGCAATCCATCAACCGATCCCGCGTAATAGCCCTGATCTTGCAACGCGATTTGCACGTTGATAATCACCCGGTCAGGCGTCAGATCCGCATAGCCGGTATAGATCGGTCCGTCATACGAATACCAGGCGTATGGGTCGTAACCCCAGCAGGGATACCAGTAACCGCCGTGCCAACCCCACCACCCGCCGAGGACAAATACAACGCTCGTGAAGTTGCTTCTCCACCAGTCGCGGTCGTGCCATTCCCGGTTGTAATTGTAGAACGCGGCATAATTCGAGTGGCGGAAACGGTCGCTTCGCCAGTAGTTGGTGATGCGGACGTTTCTTTCGCGATTAGCCAACACATTGCGCGCCAGAGTGAGATTTCTCTTTCGATTCACTGCAAGGTTCCTGCGGGCAGTGGCTCCAGTGGCCCGCGCAACTCGCTCATTGCGAATCCTCGCCGCTTCTGTGCGGCTCCCTTGTCGAGCGTTTGCCCGAGCGAGACTTCTTTCGCGATTAATCGCCGCGCGGTTTCGAGCCGCCGTCGCAGTTCGTGTGCTGCGTGCTCGTGCCGCCTCTGCGGGGCTGGCCCGCCGAGTGTTTGCCTGAGCGAGACTTCTCTCGCGACTAGTTGCCGCACGGTTGCGAGCCGCCACCGCAGTTCGTGTGCTGGGTGCTCGTGCTGCCTCAACACGACTGCTAGGCGGAGTGCTTGCGCGAGCGACCGATCTGGAGCGGGCCCGCGGCATCGACGCGATGGCTGGCTGACGAGATCGTGCAGCAGAAAAACTTTGCGAAGTTCTCTTCGGCGCAGAACGAGCAGCCACGTGGGCTCCGCCTCCTGCCGATACCGCATGCGCGGCTGGCTTGCCCTTTGCCCTGGTTGCTTTTTTCTCCTTCGGAGCGCCCCATGCCGTCAATGCTAGCGCGAGGCTCCCGATGCATGTTAAAAACAAAATGCGTCTCATGTTCCCTCCATTATTCTTAAATACTTTGACATCAGCGTAGTCGAAATTATTCAACATCGTTAACGAATAGGCGAGAACACGCCCAGCGATGTCCCTTACTTATTTAACGTTAAGGCGACGTCTTTTGGATTCCGCATGCACTGCTCAGACGCCCTTGTCGGACTGCTTCGAAGAGCACAATTGCAACGGCGGTCGCGAGGTTCAGGCTGCGCGTCCCGCACATCGGGATGGTGATGCAATTGTCGATATTGATTGCTAGCAAATTCTCCGGCAGGCCCTTCGTTTCCCGCCCGAAAACGAGAAAATCACCTGGCGTAAACGTCACATCGTAATAGGCGCGTTTGCTCTTCGCCGTCAGAAAAAAATAACGTGCATTCGGGGACTGCCTGCTCTGCAGGTCATCGAACGAATTCCAGAGTCGCACATTCACTTCGTCCCAATAATCGAGGCCGGCGCGTTTCAGGTGCCGATCATCAAGGGAAAACCCGAGTGGCTTTACCAGGTGCAGCGTCGACTCGGTCGCCATACAAAGCCGTCCGATGTTGCCCGTATTCGGCGGAATCTCCGGTTCAACCAAAACGACGTTCAACACGAGATCTCTCAGGAACGCAGGAAAGCAAGAAGGAACATCACTTCAGAATTTTCCTGTGTTCTTCGAAATTACAATTTCGATGCGACAAATTTTTCCAGCTTCACCACATCGGCGGCGAACTTGCGAATTCCTTCGCCCGTTTTCTCGTAGGCCATCGCGTTGTCGTTCAGCATCCAGCGGAACTTCTTCTCATCGAGCTCCAGCTTCTCGACCTTCGCCGACTTCGCTTTCTTGGAATCGAGCTTGCGTTCGAGCGGTTCCGTCGATTCGGAAAGTTCCTTCATCAATTCGGGACTAATCGTCAGGCAATCACAGCCCGCCAATTCCCGAATCTGGCCAGTGTTGCGGAAACTCGCGCCCATTACTTCAGTCGGGATGTCGAATTTTTTGTAGTAGGTATAGATCTCCTGCACGGACTGCACCCCCGGATCTTCCGCACCCACGTAATCGCGTTTGTTTTCTTTTTTGTACCAATCGTAAATCCGGCCGACAAAGGGCGAGATCAGCTGCACTTTCGCTTCGGCCGCGCGCACGGCTTGCGGCAGCGAAAACATCAGTGTCAGATTGCATTTGATCCCCTCCTCCTGGAGTTGCTCAGCGGCGTTCAATCCTTCCCATGTCGACGCGATTTTAATCAAGACGCGTTCGCGCGGAATTTTTCGCTCCTCGTAAAGTTTGACCAACCGCCGCGCTTTATTGATCGAACCCTCGACATCGTATGACAATCGCGCATCCGTCTCGGTCGAAACTCGTCCGGGAACAATCTCGAGAATATCGCACCCAAATTGGACCAGCAGATGGTCGCAGATGTCCTCGATCTGCTCGTGGCCGCTCAAACCCGATTTCTTTCGATCAGCCAGCACCTCCTCAAGCAGGTGCGCGTACCCTGGTTTTTGCGTGGCGGCATAAACCAGGCTCGGATTCGTGGTCGCGTCCTCTGGCTTGAAATCCTTGATCGATTCAAAATCCGCCGTATCGGCGACGACCTTGGTGAATTTCTTAAGCTGGTCGAGTTGACTCAATTTCGTTTCAGTTTTTTTCTCTTCAGCGACAGCAGTGCTCATAATCTTTCCTCCTTCTTTGGTAGAACGTTACGCCCGAACAAAGTATCGACAACGGAAAATCTGCTGCGAGCACTTTCGAATGCGTGGCCGCCTGTCGGACCTCGCTGAAGCGAGGTGCTAATGAGAGCGAGATTACGCCGAAACGGCTGATCGCGCTTCCGCGGAACGTCGCGAGCCAAGCGCAGCTTTAACGAAATTATTTCCGAGCTCCCACATCGGTCCCGGAAATTTGCGACATTCCGTCAGCACCTCGTCCAATGCATTCACGAACATGTCGATTTCGCGCTCGCCAATGATCAATGGGGGCAGGATTTTCATCACGTCCATGGCATGCCCGGCCACTTGAGTGAGAATACGGTGCTTGCTCAACATTTGCGTCACGATCATTTGGGCGAAAAGCACCTTGTCGATCTTATGCAATAATTTCCAGGCCATCTTAAGTTTAAATTCCTGCGGCTCATGAAATTCGATCCCGATCATCAGGCCTTTGCCACGCACCTCTTTGATAAAAGAATGTTTTGTCCGCAACGCATCGACCTTCTCCATCAGCAGCGCACCCATTTTGGCCGCGTTTGCGATTAAATTTTCCTCGTCAATGATTTCCAGTGCGGCCAAGCCGCAAGCCATCGCCAGATTATTTCGCCCAAATGTGGTCGAGTGCACGACACAACGATCCATGCGCGAAAAGGTTTTCTGATAAATCTCGCGCCGCGTTACGATGGCGCCGCACGGCACATAACCGCCACTCAAAGTTTTCGCCAGCGTGATGATGTCCGGCTCCAAATTCCAATGCTGGAAGCCAAACATCTTCCCGGTGCGGCCGAGCCCGGTCTGCACTTCATCGCAAATTAAGAGCGTTCCGTATTTGCGGCATAGCTCCTGTGCCCGAAGAAGGAAATCTGTCTTCGGTGTTTGGCAGCCTTTTCCCTGCACAGTCTCAATCACGAACGCGGCAACATCGCGCGAACGCAATTGTCGATCTAAGGCTTCGAGGTCGTCGATCGGCACGCGCGCATCGAAACCTTCCATGAGCGGCCCGAAGCCTTCGGTGAAACTTTCGCAGCCCATCAGTGAGAGCGCACCGAGACTCAACCCATGAAACGCGCTCGCCAATGAGACCACTCGTTTCCGTCCCGTTGCGGCGCGTGCAAACTTCAGCGCGCCTTCCATCGCTTCGGTGCCCGAGTTACAAAAGAATACGGCATCCAGGTGGGGCGGTGTTCGTTTGGTCAGAGCTTCGGCCAGTAAGCCGCTCAAGAGCGAGCAATCCATCTGCACCATGTTTGGCAGATCGAGATCAAGCACATCACGAATCGCCCGTTTCACAACCGGATGATTCCGCCCGATGTTGAAAACGCTATAGCCGCTCAGAAAATCCAGATACGGCTGATTGTCCATATCGTAGAGATAGGCCCCCTCGGCCCGTGCGTAGACTTTATCGAAACCGATCACCCGCTGCGCTGCCACCAGCGTAGGGTTCACATGCCGCTCGTGAAGTTGATAGTTTTCACCCAGCCGCGCCGCTACGATTTCCTTCAGATCAAAAGCCATTGTGGAATGTTCTGCGATCTCTACGGGGAACGCAACTGCTACGGCTTCCAATCCTGATAAGCTTGATGGGCGCCCATCTCCAGGTTGGTCTTTCCTGGTGAATATCGTTCCAGCTGGGTAGCAAGCCATTGGAACCATTCAAAGGTTTTCTGTGAACCGCTGCGTTGGCGTTCCTCTTCGATGTAGGGCCGCAGTTTACGCCAAGCCAGACGCACCGTCCCACCCAGCAAGTCTCCCACCACATGTAACGGAACAATGCGCGCATAAACCGAATAGCCAAGCCCCTCCAGTATGCAGCCGACTGCATGCGCCGCATCCTGCACGCGCGCGTCTGCGGCGATGGCCGACGCCGTTGAACCATCCGGAATATTCTGTACGACCATCATCGATTTCATCCATTCCGGAGTGAGAATCGCTTGAACGGCAGCGAACGCCGCACGTTCCGCACGCTCGTGACGCGCGCGGCGGGATTCAAGCAAACCGAATGCGACCGCAGTCAAAACCGTTAATGCCGTGGCCACATTTGCCAAAGTCGAAAGGTCCACGGATCAAGCTTATCAGAACCTCAGCGCGCGGAGCGAAGTCGAAATTCGCTACGAGTAAAAAAACCGCAGGATTCCTAGGGAACCCTGCGGCTCTCAGTTTGCGAATTATTTTCCGCTTACTCTTCGACAACCACTCGCTCCACCACGCGCTTCTCTGTTGGGCCCGTGTAGTAAACACGTACCTTTTGACCAGCTCGCAGCGGGGCCGTCACTACTTTGCCGGCAGTGTCAACGATTCGTGCAGCTGTGCCCAGCGCGAAGCTGACCGGACCCTCACTACTTCTGACCACGATCGTTTTCCCCGGCTCGTAAGTGGTTACGGTGCCGGCTGAATACGTCGTCGTTGTGGTCGTGGTCGTCTCGGGCGCGGTCGTGGTTGTCTGCTCAGTAGTCGTCGTGCTTGTCTGCGCAAACGCCAGTGGCGTGATTAGCGCGCAAGTCAGAGCAATAAGTGTTTTCTTCACTGTGATACCTCCTGTTTATGTTGATGTGTTTACTCCCAAGCTTCGTCGCTCGGGAACCAAACGGACGCTCCTAAGGGTATGGCACGTCCGTCTTATGTTTGACCGACCCCCTGGCGCCGCTATTCGAACTAATTTCCCGGTTGCGTAATTGAGTGGCGCTCCGAATGCGCTAACGTGCGGTGTCGATGCCCAGCCAAATTGTCGATCCGCCGATCACGCCCGACTTGGTGGCGAAACACGGCCTCACTCCGGAAGAATTCGAGCGCATCAAAAAAATCCTCGGCCGTGAGCCGAATTTCACCGAGCTGGGAATCTTCTCAGTGATGTGGAGCGAGCATTGCTCATATAAGAATTCAAAAAAAGAACTGAAGAAATTTCCCACCACGGGGCCAAACATCCTCGTAAAAGCCGGCGAAGAGAACGCCGGCGTAGTCGATATCGGTGACGGCTGGGCGATTGCGTTCAAGATCGAGAGCCATAACCACCCGAGCGCCATCGAGCCGTTCCAAGGCGCGGCCACCGGTGTCGGGGGAATCATTCGCGATATTTTCACGATGGGCGCGCGTCCGGAATTCTGCCTGAACTCGCTTCGCTTTGGGCTGATTTCGGAACAATCAAAAAGCAAGCAGCAAACAGCAAACATCGCCGCTAATAGACGGCTCTTTACCGGTGTGGTCTCCGGCATCGCGCATTATGGCAACTGCGTCGGGGTACCTACCATAGGCGGCGAGATTTATTTCGATGAAAGCTTTGAGGGCAATCCCTTGGTGAACGTTTTTTGCCTCGGTGTCTTACGTCATGAGCAACTCGCGCGCGGCACCGCAGAAGGTGTGGGCAATCCCGTTTTTTATGTTGGCGCGGAAACGGGCCGCGACGGCCTTGCGGGGGCGGCGTTTGCCTCGCGTGAATTGACCGAACAATCGCGCGAGGATCGCCCGGCGGTGCAAGTGGGCGATCCCTTCAAGGAAAAATTATTGCTCGAAGCGTGTCTGGAGCTTCTCGAGCGCGATGCGGTTACTGGGATTCAAGATATGGGTGCGGCCGGCTTGACCTGTTCGACCTGCGAGACGGCAAGCCGCGGCGGAAGCGGTATCGAGATCGATCTGGCCAAAGTCCCGAAGCGCGAACCTGGCATGACCCTATACGAGATTTTGCTGAGCGAATCGCAGGAGCGAATGCTGATCATCGCCAAGCAGGGAAAAGAAGATCTTGTTCGTGAAATTTTCGAAAAGTGGGACGTGCCCTGCGCAGAAATCGGCCGTGTCACTGACGATGGAATGATGCGTGCGTGCAACAACGGCTCGATTGCCGCCGAAATCCCGGCCCGAGCGCTAGCTGACGAAGCGCCGCTTTACTCACGCGAAGCGCGGGAACCTGTAGCCACGCGCCTGTGGCGCGTCGGAGAACGGCCCACAGGGCCGTGGCTACAAGAGCTCAAGGCGATCGATAATCACGAAGCGCTCCACCGATTGCTGCGCGACCCGGCCATGGCCTCCAAAAACTGGGTCTATCGTCAATACGATCACACCGTGCGGACGGGTACAATCGTAAAACCGGGATCGGACGCTGCCGTATTTTTCGTTCGCTATGCGAACAAAATTCTGGCCGCTACCACCGATTGCAATTCATTCTATTGCGCGCTTGATCCCCGCGAGGGCGGTAAAATCGCTGTTGCTGAAGCCGCGCGAAATCTCACGTGCTCCGGCGCAAGACCATTGGCTGTTACTGACAATCTGAATTTTGGCAACCCGTATAAGCCTGAGAATTTCTGGCAATTGCGCGAAGCGGTGGAAGGGATTGCGGAGGCTTGCCGGGCATTCGGGACGCCCGTTACAGGCGGAAATGTCTCTCTATATAATGAAAGCCCTGCCGGAGTTGTCGACCCAACGCCAACCATCGCGATGGTTGGTTTGATCGATAACGAGAAGCACGTTACCACCCAATTTTTTAAACGAGAGAGCGACACGATTATCTTAGTTGGTGAAACGGGAAGTGAACTTGGGGGGTCACAGCTTCTAAAAGTCTGCTATGGGGAAAAGATCGGTCCGCCGCCGCACGTCGATCTTGCGCAGGAGATCAAAATTCAGAACGCTGTTCGCGACTTGATTCGGAAGGGCTTGGTCAAAAGCGCACACGATTGCTCGGAGGGCGGGCTAGGAGTTGCGCTAGCCGAATGCTGCTTTAACCCTGAAAAACTGCTAGGCGCCAATGTTGATTGTAGCCACGGCCCTGTGGGCCGTCGCGAAGAGACGTCGCACAGCGACGTGGCTACAGTGCTCTTTAACGAGTCGCAGTCGCGCATCGTGATTTCTGTCGCCCCCGAGGACGTCGAGAAGACGATGTCGATCTTGCGCGAGGACGGTGTTCCCTTTCAGCAACTCGGGAAAGTCGGCGGCGACGACCTTCGCATCCATGTGAACGACGAGACTTTTCGCTGGCCAATTACCGATCTTCACGACGACTGGTTCAACGCCATCCGCCGTGTTGTCGAAGATGAAACGGAAAGAATTCCAAGCTTGTGAAGGCGCGTATATTGCGCCATTGAATGCTGATTAATTTAGCGGATTATTTAGTGTGATCTCTCCCCCAGACAAAGTCGATCTCGACCAGGCGCCGGATTCCGTGACGTTTCCGCGGCACGAGTGCGGACTTTTCGGCGTGTTCGGCCATCCGAACGCGGCCGTGCTGACTTACTACGGTTTGTTTGCGCTCCAGCATCGCGGCCAGGAGAGCGCGGGCATCGTTACGAGCAATGGCCCGGGCACAACCTTTCTGACCCACAAAGATATGGGCCTTGTCTCACAGGTCTTTGGCCAGGAAGAACTGGCCAGGCTCAAAGGCACCCGCGCGGTCGGGCACACCCGGTATTCGACGACCGGCACGAGCACGATCAAGAATGCGCAACCCTTTGTGGTTGACTGCGTGCGCGGCCAGATGGCGATCGCGCACAATGGCAATTTGATTAATGCCGATCTTTTGCGAGACGAGCTGGAGAGGAAAGGGTCGATTTTCCAAACGACCGCCGATAGCGAGATCATTTTGCATTTGCTGGCCCGACCGGCCGATAACGGAGCCAGTGTGTTGGCGGCGTTGCGCAGAATCGAAGGCGCATTTTCGCTCCTGATCATGAGCGAGCGAGAACTCATTGCCGTGCGCGATCCTTTCGGTTGGCGGCCGCTCGCGCTCGGCAAACTCGATGGCGCTTATATTGTCGCTTCCGAAACCTGCGCATTTGATCTAATTCACGCGGAGTTCATCCGCGAAATTGAACCGGGCGAAGTCTTGATTATCGACGAAAACGGGTTGCGTTCCGAACGGCCATTCCCCGACCAACGGCCCGCGTTTTGCATGTTTGAATACGTCTACTTCTCTCGCCCGGATAGCATGATCGGCGGTGTAAACGTGGGAAAGGTACGAATGGAGATGGGGCGTGAGCTCGCACGCAGATTTCCCGTCGAAGCAGACATTGTCGTGCCGGTACCCGACTCTGGGAATTACGCCGCTCTCGGTTTTGCTCAGGAACTCGATATTCCGTACGCGCACGCGTTTGTTCGCAATCACTACATTGGCCGCACATTCCTGCAGCCGAGCCAGCTCATCCGCGATTTCGATGTCCGGGTGAAATTGAATTTGATCAAGGAGATAGTCGCCGGAAAACGCGTTGTGGTTGTTGACGATTCAATCGTCCGCGGCACGACTGCGCGGGCGCGTGTAGTGAACTTGCGCGAGGCCGGAGCCAAGGAAGTGCATCTGCGAGTGAGCTGTCCGCCACACCGGTTCGCCTGCCACTACGGCATCGATTTTCCCGACCCGGAAAAATTAATCGCCAATCAGATGTCCATGGAAGATATCTGCAAATATCTCGGCGTGGACAGCCTCGGCTATCTCGATGTCGAAGGCATGGTGAAGGCGACCGGGAAACCGCTGAACACCTTCTGTCTCGCCTGTTTCACGGGCGATTATCCCCTGCCCGTCGATCCTGCGCTCGATAAATTCATCATGGAAAGACGAGAAGCCCGAGCCAAAGCCCTCGCCGATCAGGAAGCGCATCCGACGTTGTTCGCGGATTTGAAATAAGGCCTGCACATTTTTCTTCCGTCATTCCGAGCGAAGCCGAGGAATCTCTCAAATTTGGAACAGTAAGAGATGTCTCGACTCCGCTCGACATGACAAAGAAGCAAAGGGTTTATGCATCTGCCGGCGTAGATGTCGTTCTCGGTAATCGACTGAAACGCCACATTCAACCGCTCGTCAAACACACGCACGGGCCAGAGGTGCTCGGCAAGATCGGCGGTTTTGGCGGATTGTTCCGAGCAAACTTCTCTCGCCTGCGTGAGCCCATTCTCGTGGCGAGCATTGATGGTGTCGGAACGAAATTGAAGATCGCTTTTGCGATGAACAAACACGACACCGTGGGCGCTGATCTGGTAAACCACTGCCTGAACGACATCGCCGTGCTCGGCGCAGGACCGCTTTTCTTTCTAGATTATATCGGCTGCGAGAAACTCGATCCCTCTATTTTCCAGCAACTGCTGCGCGGTTTTTCTCGTGCGTGTCGCTCCGCTGGCTGCGCCTTGATTGGCGGCGAGACAGCGCAAATGCCGGGAATGTATCGCGAAGGCGAGTACGATCTCGCTGGTTGCATCGTCGGCGTAGTCGATCGACCAAAGATCATCGACGGCCATAAAATCAGACCGGGCGACGTTGTTCTCAGCCTCGCTTCAAACGGCTTGCACACGAATGGCTATTCACTGGCCCGAAAAATTTTGTTCGAGAAAATGCGCCTGAAAGTCAGTTCGCGCCTCCCGGGATCGACGATCACAGTTGGCGAAGAGTTGCTGCGCGTACACAAAAATTATCAGCCTCTTCTCGGAAGAGTTCCAAGCGGCATGATCAAAGGTCTTGCACACATCACCGGTGGCGGCTTGATCGATAATTTGCCACGAATATTGCCGACGAATTGCGACGCGGTGATCGATACGAAAAGCTGGAGACTCCCGGCGATCTTCCAAATTTTGCAGCAAAATGGAAACGTCGATCCTAAGGAGATGTATCAGGTTTTCAATATGGGCATTGGAATGGTCGCGATTGTCGCACCGCGCGACGCCGTGAAGGTAATGGGAATACTGCGCGCAAAACGGATTGGCCGAATCGAGCATGGCGCCGGCAAAGTCCGATTCTTATTCTAGTAAGTGCTTCGTTGATTCTCATTTGGGGTCCTTGCTCGAAGGCATCCGTCGTTACAATGCTTGATTCCATCTGTTCTGCGGATTAAGCGTGCTTCGCGTTATGTCTCGCACATCGACATCGTTCAGCAGTGAATTGCTGCGCGCTCACTGCGCCGCGATTGCCAGGGAGGAAACCGTTCTGCGTGAAGGCGGGGGCAAAGCCGGCCACGAACGTCAACGCAAGATGGGCCGGCTGCCGGCGCGCGAACGAATCAGCCATTTGCTCGACAAAGGTTCGCCGTTTTTCGAGATCGGTCTCTGGGCCGCCTATAAGATGTACGAACAATGGGGAAAGATCCCGGCAGCGGGCGTAGTCGCTGGGATCGGGAATATCGCGGGAGTTCCGTGCATGATGATCGCCAACGACGCGACGGTGAAGGCTGGCGCCTTCTTTCCGCAAACAGCCAAAAAAGTTATCCGGGCCCAGCGTATCGCTTTTGAGTGCGCCCTGCCGATCGTTTACCTGGTCGATTCCGCCGGTGTGTTCCTGCCGATGCAGGATGAAATCTTTCCAGATGAGGATGATTTCGGCCGCATCTTTCGCAATAACTCCGTCATTTCTGCGGCTGGCATTCCTCAATTCGCCGCCATCATGGGTAATTGCGTCGCGGGCGGCGCTTATCTCCCAGTCCTCTGCGACAAGATTTTAATGACGAAAGGAAGCGGTTTGTACCTGGCCGGGCCTTCACTCGTTAAAGCCGCTATCGGGCAAGTAGTCGATGCCGAAGAACTGGGCGGAGCGCAAATGCATGCGGAGATCAGCGGCACGGTAGATTTCTACGAGAAAGATGACCCGTCGTGTCTCAAGCGCCTTCGTTCGCTCATCGCATTGCTGCCCGAAGCAAAGGAATCTAAAACGCCTGAGACGCCGAAGGAAATGTCGAAGCCGGCGGAGAATCCCGATTCGATCTACGATTTGATCAGTTTCGATGGTCAGAAGCAGTACGATGCGCGCGATCTCCTTGCGTCGGTCGTCGATGCAAACTCGATCGACGAATACAAAGCCGATTATGGCAAGACAATCGTGACGGCCTATGCTCGCATTGACGGGCGCGCGGTCGGCATTGTCGCAAATCAACGCCTGCAAGTGCGGACCAAGAAGGAAGGCATCCAGATGGGCGGGGTCATTTACTCCGATAGCGCCGATAAAGCGGCGCGTTTTGTGATGGACTGCAATCAAACGAATTTGCCGATCATTTTTTTCCAGGACGTTACCGGCTTCATGGTAGGACGAGATGCGGAAGAGAGCGGGATCATTCGCAGCGGCGCGAAGCTGGTGAATGCGGTCAGCAATTCCGTCGTTCCGAAGATCACAGTCGTTGTCGGCGGATCGTTTGGCGCCGGGAACTACGCGATGTGCGGGAAAGCTTACGATCCGCGATTCATCGTCGCCTGGCCGACTGCTCGCTACGCTGTGATGGGCGCCGCCCAGGCGTCCGACACCGTCTTTGCGGTTCTTGCTCGCGCAAGAGAGCGCGACAAAAAATCTTCGCCGGAAGAACTGGAAGAACTGCGGGCCACGGTAAAAAAGAATTACGAGGAACAAACCGATATCCGCTACGGTGCCGCCCGCGGCTGGGTGGACGCGATCATTCAGCCTCACGAATCCCGGGACATTCTGGCTAAATTGCTGGAATACGTCTCGCGTCCAGCGCCAAAAGACCATTTTCACACCGGCGTGATTCAAGTTTAGACGGGCATCTGATTTTTACTTCTCACGTCTCACCTTTCACTTCTCACTTCTGATCAACCCATGCCTGTCCTTCTCGTTGAAAAGCAAGCACCGCAAATCACGGTTGTGACTCTGAATCGTCCCGAGCGGCGTAACGCGCTGACAATCGAATTACTGACTGAACTGACTGCTGCAATCAATGTGATCTCGGACGAGCCCCATCAGCGCATCCTGATATTGCGCGGCGCCGGCGCCGCGTTTTGCACAGGGTTGGATTTAAAAGCTGCAACCCCGCAAAACGCGCACGCCACGGCGGAGTTGGTCGCGAAAACGCTGCTGACACTCAGCCAAACTAAATTGGTTGCGATCGCAGCCGTGCATGGCGCGGCGGTCGCGGGCGGCGCAGGTATCATGTCGGCCTGCGATTTTGTTGTGGCGGCAGAAGGAACCAAGATTGGATATCCCGAAGCGCGTCGGGGATTGGTGGCTGGTTTGGTTATGACTTTTCTGCGCCGGCAAGTGGGCGAACGAAATATGCGCGAATTGTTGCTCGGCTCGGAATTGATCGACGCCGAGCGCGCCAAGGAAATCGGTCTCGTTAATCGCGTTGTGGCTCAGGATGATTTGATGAGCGAATCCCAAAAGTTTGCCGATTCAGTTTTGAAAGGCGGGCCGGTTGCTCTGGCACAGACAAAACGATTAATCGAAGAACTGTGGTGGCGTTCGGTGAAGGAAGATGTCGATCTTGCGCTCAAATATCATATGCAAGCGCGCGAGTCGAGCGAAGCGCAGGAAGGAATCGCGGCTTTCAACGAAAAGCGGCCGCCGAGTTGGGTGGTGTAGGGGCGTTCGCCACGGCAAAGGCAAACCAAGAAGAGGCGCCTTCTTACGCGCCCTGCGGAGGTTGGGAAACCGCCGTTCCTTGTTCGGGGGCTGTTTTCGCAGCGGCGGCACCTTGGTATCGCGCACTGCCGAAGCCGAGAATGGGAAAGAAAATAATCGGAAGCAAAAGCAAACCGATCCCGAAGCCTGCTCCTTTCCCGAAGCTTTTTGCCACATCGATGCAAAGAATGATCCAGATAATGAAATTAACGAGCGGAATGAACATCAGGATCACCCACCAGCCGGGACGGCCCGCGACTTTGCACAAAAAGTAAGTGTTCACGATTGGGATAATGGCAGGCCAGCCTGGATGTCCGGCCTTGGAAAAAATTTTCCAGAGTGCGGCGATCATCAAAACGACGAACACCAGCCAGCAGATCCAGAAGAGTGGGCCGGGAGGTTTGCCCTCCGTGCTGTAACTGTATTCGACTTGCGCGAGCATGGAAACGTTAGCGAGAAACCAATTTTGTGTGAGTAGAAGGAGCGATGTCATATGGGTTAAGGTGTTGAAGGGCTCACGCTTACAGGACCGCGCCGGGGGTGACAAGAAGAATCTTTTGGCAAGTTGCCGTCGCGCAAGCGTCTCCTCGCTGCGTCGCCATCTGCAGCTTTACCAATCGCGCCCAACGGATGATTGTCGCGCGCTGATGAAAACGAATGGCGCATGGCTAAAGCGTAATTGGCGGCCCAAAGTCGGATGGGGTGTGCCGGTGGCGTGGCTGACGCTTTGTGTCGTTTGGAGTTCGACCTGGCTGGCTATCAAGATTGGATTGCGCGATCTGCCGCCGATTTCCTATGCGGGAATCCGTTTTCTGCTCGCGATCATTGTCCTTCTGGCCGTATCAGTGGGGCGAGTGCGCCTTTTGCCGGCGCAGGCGTTGGATTACGCCGTGCTCGCATTCACTGGCGTCCTGATGTTTGCCGTCAACTACGGACTGCTTTTTTGGGGTGAACTGCATGTTTCATCTGGGCTGGCGGCGGTGTTGCAGGCGACGATCCCGATCTTTGGAATGGTATTCGCACATCTGATGCTTCCCGATGAACCACTGCGCCTGCAAAAATTCGCCGGCGCGTTGCTCGCCCTCGGCGGCGTGAGCATCATTTGCGAGCGGCTTCTCGGTTTCAACGGGTGGATGGCGTTCTGGGGCGGTCTCGGCATCGTCTTTGGGGCTGCCGGCGCGGCGTTCTCAAATGTCCTGCTCAAAGCGCGAGTGATTCAGTTGGCCCCCGCGATGATCGCGGGCTGGCAAATGATTTTCGGCGCAGCGCCTTTGCTCGTGATCGGGTTCATCGTGGAGGGAAACCCAGTGCACTTTCATTGGAGCGGCTTGTCGATCTTTTGTTTGTTTTACCTGGCCGTAATCGGCTCGGCGCTCACGTTTTTGCTTCTTTACTGGCTCCTGCCGAGAATGACTGTGGCAAATTTGCAAGCCATCTCCCTCGTCACGCCGCCGGGGGCGGTCGCGTTAGGGTGGGCAATCGGAGGGGAGAAATTTTCCATCTGGTCGCTTGTCGGGGCGTGTTTTGTGCTCGCCGGGGTGTGGATGATTTTCCGAAGAACTAAGGCGATAGAACCCGTGATTCAGGAAGGCTAAGCAGACACGCGTTCGTTGGGAAAGCCCGCGTAATTCGTCAAACCGTTACCTGGACCTGGTTACACGGACGCACTTCCACACCTAACGCTTGAACGTGGCCACGTTCGCAGCGGGCCTTGGACGTTCGCTTGCACCCAGGCAGCGACAGTTGCTTGCGAGTGCACCCGGCCGAAGAGTTTGTCGGGGCAGCTGGTTCCGCCGGGCCGAGAGTAGCCGGGCGTAAAATCGTGCCCGAAAATATTTGTGGGTGGAATAGCGTATTGCTGGATCAACCAGCGAATAAGCGCCGCCGAAGCGGCAGCCTGGGGCCTGGCAAGCTGATCATGTTCGCCCCCGACATGTTCAATGCCGATCGAGCTTTCGTTCGCGCCCATGCAATGGTTCGCCCGATCGCTGTCCCTTACCATTTGATAAATATCCCCGTTGCGATCGATGACATAGTGGGCGGAAACCTGCCGTCCTCCTGATTTCTTGAACTCAGTCAGCGTGCTGGGGAGCGAAGCCTCGGTGCAGTGCAAAACGATTTTGTCGATCCTGGTTCCATTGCGCGACGAATGATTTGGGCTCTCGCTAAATTCTTTGATGGCAGGCTTTGCGTGCGGATTGCTGCTGCCGTGACCACCGCGCTTCACGCGCGCGGCCTTTACCGGAATAGCTCGCCGGGCTGAAATCGTGATCCTGACGACGTCGTCGGTGTTCAGCCCAAGCGCAGCCGCCAGTCCGGGCGACAAATCCGCGACGCGCCCCGTAAACTCATGCGGCCCCCAATCAACTGGACGTGCATCGACCTTGCGCCCATTTTTCGGATTCTCCACGCATCCTAGACTTCTTCGCAGAAATTCTTTTGGCGTATCCGAATAATTCCAACGGCAGGCGAAATAAAATTTGTTGGGATTCAGCCGGCGCCCAAGTCCGCTTGTGCCAGGCGGCGGGGCAGGCAAAAACAGATAGGCGTATTTCGGATCTTCGAGGTCGGGCTTGCTAAAGAGGGCCAGACCCTCGTCAGGCTTCATTCCGAAATCGAGCGGGCCGCCGAAGGTGGACATCTTTCCTTCGACGTGAAAGAGAATCTTTTCTGGCTCCGCCGAAGGTTTTGTCGGCTGCTTCCTCTTTCTGGCCGCCTTGACACTTTTCGTAGGTCTCTTTCGGCCAGTGGATTTAGCAGTTCGAGCCATAGAACGAAACTGGTCCGCAAGTCAAAGGGGAGCTTCCCCCGCGTGCCTCACGAACTCGCGCCGCCATAATCTCTTTTCGTCCAGCTAGAGTAAAGCCTTTTCCTCGCTCCGGGCCTTCATGCCAAGGACGTGGCATCATTGTTGAATGCAGTTAGCGATCGTTGTCGAACACTCACAAGATTTGGAAGTTGAAGTTCAGGCGCCGATGGTTGGCTGACGAAAATTCATTTTCGACCCGCACATAAATGGTTAGACTCCGGGAACGCACGCCGATGTGACGAAATGGCAGACGCAACGGACTTAAAATCTATTGTTACTCCCTCGGAACTGGGAGCTTACCTCTGAACATAAGCGAACACTAGCGACACAAAACGGCCATTTCCGACGCTCATAATGTCAACATCGCGTCAACGTTTGCGTTCACATGCCAAAAATTTGGTTGCAGGCTGAGCGCGATCTCGATATAATGTTATCGAACATCAGGAATGACTCGGAGACGAGTCTGGCAACCTGGCAGTGGAGAGCTAAGGTGCCCTTGATCGGGAACGAAAGTTCCCGACGATGTGTGGTGAGGAAACTCACCAAATAAAATCTCCGCCGGAGGATTGAAGACCGCCGCCCTGATGGGCTGGCGGTTTTTGTTTTCCGAGAGTTCCTGATGTGCTGAAAGGATGAAAATCATGGACTGAGGTATGCACGAAAATTCCGACGACATAAACGACTGGAAAGTGATCGCCGATAATCTTAGTAAAGCCGATTGGACTTGGGGCTGCACGTCACGCGTTGATTCAAATGGGAAAACAACCTTCGTTGCCGACGCCCAACGAGGCGACGGAAAGCGTTTCGTCGTACGCGCGGACAACGAGTTGGTAGCCTTTTTCGCGCGAGAACGTTCACGATTGCCGCAGTTGCGTTTCTTTGCATCGCAGCGGTACCACTCATGGCGGAAGAAGTGGTTGTTAGACCGCGAACGCCGCTTTACCCGAAGTGAATAGTAATTGGTGAGAAGTTAGAAGTTGACTGTTTTTACCATTCACTTCTCACTAGCCGCTATTCAAGATTCATTCTGTCTTCTTAACGGTGTCCGCATTCAAACTCATCGCCGGTATTGTCTTCAACGTCGCGCTTTACGCTCTCCTGCTCTTTGTGCCGGCCGGCACACTGCACTGGTGGCGCGCATGGGTATTCCTTGCAATAACCCTAGTCGTCACCGCCGTGGCAGTCTGCAGGATTGCGCGCGATAACGCTGACCTGCTGTCCCAGCGCGGTAAGGGGATCGTACAAAAAGGACAGCCGCTTTGGGACAGGGTTCCTGTGGTCTTGCTGGTCGCCTCGTATGTCGGACAGATCATCTTTATTCCGTTAGATGTGTTCCGGTTCCATCTTATGCCAAAACCCGGCGGGCTCGTTTCATTTTTCGGGCTTGCGCTTTACGTGGCGGGCTGGTGGATCATGACGCTTGCGATGAAGGTCAACCCCTTCGCCGTGCCGGTTGTGAAGTTGCAGGAAGACAGACACCAGCGAGTCGTTGACACCGGTGGCTATCGAGTGGTGCGGCATCCGATGTATGCAGGCTTTGCGCCAATGGCCGTTGGCCCGGCGCTCTGGCTGCAATCATATGTTGCGGCTTTGGTGGCAATCGTTCCCATCGCAGTGCTGGCATTGCGGAGCATATTGGAGGAGCGATTTTTGAAACGGGAATTGAAAGGCTACGAAGCCTACACGGAGAAGGTCCGCTACCGGCTGATCCCATTTGTCTGGTAGAAACGCGGGCCGGGGATGACTTCGACCACCCGACCCACGGAGACCAAATCCGTTGAAACATGATAGAGAGGGCCAACTGTTGCCTTTTGGTTGTCTCCTTCCGCTGTTTTCGCCTAGCAGGCAGATAAGACCCGCGGAGGCGCAACGCGGCATGATCTGATTTCCGATGCCTTGCCATTCGGTCGGCTGCGGTACGGCGAACCGAACGCAATCGGTACGCAAAGTTTTACAGCCGGTCACGCAACGCGGTGTGGGTGCCGATTGGATATGGCCATTACAGCTTGATGTTTATCTTGACGCTACTCAGGCTCCCCTGAAGGTTCCGAAGCATTTCGTGAGTGCGATTCGTAGCCTCA
>JBKOWV010000133.1:0-1598 GCA_046724585.1 Verrucomicrobiota bacterium
GCCGCCGCCCCAGGCTGCGAAGGCGTTAATCAGGGTAAGATCTGGGTCCGTGACGTTAGGGTAATAAATGCCCTGATATTCGACGTACTGCGCTTGCGGCGCTTGTTGGATGGTTGACTTGGGTGTGCCATTCAATTGTACGGCGACGGCGTTAAGCGAAACATCGTACTGTCCAGTTATTTTCGCCTTCGGCGCGTAAGTTTGCAGCCACTGTTTGAAATCGTTGCGTAAGGCGGAGAGCTGGGCGCGGTACGATTTCACGGCGTTGCTGTCGAAATCGATTTTCTTGCCCGGAGCGGGTTTGGTAGCCGAGTAGGTGCTCAACGGATCGCCTTTGAGCTGAACAATGACGCTCGTTTTATCGACCGTTGGACCCTTATTGAAGTTGTCGGCACTGGCACCGGAACCGGTGCTGCCGCCTGATGTGCCGCCGCCTCTCCCGGCGCCGAGAACGGCGACTGAGAATGTAGCGGCGGCGAGAATGAAGAGCATGCCTACGGCGGTGATGCGCACTCGAAACAGAATAGAACTTGCACGATTAAGTCTGCGATTAGTTTTCATAGATTTTGATGAATAAGGGGTGCACCATCTTTAATGGTGGTAATTCGTTTGTCAACGGCCTATTTCATACGAAAAATGGCCCATTTTGGATAACGCGGGCGACGCCGCCAGTGGAAGTCATTCACGAAAAAAATCACAGCGTTAGGACAGCTCTCCTTTCACGAAAAATTCGCCTGTCGAAAATGGATGTATGTTGTGGGGGCGAGACTCTATCGAGCCGACATCAGTCGCCTTGCGCAACTGCGTCGGCGAAGGCAACGTCGCCCGATTTCAGATCCAGCTCGGCTTCTGCTGGCGTCCCAAATACGCGCGCGCGCTGATCATCGAATTCTCCCTCCCATCGCGCAATGACCACTGTCGCGAGACAATTGCCAATCAGGTTCACGCAGGTGCGCCCCATATCCATCAGTTCATCAACGCCGAAGATAATCGCAACACCGATGGGACCGAGTCCCGCCGGCAGAAACGTGTTCAATGTCGCCAACAAAATGACCAGCGATGCGCGTGGAACGGCAGCTACACCCTTCGACGTCAGCATCAACGTCAGCATCATCGTGATCTGCTGACCGAGTCCCATGTGCCAGCCCATCGTCGTTTCGGCCGCCTGGGCCACGAACACAGACGCCATTGCCAGATACAATGTCGATCCATCGAGGTTGAAGGAATAACCGGTCGGCATAACGAAGCCGACAATGTGCCGAGGCACGCCCAAGCGTTCCATTTGTTCCATCGCCCTGGGGAGGGCCGATTCGCTGCTGGTAGTGGCAAAGGCAAGCGCCGCCGGCTCGCGCACGGCGCGCACGAATTGTCGCAGCGGCACGCGCGCGATCGCGATCACACTCCCGAAAACCAGCAGAATGAAAATGATCAGGGCCAGATAAAGTGACAGAATCAGGCTGGCCAGATTAAGAAGCACGCCTAGCCCCTGGGTCCCGATAGTATGCGCCATGGCCGCGCCGACGCCAAAGGGCGCAAACATCATCACGTAATTGGTGAACTTGAACATGACTTGCGAAAGGCTCTCCATCGCGCGCACG
>JBKOWV010000060.1:0-19438 GCA_046724585.1 Verrucomicrobiota bacterium
GGGGGTATAGCTCAGTTGGTAGAGCGTCTCGTTCGCAATGAGAAGGCCAGGGGTTCGAATCCCCTTACCTCCAAGCCCGAAGGCTTTCAGGCCTGCCGCACCGTAGCCTTGGCGAAGGCCGACCGCTTTTACGATGCCACACGGTCACGAAAACGTGGAACAAACAGGCGCGCCTTTCTTGGCGCGGCGACCACCGGCTACTGGCAGAGGCGGAAATCGGCCGGAAGTAGTGCGCTCGTGGCGAGCGCGCCGCCCGAGCTGTTGGTGGCGTCGTTTACAGCGACTTTGGCGGGTGGCGGCGGGATTGACTGCTGGCCTTTGGCTTTGAGCGATTCATTTAAAGCGGGCAGATCCTGTGCGACCAATTGCTCGAATTCCTTTGTCACATCAGCCAGTTCCCGCTTGAGCGCATCGATATAGGCTATCTGGTAACCGCCCGGTTTTCCTTCATAGCTAAGAAGAGCTCCGTAAAGTTGGTCGGTGTGCTCCCGCAGTCGCTCTTCGCCGGTAATGGCGCCTCCTTCGGTTGTGGCCACAATTTTCTTGCGCACGGCGTCGACCTTTCCGTCGAAATCAGAGACGGTTTTGCGAAGCGGGTCACCTTCTGGCAATGCTGCTCCAGTCTTTGCCAGTTCCACGCGCAACGATAAAATTTGACCCATCAGGGCGGTTTCTTCGCCAAATAGCGCGTGGACTCTCATAGCCGCATCGAACTGGGCCTTGCGGTCGGCTTCGCTGAATTTCGCCCGGCGATCAAGGCCCACCGTCAACTTCGTTTCGAAAACCTTGCCTCCCTTTGTCAGTCGCACGGTGTAAGTGCCCGGCAATAGCCGTGGGCCGCGAATTCCGGCGAAAGCAATTTGGGCAGCAGGCGGCACACGCGGCGGTTTTTCGCGCATCGGCCAGGTCACTCGGTTCAGGCCGGGGCGTTTGCTGGCTGGCAATTCGTCAACAACGCGGCCGGAAGCATCCAAGACTTCCAGTTTCATTTTCCCAAAAAGATGGCGTGCACGCTGATAGTAAGTGATCACGGCCGCGTCCGGCGGATTGTCGCCGACAAAAACGGCGTCGCCATTGGCCCATCCGCCGGTTCCTTCAATCCGTTGCTGCACAGGCCGCGCCGAAACGAAAGCGACTTCCTGCGTGAGAAGATCCGGTGTCAAAGCGCGCAGCGGTGTGATGTCGTCCACGATCCAAATGCCGCGGCCGTGCGTTCCCAGAACCAGATCGTTTTCACGCGGTTGAATCGCGAGGTCGCGGACGGCAACCGCTGGAAAATGGTTGCCTTTGAATTGCGCCCAGTTTTTTCCGCCATCGATCGATACGAACAGGCCAAGTTCAGTGCCAAGGAAAAGCAGATCGCGTTTAACAAGGTCTTCTTTAATGACGTGAGCGTAGCCGCGCACCCCCTTGGGCTCCTGCGGCGTCACAAGCGGCGTCCAGGTTTTGCCGTAATCCGTCGTCCGAAAAACATACGGGTCCATGTCTCCGAATGTGTGGCGATCGAAAGCAGCGTAGGCCGTGCCTGGATCGAAGTTACTCGCCTGCACCCAGCTGACCCACGAATTCTTCGGCAAACCAGGAACGTTGCCGACAACATTGATCCACGTTTTGCCACCGTCGCGGGTCAGCTGAAGATTGCCGTCATCGGTGCCGATCCAGATCAGTGATTTATTTTTGGGCGATTCGCTGATCGAGTAGATCGTGGTGTGCATTTCGGCAGATGAATTGTCCACCGTGACTCCGCCCGATTGCTCTTGCTTCTGCTTTTCCGGATCGTTCGTTGTTAGATCCGGTGATATCCGTTCCCAGGTCTGACCATGATCTCGAGAGCGAAACAAAAATTGTGCGCCGATGTAAATCGTTCCCTTTTCGTTCGGTGACAAAGCGATTGGGGTATTCCAATTGAATCGAAGTTTCTCTTTGTAGTCTGGTCGCGGCTTGATGTTACGAGCTTGGTGCGTGCGCCGGTTTATCCGCGCGATCTCCCCGCCTTGATATTCGGCGTAAATGTGATCTGGATCGGCCGGGTCTTGAAACATCCAGAAGCCATCGCCGTTGTACATATTTTCCCACTGCGCGTTGGTAATACCGCCGGGATACTGTGATTCACCTACGAAAGAGCTGTTGTCCTGCAGACCGCCGTACACGCGATAGGGATCATTATCATCGACGCTGACGTGATAGAATTGCGACACCGGCAGGTTGTTGCCCTTCCACCATTTGCTGCCGCCGTTATAGGAATACCACATCCCGCCATCGTCACCGACAAAGACCGTTTGGGTATTGGTTGGATCGATCCAAACATCGTGCGCGTCGCCATGCATGCCCTGAAAGCCGCCCACGACCGCAAAGCTTTTCCCAGCGTCCTCGCTCATAATCAACGCGCCGTCGGTTTTGAACACGCGGTCCGGATTTTTTGGATCGACAATCAAATTTGCAAAGTAGAACGGACGCCACACCATCCAATTGCTTTTGTCGCGCTTGTCCCAAGTCATGCCGCCATCATCGGAAACGAAGAGCGCGCTGTCGGGCGACTCGACGAAACAGTAAATGCGCTTTGCATTCGAAGGCGCGATCGCCACCGCCAGACGGCCATACGGTTTCTTTGGAAAACCTTTGTTGGCTTCAGGCGTAATCTCCGTCCAGGTGTTACCGCCGTCGGTCGAACGAAACAGTCCGCTGGCTGACGGCGCGGAAGGACTCTCGCCGCCCGAACGGTATTCCCAGCCTTTGCGCCTAAAATCCCACATGCACGCCAGCATCACGTCCGGATTGGCCGGATCGATCGCGATCGACGTGCAACCGGTTGAAAGGTTCGTGCCTTTCAGAATTTGCTTCCAGGTCTTGCCTCCATCCTCAGTCTTGTAAAGTCCGCGATCGAAGGAGTCGCTCCACAACGGGCCCGGCACGGCCGCGTAAACGATGTCGCTATTCTTTGGACTTACCAAGATCTTCGCCACCCGCTCGGACTTCTCCAGGCCTGCATACTTCCAAGTCTCGCCCCCGTCGGTGGATTTGTAGACTCCGTTTCCGACGGAAACGCTGTTGCGTGTCCAGGATTCGCCAGTTCCGACCCAAACATTTTTAGAATTTTTCGGATCGAGCGCGATGGCGCCGATCGACTGCACCGGTTGCTCGTCGAACACTGGCCGATAGCGCGTCCCGCCATCGTCGGATTTCCACACCCCGCCGCTGGCTGCCCCAGCAAAGACAGTGATCTTGCCGGAGGGCTCTCTTGCTGCGGCGAGGGCCGAGATGCGCCCGCTCATCGTTGCCGAGCCGATGTTGCGCGCGCCTAGACCGGAGATTGAAGCAGAGGAATACCCTGTTTCCTCAGCTTGGGAGACGGTGGCGCAGAGAAACAGCGCGACAGGTAAAATGAACTTCAATGAGCGCATGAATGATTGGTAAGGATTTACTTGGCAGCGGCCGGGAAATGAAAAATCGCGTCATCGACCGGCACATTGGCCTCGGCTTTATCGATGACGACCTTTTGCTTGTCCGGTCCGCCCTTGCGCCCGGACTCGATCGAGGTGGGAATAAACACGCCGCCGGCTTTTTCGTAATCTCCGAGATCGGTCTCAACCTCCTCTTGTGCACCGTGTCTGACGCGTTGTGTCACAACTCGAATCTCTAAAAAATGATCGGGATCGAGGTAAACGAAGCTCACGTCGCCGTTCTTCCGCACAACCTTCAATTTGTGAGCAAGCGTTCCATCCACGTCTTCCGTTCCGAGATAATCGACCGTGCTTCCCTTGGCCTTCCAATCTACTAATGGCCCGTCGATCTCCGCGTCTTCCATCAGCGCTTTGAGGTCGTCGGCTGACACTTTTTCCGGATCTTTGCGTCCCCGGAACGGCGAGATTCTCCAGCCTTCTTTCCCGTCATAGGCCTCGACCTGAGTCATGCCCTGAAGTGTCGCCTCAGTGCGAATTTCATCCGGCCGTTTTTTAGTTTGGAGATAAGCCAGCTCGATCTGGCCCTGGTCGATCAGCATTTTACCGGCGAGGCGCAGCGACTGAAGGGCCTGCAAAGCATCCGCGCCGCCCTTGGCTTCGACGTTCTTGGCAACTAACTCGTCGACCGTCGGTGCATTTTTATCTTGAGCGAAAACTGCCGGCGCCACTAGCGCGACAGAGATGAGCGAGATTACAAAACGCAGATGCATGTGAGGATCGTTTGACAATGCGAGTTACGAAATGTTGAAAACCACCGAAATGCAAAGGAGATGCAAACGCAAGTTGTTCTCTCGTTCGTATCGAATTTAGTTCGTTTTAGCCCAGCGCCCCAAACGCGAACCCGAGGCCATAAGTCACAACGGCCACAATTACCCCGATCCAAGTCATTTCCAAGCCAGATGCCCACCAGGAACGGATCGTGATCAGCGATTTCAACGCGCCGACGGCAAAATGTGCGACTAAACTGATGCCGAAAGAAATAATCACCGCTTCAACGCCGCCCGAGAAAAAGAACGGAATAATCGGAATGAAGGCGCCGATTGCAGTGGAAATGCCGGCCGACAACGCGGCGGTCCATTGATTGGGAAAACGGTGCTCGGACAAACCGAGCTCACTTTGCGCCATCGCCTGCACGAATTGTTCGGGCTGTTGGGCGAGACGTTCTGCCATTTTCTGCGATTCTTCCGGGCTGAATCCCTGCAGCTGATAAAAGAGGGACATTTCCTCGATTTCTTCCTCGGGATTTTCCTCCACCTCGGCGCGCTCGCGCGATATCTCCGCTTCGTACACTTCCGCTTCGCTTTTCGCGGCGAGATAGGCGCCTGCACCCATCGACAGAGTCGAAGCGAGCGTTCCCGCCAGACCAGCTATGAGAATGTAATGTTGCTCGTTACTTGTAGCGCCGGCTACGCCCGAAACGATTCCAAACACCGCGCCGAGCCCATCATTCGCGCCGTAGATCGCATCGGCCACCCAACTGCCGCCGCGCCCATGCCATTGTTCCCGCTTAAGGATTGCATCGAGCGCTGTCCTCGGACTGGGCGGCGCAGCCATCGCATTCAATGCCCGCGCATGCGCCTTTTCTTCGAGCGCGCTTTGCCGCAAGAACTCCTGCACATCCTTTTCTCCGGCCAGCGCGCGGTCGGCTTGCTCGCGAAATTCCGCCTCATGGCGTTCCTCGGCAGCCTCCATCCGGCGAATGGCGATATTTGCCCCGGCGATTTTATTCCACCAGCGATTCAATCGCCGTCCGATCGTGTCTTTGAGAACTGGGATCTCTACGCCGAGGTCTCGCAACTTTATCTCCCAGCGTTGCGCGTGCCGCTCCTCCGCCTCGGCCATGCGTACCAGGATGTCCTTGCGTTTTTCGTCCGGTTCCTGCCCGGCAAGGTCGCGATACGTTTGCGCCGTCTCGATCTCGGCGCGCCAATTGCGCTTGACAACTTCGATTGCCTCCTGTCTCCCGTCACCAGATGAATTTTCGCTTTTCATCATTCTCAATCGGCTGGAGTCACAGCGGCGCCAATTTGCGGCTCGGCTCTTAGTCTCAACTGCTGCGCAGTGATTACCAGAGCCACCGAGCCGATGATCAGAGCAGCGGCGACGAGGGTGCGCATGGTCAAACTCTCCCCGGCGAAAGCAGCGCCCAGCAGCACAGCCACGATCGGATTCACATAGGCGTAAGTGGCAACTTTCGCCGGATCACAATGACGCAACAGCCAAATGTAGGCAGTGTATCCAACCACGGCTCCGATAATGACTAAATAGACAAATGACGCGAGCGACAACATCGACATGTCATTCGGATGGAAGCGTCGCGTCTCGCCGGTCGCAAAGCTAGCGAGTAAAAGAAGCAATCCTCCACAGAGCATCTGTTGGGCAGCGGTGAGAAACGGAGAGGCCGCGTGTATTGATGTGCGCGAATAGATTGATCCGGCCGACCAGATGAAAGATGAGACAAGCAGGATCGACATTCCAATTGCAGGATGTCGCCCGCCGTTTGAGGAAAGCTGCAGCGCCGGCCCAAGCAAAACGCCGACGCCAACAAAACCTCCCACCAGACCCAGCCAGACAATTGGCGTTGGCCTGGGCGCGATTCCAGCCGCCCAACCCAGCATTACGATGTAAATCGGAACTATCGCCACGATCACAGCCGCCAGCCCCGAATCGATATATTTTTCTGAGACTGTCACCCCGCCGTTTCCTCCAAGAATCAAACAGGCGCCGATAATCAAAGAGGTGCGCCAGTTGGTCCATGTGGATTTGCCGATCCCTTGCGACCACGCGATCGCATACATGATTATTCCAGCGATCAGAAATCGACTGCCGGCCATTAAAAACGGCGGAATCGTTTCGATTGCGAACCTAATCCCCAGATACGTCGATCCCCAAATCAGATAGAGAGCGGCGAACGCGACGATAATTCGGATTTTTGTCGGCGCCGCCATGAAGGAATGACAATCTGCCATTCGCAGAACAGAGCAAACGCTCGTGTGCGTCAAAGCGTTGAAGCGTTGAACGGTTGAAGCGTGACAACAGATCGTTGCCCGCAGGAGGATTCCGGGGAGCGCACGCGTTCGTCCGGCAACTGTCGGATTCGCGACGACCTCGTCGCAAATTCATTCCAGCGCTAAGCAGCGCCAAGTCGCATCAATGCGTCCTTGGCCATTGGCAAGGACGCGAATCGCTGCGCGCTGGTGCTTTCAACCGCGGCGCCTGAGAATCAATCGATAGAGCAAAAGCAAAATCATTGCGCCTACGATCGACATAATCCAACCGGCAACGTAATTCTCGCCCGCGAAGAGACGGCCGATCCAGGTGCCTACGAACGCGCCCGCTATGCCGAGCAGGATAGTAATGATGCAACCGCCGGGATCTTTCCCCGGCATCAACAGTTTCGCGATGGCGCCGACAACAAGGCCGATCACCAACGTCCAAAGAATAGAATGTGCGCTGAAGTCCATAAGAGAACGAGTTCTATCGAATTAACTGTCTGACGGCAAGGAATTGGTTTTAGGCTTTGCGGGTGGCATGGCCGCCTCTACACCGCTTCGCGGAATTTCTTAGAGCTCGATCACTTGCGCGGAGTGGATGTCCTCACTCGCGCGAATCTTCTCAAGTAGCGTTGCGTTGGGCGCGCTGTCCAGATTCAGAACGGTCAGCGCTGTTCCCCCGGCCTGATTTCGACTGAGCGACATTGTGGCGATGTTCACCCCGCCATTTCCGAGCAAAGTCCCGATTCGCCCAACCATTCCAGGGCGATCGGTGTTTTCCAGCACGAGCACGACGCCGCGGGGCCGCGCTTCCACAGGACGGCTGTTGATGCTCACGATTCGCGGAGTGGCGCCGAAAAACGCCCCGCCGACTGAGACGGTTTTTCCTTCGCCGGTAGCGGATAATTCGAGCATATCGGTGTAATCCCCAGGCGCGCTCAGACGCGATTCGCTCACCTTCAGCCCGAGACTCCCGGCAAACGCGGGTGCGTTTACTTCGTTTACGTCGCTGCCGCCTGCAGCCTGTAAAAAACCTTTTAGGATTGAGCGTGTGATCGCGGTCGTGTCGACTTCGTTTACTTTGCCGCTGTAATTAATGTTCAAGACGTCGATGCGTTTTGGCGCAATTTGGGATAGAAACCGGCCGAGTTTTTCGCCGAATCCCAGATGCGGCCCGATTATCGCCAGGGTCTTGGCGTCGAGGTTCGGCATGTTCACGGCGTTGCGGATCGTCCCTTCGAGCAACGCCGCGCGAATCGATTGCGCAATCTCGATGCCGACGCTTTCTTGCGCTTCCGAAGTAGAAGCGCCCAGATGCGGCGTGAGAATGAGGTTCGGTGCGCTGCGCAACGGCGAATCAATCGGCAGCGGTTCGGTCTCGAAGACATCCAGCGCCGCGCCGGCTACATGGCGATCTTGCAACGTTTTGGCGAGCGCCTTTTCGTCGATCAGGCCGCCGCGAGCGCAGTTGATGATGCGGACGCCGCGTTTTGTTTTTCGCAGTCGGGCAAAATCGAGAAGGTGACGCGTCTCCGCGGTCAGCGGTGTGTGCAGCGAAATGAAATCGACGCTCGTAAGCAGATCGTCGATATCGTCAACCAGCTCGATCTGCAAACTGCGGGCCCGCGTCGCGGAAAGGTAGGGATCGTAAGCGACGACCCGCATTCCGAAAGCGATTGCGCGGCGGCTCAATTCGCTGCCGATGCGGCCCATTCCAACAATGCCGAGCGTCTTGTTGTAGAGCTCGACACCTTCGAAATCTTTTTTGTCCCAATGTTCGCTGCGAACGTTTGCGTCGGCTTGCGGAATCTTACGGGCAACGGAGAGCAAGAGCGAAAATGCATGCTCAGCCGTAGAGACTGTATTCCCGCCCGGCGCATTCAATACGATGATGCCGCGTCGCGTGGCCGTCTCGACATCGACATTGTCCACGCCCACACCGGCGCGGCCGACCACGCGCAATTGCGTGCCGGCATTCAAAATCGCGGCGGTCACTTTTGTTTGGCTGCGGACAACCAGCGCGCTAAATCGCGGGATCAGATCGACAAGTTGGCGCTCACTCAAGCCAGTTTCGACCATAACCTCGAGCGCGCCATCGCGCGCAAGCTCATCAATGCCGCGCTGGGAAATGGAATCGGCGACAAGGACCTTAGGCGCGGTCATCTTAACCATAAATCAAAAGATGAATGGAATCGGGTAACTGCGCTGCGACGTTTGTAGCTACGCTACCGCGAAGCAGCTTGGTCATTGCGGTCCGTTGCGACGCGCCAATAACTAGATAGTCGATGCCGAGCGTGGCGGCGAGATCGAGAATGGTTGTCGCTGCATCCTCACTCACAGCATACAGAGGCAATACGCAAACGTCTCGTTCGGCCCCTAGCTTAAGCATCGTTGACATGATCGCGGCTGCCTCGGGGTCATTCTGCCATTTCGGGCGTCCCGGCACGGTGGGGCCACCAGCGTAAAATACCGCGATCTCCTTCACATACAGAACGTACAACGCGGCTTTGCGCAGTTGTGCTTCATCCAACGCGAATCCGAGTACCCCCGTGATTCCACGCGCGGCGACCATGATTTTGTGGCCTTCTTCAAGCCGCGTTTGCACGGTTGAGACGAGATCGGGCGTGACCATTTCCGCTACTTTGCGCGTGACGGTCAGCGTCTTTAACCCCGAGAGCTTATGCGAATAGGTTCGGAACCCGAGCCCGATGCCCAACACGCAGACCGCGAAAAAGAGCGCGTCAGGTTTCGTTTTTGCGATCGTCAACTCAACCAAGGCGAGAATTAGGAAAGTGCCGCCCATGATCAGGTGTTCGTACACTCGCAGACCGAGCCGCTTGTTGAACGTGCACGCGCCGAGATTGACTGAAATGGCGCCGACAACGCCGATGGCATATAAACCCGCCAGTCCCTCGAACTGTCTCGTAACCGCGAGCACAACAATCGGAATTGCAACGGCGACAATGAGCGGAATGCGTGGCACCCCGTGCTTGTTGAGTCGCGCGAATTGTGGCGGCATCTCGCCGTCCTGCGCCATCATGTAGATCACGCCGATCAGTGCGACGATGGCCGTATTGACGGCACTGATGAGAAGAAGTCCAAAGACGGCACCAACAAAGATAGAAAACGCATCACCAAACCATACCCCGCCGACGAGTGTTGCGTAATGCTGCCCGAGAAAACGCAGCATGTCTTCCTTGTGAGCTTCGAGTTCCGGTGCGTAAGGTTTCGGGAGCGAGAGCATCGCCCAGCCGAGCAACGCAGTTCCGCCGACCACTTCGATCGCCACGGGCAAAATCGCTTTTGTAGCCGTGCGTGTGACTTTCGGGTGATCCGGAGTCGAATTCGGATCAAGCTTCATCACGCCAGTGAGATTGGCGATCGCCTCCACACCGGACAATGCCAGGATCACTCCGACGAACTGCACCCAAACCGTCCCAAGATCGGTATGACGAGGCTCAAGGTGCGCTACATTTAGATACCGCACGCTAAAAGCGATCGTGGCCCCGACCACGATTACAGCCGGCACAGCCAGCCAGATGGAGACGCTGCCACTGTGTTTTGGGCCGAAATAATTGATGACCCCCAGGACCAGGATTACCGTCATTGCTGCCACCGGCGCGAACCTACTCGGAACGCCGAGATAAGTAACGCCCGCCCATCCACTCAAGGCCGCGGTAACGATGAAATTCGCGATGAGCAAAAGCGCGCCCACCGAGGCTAGGAAGCGGCTCTGCTGCCGCGCGGCTGAATAAACGCCCCCGCCATCGGGGAAGTGGGCGCAGACGATGATATAATTGAAGCCCACGATTGCTGTGAGTACGCACACGGCGAGAATGATTGGAAACGATGCGAAACCGGCCGCGACAAAGGCCAATCCGAGCACGTAGGCTTTACTGGTGCCCCAATCGCCGTAAAGCAGCGCGGCGGCCCGCTTCCAATCAACGTTGCGCGGCCGATGGACGCCTGCGGAAATAATCTCGGCCATCGCTATGAGCCGTAACTTTCAATTGCGCCAGCGCCTGCTGGCAAGCTCTTTCTCACCCTTCCCTACTCGCCTGCGCATCAACTGAATCAGATGTGTCAGCCAGTGCTTTGTTCCAGTCCAACCTTCATCTCGTCGGCCTCAATAGGCGCAGAAGCACGTCGAGGAAAGCCGATTGTTGCAATCCGAGTCAAACTTCGACCCGTGCGCCCAACTCGACTACGCCGTTCGGTGGCAGGCAGAAATATGAGGTAACATCGCCGGCATTGCGCGTCATCCACGCGAAGATGGAGCCGCGCCACGAGGAGAGACCGAGTTTGCGCGTGGCAAGGATCGTTTCCCGGCCGATGAAATAAGTGGTGCGCATGGGATCAAAACAGAGGCCGGTCTGCTTTACACGCTCCAGCGCGGCAGGCACATCGGGCTTCTCCATAAATCCGAAATGAACCTGTGCCCGCCAGAATCCTTCATCCAGATTTTCCAAGGCGACGCGATCTTTGGCGTTGGCAAGATATGGAACCTCTTCGGTTCGGACGGTTAGCAATACGACCTGTTCGTGCAGCACTTTGTTATGTTTGAGATTGTGAAGTAAAGCGAGCGGCGTTCCAAATCGGTTCCCCGACATATAGACGGCGGTCCCCGGCACGCGTCGGATACTCTGGCTTTTTAGTTCCGGTAGAAAAGCATCGAGTGGAATGCAGATTTCGCTCAGTCGACTGCGAAGAACGCGGCGTCCCTTTCTCCACGTCAGCATGAGGAAAATAATCGCTGTGGAGACGAGCAGCGGGAACCAGCCCCCGTGTGCCATCTTGAGCATGTTCGCTCCGAAAAATGCGAGGTCTATCGTGACAAAAAATGCAGCGATCGGCAGAGCCGCCGCGGTCGGCCAGCGCCATCGGCGACGAGCCACGACATAAAATAGAATTGTGGTAATCAGCATCGTGGTGGTGATTGCTACGCCGTAAGCCGCAGCAAGATTACTCGACGTTCGAAAGCCGAGCACAAGCGCGATGCAGGCGATCATCAATCCCCAATTCACCACCGGCACATAGATCTGTCCGATAATGCGCGCCGAGGTATAAATGACCTTCAAGCGTGGACTGTAGCCGAGTTGGATGGCCTGCATGGTGAGCGAAAAGGCGCCGCTGATGATCGCTTGCGACGCAATCACCGCCGCGGCTGTGGCAAGCACCACCATTGGATAGAGCGCCCATGAAGGCGCCATTCGGTAAAAAGGATTTACGGCAGCCTCTGGTTGGACAAGCAAAAGCGCTCCCTGCCCAAAATAATTCAGCGTTAACGCTGGGAGAACGACGGCGAACCAAGTCAAGCGAATTGGCGCCGTTCCAAAGTGACCAATATCTGCATAGAGCGCTTCGCCACCGGTGACAACCAGGAAAACCGCGCCGAGCACTACGAAACCGCGCCAACCATTGATCATGAAAAATTGGAACCCGTGTGTCGGATTGATCGCGGCAAGCACTTCGGGTGCGCGAATGATTTGCTGCAATCCGAGCAGGCCGATCGCTACAAACCAGATCATTGTGATCGGGCCGAACACTGTGCCCACGCCGGTAGTGCCGCGCGATTGGAAGACGAAAAGTCCAATTAGAACGATGACGGCGATCGGCAGCACGTAGGGATCGAACAATGGTGTGGCGACGTGCAGGCCCTCGACTGCGCCCATGACCGAGATCGCCGGAGTGATCATCCCGTCGGCGTAAAGCAGCGCCGCTCCGAACAAACCCAGCAGGAAGAAGAATTTTCCGCGCCGCAGCACATCGTGCACCAGTGTCGCCAGGACGAGAATTCCTCCTTCACCTCGGTTATCGGCCCGCAGAATGAGGATCAGGTACTTAACCGAGATAATCAGGACGAGAGACCAGAGGATGAGTGACAGGACACCGAGCACGTTCGCCTGTGTAGGAGGAACGGCATGTTGTCCGTAAAAGCACTCGCGCATGGCATAGAGCGGACTCGTGCCGATGTCGCCGTAAACGATCCCAAGGCAGGCGAGACAGAGCAAAACGAGCCGGGTCCGGCGATGGCTGGCGGCGGTAAGCGCAGGCGGGAGGCCGGCCGCATCAGCAACGGCGGGAATTAAAGATGGGGGCCCAGAATTCACCGTTTTCTGAGGGACTTTAAATTGCGCGTGAGCCCAGGATAATTAAAACGGTACTAAAATTCGAAGGGACCCATTTCGGAGGCTTTTGGATGCGCTACATTAAGCGCGTGATGGGACCGTCCAGTTCGCGTGCCATCGAACAGCAACCCTCTGAGCCTTCACTTAAGGCAAAGACCAACGGCGAGAAGCATGTCTCGCCTCGACCTTCTTTTGCGCCATTGAAGGAATATATTATGGCACTGATCGGTGTGGCCGGGCTCACCATCGCGTGTTGGTTGCTAACACCGCTGACCGGATACGGAGCCATCTCGCTTATTTTTCTCCTCGGGGTACTGCTCGCTGGAATGGTTCTCAATCGCGGTCCGGTTTTGCTGGTTGCCGCGCTCAGTGCGCTTTCTTGGAATTTTTTGTTTATCCCGCCATTGTTTACGTTGCACATCGCGAAGTTCGAAGATGCATTAACGTTTGCGACCTACTTCATCATAGCGATCACCGTCGGCAGCTTGACTGCCCAATTAAAGGCCCGCGAACACCTCGCGGCCCAGGTCCAGCTGGCGCGAGAATCCGAGCGCCTTCGCAAAACATTGCTCGACTGCGTGTCCCACGAATTGAAGACCCCGCTCGCCGCCATCGGCGCCGCAAGTCAGGAACTGTCGCGCTTGGCGCCGAACTTTCAGGATCCACAATTGCTCAGAGAACTCGCCAGCGAAGTTCGCGATGGGTCCCGCCGGCTCAATCGCGTGGTGGACAACCTTCTGGACATGAATCGGCTTGAGAGCGGAGTAATTCGTCCGAAACGCGAATGGTGCGACGTGCGCGAACTACTCCAGTCGGCCATAGACATCGAGCGCGAATCAATCAACGGGCGAGATATCAGGTTGGACGTAGCGGAAAAAATTCCTTTGGCACTTCTGGACCACACACTGATCGAGCAGGCCGTCGCGAAGCTCCTCGCAAACGCGGGAAGTCATACCCCGGCCAGACTGCCAATCGAAATTGACGCCGAGTACACGAACGACCATCTGCTCATTTCTGTAAGCGATCGCGGGCCAGGGATCCCGATGGAAGCAACCGAGCGACTATTCGAAAAATTCTACCGTGGCGATGATCACAAAACAGGTGGCCTCGGGCTCGGATTATCGATCGCACGAGGGTTAGTTGAAGCGCATGGCGGCAGACTCACGGTCGAGAATCGGGATGGCGGGGGCGCACGGTTCACCATCAGGCTGCCGGTTCGCGTGACGGATATGAACGGTATGGAAGCGGCGTCATGAAATCACATCGCAGCGCGCTCATCATCGATGACGAAAAGCAGATTCGCCGGCTCCTCCGCCTTGCCCTCGAAGGAGCAGATCACCAAGTCTATGAAGCCGAGACGGGAGAGACCGGACTAGCAGAAATCGTCCACCGTCGGCCCGATGTGGTTTTACTCGACCTCGGTCTGCCGGATATGGAAGGCCTAAAGGTGCTCCGACGCCTGCGAGAGTGGTCAGATGTGCCGGTCTTAATTCTCTCTGTCCGCGACGACCCTGATGAAAAGGTTGCCGCACTCGACGCTGGCGCGGATGACTATGTGACGAAGCCATTCGACACCGCGGAGTTGTTGGCCCGTATTCGTGTCGCGCAACGTCGCTCCCTCACAGAAATTGGCGAGCCAGTTTTTAACTCCGGTTCGCTCTGGGTCGATTTCGCAGCGCGCCAGGTGAAGATCGCTGGCGAGGAGATCAAGCTTACGCCGACGGAGTACTCATTGTTGCGCGTGCTCGTGCAGAACGCCGGAAAAGTCGTGACCCATCGGCAATTACTTCGCACCGTCTGGGGAGAGAAGGCCGAAAGCCAGGCGCAGTATCTGCGCGTTTACGTCACACATTTGCGCAAAAAGCTCGAGGCCCACAAGAATGCGCCGCGGCTCATCACGACGGAAGTCGGAATCGGTTACAGGCTTTTAACCGAGCATCGGTAACACGCGCGGAGCTCGCGAAACGTTAACAATCTTTTAACGTTTCAGAGGAAGATTTTAATTAACGGTCGCCCCGAAGTCCGAGCGACGCTTTAGGAATGAAAGCTATCGTGGTCATGTTCATCCAAACGCGTAATGTGAACCGGGCGGCAGGACGGCCGCTCGCCGCCCTGATCAACCAGCGCTCGCAGGGGGTCGCCGTTTTAGACGCTGCCAAAACAAACGGCGCAGACAAATCGACCATCCATAATGAGGCGATGCCGCCGTTTTGGACTTGGTTTATCGAAAACCCGCGGCCCGATTCTTCCAGATCTGTCCGTCGTCTTGCGGTTTTGACTTTCGCAGCGTGAGGCGCCTCGTCGCGAAGCCGATATGCAACGGAAGTTTTGCCATCTACGCGTTTACGCGCGAACTGCACGCCCACTATATTCGTTGAGCCGCTTCAACACCACGAGACCGTCCAGGTCCGGCAGGCCAAATCAAGAAGAATGACGTCGCGGCGACGCCCCCGCGATTCCCATTAGTCCCTGCTCGCCGGGTTCCTTAAGCCTGTGCCAATAGCAGGAAATTTCGATTTTCGCCGAGGTCAGGCTCAGTTAAGGGTACTACGTTTCCGGCTGCCAGCCCCAGACTGCAAGCATGATGAAGAAGCTGACCACGTATGACAGCGGAATTGCCCACCCGTGCCGAAGCCATTGCCCGACGGATCGCGCTTCCGGATACATGTTGCACACGGCCACGCCCGAGGAAGAACCGAACCAGATCATCGATCCGCCAAAACCAACCGTGTACGCTAGCATGCCCCAGTCGTAGCCGCCCTGTTTCAGCGCGAGCGCCGTCAGCGGAATGTTGTCGAAGACGGCGGACAAAAAGCCGAGTCCGAATGCGGTTTGCCACGATGCTGCGGGCAACTGTTCCACCGGCATGAGTGCCGCCCCCATCACCAATGCAAGTAGAAATATCGAGCCGCCAAATGCGCGGGGCAGAAGTTTCCAGTTCGGCCGCCGCACGAGAACGCCAACCGCAATCGCCACCCAGACCGCCGCGCCAATGAACGGAAAATGCTCGGCCTTTTCTGGAAAGTTGTAGTTAACGAAAACATTGGTCGCGATGGCCAGCAGAAGGACGAACGCGACGACGTAAACGCGCACCCAATCGACCCGCCGAAGTGGCTCACTTCGCGCCATCAGCGGTGAGTATTTCTGTTGTATCCGCGCCGCCGGCACGCCGAAAATGAAAAGAGCTACTGTCGCGGCAATGATGGCATGAAAGACATGTGCCGGCGGAACGCCTGCGATCCACATCATCGTCGTCGTGGTGTCGCCGACGACGCTCCAGGCCCCACCTGCGTTGGACGCGGCCACAATTGCGGCAATGTATCCAATGTGAACTTTTGCGCGGAAAAGCTGGTGCGCCATGGCGCCTCCGATCAATGCCCCGGCAATGTTATCGAGAAAACTTGAGAGGGCCCAAACCAATGCGAGCAGTGCAAATGCGCCTTTCCAATTGTGCGGCAAAAATTTCGGCAGCACCGCCGGGAGATGACTGGTCTCGAAATAATCGGCCAATAAAGCGAAGCCTGTGAGCAAGCTCAGGAGGTTTGTCAGGATGACCCATTCGTGAGCGAAAGATTCCGCCAAGCCAGCAACGCCCGGTCCAAACCTGAATCCGGTAAAGAAGAGTTTGTAAAGAGCGATGGCGGCCAGACCGACTAAGGAAATGCCAAGCGTGTGGCAGTGGAAGACGGCGACGCCGAGCAAGGTAAGTCCGAAGAGAACGAACTCGATCGGCACATGAAAATTTGCGACGCTCGATAAGATCGACATCACCGAATCCCGTTACCGTCCGCTGCTCTCGGTCGCAACCGAAATCCCGTTGGCGGCGAGCTGGAAACACTTCGACAAGAAATCACGCCGCTCGCAGATGCGCGACGACTTCGATCTCGGCGGTCTGCGGGAACATGTCCAAGGGTGTAACCGAACAGATCGAGAATTTTTCCCGCAAATCTTTCAAATCACGCGCCAGCGTCGGCGGGTTACACGAAACATAAATCAGGGTCCACGGGGCAAGATCCACAATTGCCCTTCGGACATTTGCGCTCAGTCCGGTCGCGGGCGGATCCACGATCAGCGTCACGGAAGCACGGCTTCCCAGTCGTCCTGCGCCAGACTCGACGGCTAGGAAGCCGTCGTTCCTTGAGGGGTTTGCCAATTCTACCTCGACGTCGCCCGCAATGTATCTCTCCTTCTCAGTCGCGTTTTCTCTTGCAGCCTCGATGGCAAAGCGGTCCCAATCGATACCGATTATGCGTTCAAATTTGCCAAGCAACGCCTTTGCAAAAAAACCGGAGCCACAATGCGCGTCGATCAGCACTTCTTGATTCGGTGGAACGAGATCGACGATCAAATCGCGCAGCGCATCCGCGACCGCGTCGTTGGTTTGGGAAAAAACGCGCGCGCTGTCTAAAGCCCGCAACGTGTAATGACCATCGCGTACCTGTGTTTGTGCGCGTAATTCCGCGAGCCCGCGATTGACTTCATCGCGCGAAATCGGGCAACGCTCGATGTCGAGCAAGCTATGCGAATCCCGCCGGAAAAAACCGATCACGCCGTCCTGCGCGTGCACAGTGATGCGGTTGCGATATGCGTACTGCTTGGGCGAAGGGACGATTGGCCGCATCGGAACGTCCTTGAGTTTGCCGATCCGCTGAAGAGCGTCACGAACCTGTCGCCATTTGATCGCAAGTTGATGTTCGTAGTCGATGTGCTGATATGCGCACCCGCCGCAACGGCGAAAGTATGGGCACTCCGGAATAACCCGATGCGGTGAACTTTCTTTAACGTCACCAAGTTCGGCCTCAGCGAATTGTTTTTTCTCACGCACGATTTCGGCCGACACGGTTTCGCCCTCGATCGTGTAAGGAACGAAGACCGCTTTGCCGCTCTCGCGCGCCACGCCCTTCCCACCGAAAGCGATGTCTGCGATTTTTAGATCGACAATGCGCATATGATTAAAATCCTCCTTCAGGAGCGTCCCATACGCGAGCGAATCCCGGTAACCGCTTAGTCGTTTTTCCACGCATCAAGAAGACGGCTAAAACGGTGTCAGGATAATCATGCGCGTGGGCCGCTTTTGCCTTTGACTTTCCCTGGCTCTCTTAGTCGACTAACAGTGCTGTCGAATATCCGAATATGAAAAACTTTCCGATAATTACCGTATTGTTTCTTGCCTTGTGTGTTTTCTCGCCAATTCCCGCCTGGGCCCAGGGCGCCGAATTTCCGGGCGTGCAAAAGGCGATGCCGCCGCAGGAATACGATGCGGCCGGCCTGCAAAAGCTGACGCCCGACGAGCGGGCGCGATTGGATGAATTCATTCGGCGTTTCGTTTCTTCGAGCAACCAGGTGGCCGCGGAAAAGGCGGTCGACCGCGCGGTGAAAGAGCGCAAGGTGACTCCGCCTGAAATCATTCAGAGCCGGATTGTCGGCCCTTTCACCGGGTTTACTGGCAGCAGCGCTTTTACGTTGGAGAACGGTCAACGCTGGAGGCAATCACAGCCTGGTAGTCAGTATTTTCCCAAGGTCGAATCACCGCCGGTGATCATTGTTAAAGACACGTTTGGCTACCGCATGTACGTCGCGGGGGGCGGAGATACTCGGGTTTCCCGCGTCCGCTAGACCGCGCTTGGTAATTCAGTTCGGACCAGCTCCACTCCGAGCGGATGCCGGTTCCTAGTAATCCCGGACGTAAGGATATTTTGATTCGTTGCCGAGCTCGGGCGGAAACTCCGCATAGCCAGCGTGAATGTAAGGAATGTCGCTGGGCAGCATCGGGTAATAGCTTTCGCGCCAAGCCGGAAAGGGAAACGTCAGTATCTCGAGCAGGCCCGCCACGTGCCGGGCGGCCGATCGCCCTACACCACGCACGACACCGTATCCAGCAGCCGCAGAATTTCCGTCGTACGTGTTGATGGTCGTGACCGTCACAAAAACCTCTGCAGGAGCGATGAAAAAATTCGACAGACCGCGGCCGAGTTTGCGCGTTGGGCCGTAATCATTCGCAGGGGGATCCTGGATATCGCCAAAAGAACTTCCCACAAGCCCGAGCATCAATGAGATGATAACCAGGTTTCTCATATCGTTCTTTAGTCAATTAAACAAATCCCAGGGAGCGAAGGCAACACTTTATTTTCGGCTGTCATCTGCTGCGCGGTTTTGCGTGATGATCATCGAAATCGCTATCGTAACCGCAAGAATAAGCACAATGACTCCGAGGGAGATGGCCCGCGGCAGCGGAAAATAATCCGCGACAATCATTTTGATCCCGACAAAGGCGAGCACGAGCGCGAGCCCTGTTCTCAAGTAAATGAATCGATCCATCAAACGGGCGACGAAAAAGTAGAGCGATCGCAAACCGAGGACCGCGCAGATATTGGAAGTATAGGCAATAAATGGATCCTGCGTGATCGCGAGAACCGCGGGAATGGAATCGACCGCAAAGAGCAGGTCCGTCAGCTCGATTACGATCATGGTCAAGGCGAGCGGGGTCAACATCCAGCGGCCATCGACACGCACCTTAAAGTGTTCGTCATGAAATTCGTGCGTAATGGGAAAGATACGGCGGCACACCCGGATCGCCCAATTCTCCGCAAGCTCGCGCGGCGGATGCCTTTGAAACAACATTCGCAACGCTGTGATGAGGAGGAACAATCCAAAGAGATAAAAAACGAAATGAAACCGCTGCACCAGTGCGATGCCGCAGATAATCATTATTCCACGCATGATAAGCGCGCCGACGACTCCCCAGAACAAGACGCGATGTTGTGCCATCGGAGGGACTTGGAAATGCGCGAAAATCAATACAAACACAAAGATGTTATCGACGCTCAGCGAATACTCGATCAGGTAAGCGGTAAAA
>JBKOWV010000037.1:0-4660 GCA_046724585.1 Verrucomicrobiota bacterium
CCGGGATGAATTTGAGTTTTTGTTTCGCTTCCTCCGGGACATCGACAAGGTCTTTTTCATTTAGCTTCGGGATGATCACGGTGGAAATGCCGGCGCGCATGGCGGCCAAGCTTTTTTCCTTCAGGCCGCCGATCGGCAGCACGAGTCCGCGCAATGTGATTTCACCGGTCATGGCGACGTCGGGGCGGACGGGCGTGTTGCTGAAGAGCGAAGCGAGCGCGGTGAACATGGCGATGCCCGCGGACGGGCCGTCTTTTGGCACCGCGCCGGCCGGGACGTGCACGTGAATATCAATGTTGCGGAAATCCTCCGGTTTGGCGCCAATCTGGCTGTTGCGGCTGCGCACCAGACTGAGCGCGGCCTGGACTGATTCCTTCATCACTTCGCCGATGTGCCCGGTGAGCGTGACGCTGCCCTTTCCCGGATAACGGGTCGCTTCGATGTGCAGCACTTCGCCGCCGGCCGGCGTATAGGCCAGACCGGTGGCGACGCCTGGCTGACTCGTTTTGAGTTTCGTTTCGCGAACGTACTTGGCTGGCCCCAGCAGTTCGGCCACCCGTTCCGGCGTAATGATGATGCATTCAGCTTTTCCGCGGGCAACTTGCGCCGCCACCGCACGGCAGACCGCGCCGATTTGCCGTTCCAATTCACGAACGCCGGCCTCATGAGTGTAATCGTTGATGATCCGACGGAAGGCTTCGTCCTCCCATTCGCATTGCTCCGGTTTGAGACCGTTTTCCTCCAGCTGCCGCCGAACCAAGTATCGTTTGGCAATCTCCAGCTTCTCGCGCTCGGTGTATCCGGGGAGCGAAATCACTTCCATCCGGTCGCGCAACGGTTCAGGGACACCATCCATATAATTCGCGGTCGCGATGAAGAGCACCTGCGACAAATCGAAGGGCACATCGAGGTAGCGATCGGAAAATGTATTGTTTTGCCGGGGATCGAGCGCTTCGAGCAGCGCGCTTGCCGGGTCACCGCGAAAATCGGCGCCGATCTTATCGATCTCATCGAGCATCATCACCGGATTGCGCGTCCCGGCCCGGCGCAACTCTTGGATGATGCGGCCCGGCATCGAACCAATATAAGTGCGGCGATGCCCGCGAATCTCCGCCTCGTCCCGGATTCCGCCCAAACTCATCCGCACAAATTTCCGGCCGAGCGCGTCGGCAATCGACTGACCGAGGCTGGTCTTGCCAACACCGGGCGGACCAAGAAAGCAAAGAATGGGACCGTGCCCCTGCGGGTTCAATTTGCGCACGGCAAGATATTCGATCAGTCGCCGTTTCACTTTTTCCAAATCGTAATGATCGCGGTCCAAAATTTTCTGCGCCTGATCGAGATCGAGATTGTCCTGGCTGAGTTTCGACCATGGCAACTCGGCGATTGTTTCCACATAGCTCACGATCACGGAATACTCGGGGCTGGCGGGTGGAATGACGTCAAGACGCTTCAATTCCCGCTCGGCTTGTGCCAGGACATCATCAGGCGGTTTTGCCTCTTCCAGGCGCTTACGTAGTCGCTCGATCTGGTCAGCCGCCCCGGCTTCTTCTCCCAGCTCGCGTTGAATGGCCTTCATCTGCTCGCGCAAATAAGCGCGCCTTTGGGCATCGGAAAATTGCGACTGCACATCCTGTTGCAGCTTCTCTTGAATTTGTGCGATCTCCAGTTGCGCTGAAATAGCTGTCTGCACAGTGGCCAACCGCTTCTCGACGTCGAGTTCTTCGAGAATCGCCTGCTTTTGCGCGGTTTCGACATTCAAATTCGGCGCGAGGAAATCGGCCAGTTGTTCCGGATCCTCGATGCTGAGCACGGCTGCGCGCGCTTGTTCGGGCACATCGGGAGTTAGCTCGAGAAGTTTTGCCGCCGAATCGCGCAAATTGCGAAATGTCGCTTCCCACTCCTTGGTCGTGGGTGGCAGCTTGGAATTAAGTAGCTCGACTTCGGCCCGCAGATAGGGATCTGTTGCAATAATCTTGCGCAGCGCGAAGCGGCGGAGACCTTGCACCACAATGATCAGATGATTGTCTGATTGGCGTATAAGCTTCAAAACGATCGCCGCCGTGCCGACTGAATAGAGATCTGGTGGCTGCGGATCTTCCTTCGTCCCATCGCGCTGGGTCAGTAAACCGATGATTTTTGTTTGTGGCAGCGTTTCGTCGAGCAGCTTGATCGATGCGGCCCGGCCGACCGTCAGGGGAAGAATCGTCCCGGGAAAAACAACGAAGCTGCGCAACGGCAGAATCGAGAGCACGTCGGGAATCTTGGGCGCCGATGTCGCAGCGGCGTCTCCCATTGCAGTCGCATTCGGTGGCGCCGATTTTGCATCCGTGCCTTTTTGCAAGGCGATTAGCGGGTCGTCACTCATGATTTCAGTGGCAGCGAGATCCACAGGAGCCCGTTTCGCTGCTCGGCATGTACTTTTTCAATATCGACTACCGCCGGTAAACGCACCTCGCGCTCGAACGGCCCATAATCAATCTCCATGGCGAGCAATTGGACGGCGCGTCCCTCCGCATGTGTCGGCTCGGGCAGATCGCGGACACCTCGAAGAATGAGGCGCTCTGATTCGACCGTGAGATCGATCCGTGAGCGTTCCACTCCGGCCAGGTCGACACAGACACGAATGCATTTGTCGCAGCGATAGGCATTGATCGCCGGTTGCCACGTGTGCGCGCCGATTCGCGAAAACTGCAAACGCGCCAGCTCAGACGTCACATCATAGAGAGTGCCGTGCAGCCAGCGCAGCTTAACCCTGCGGTTTGGATCCATCTGGACTAAACCTCCACCCCGCGCGCTCCGTTTTCAACCGGAGCGCGATCATCACTGCACGAATTGCCGGACGTAAGTCCGCTCGCGTTGGGTTATGTGACAGGAATTTTCTTCCGGCGCGGCTGTCCCCCTTTCGCTGATCTGGTTCAAATGGTTTCCCGCTCTTTTATTTCGCGCAGGACGCCGTTTTCGCGCGTTTTTTTGATTGAGGGATGCTCACATGAGTCGCGCACGACCACGTGTCTCACGGGTGACCGAAGATGTCGATCTTATCGCGTTTTCCCCGGACCTCGCAACGCACGCCCCGGCCTGGCGCCCGTGTGCTCGCCGTCTTTGAGCACTTGCACGCCATTCACGAAAACGTGCTTCGTGCCAACCGCGTATTGATGCGGCTTCTCGAACGTGGCGCGATCGGAAATCGTCGCCGGATCGAAGACGACGACATCGGCGAACATTCCCTCTTTAATGAAACCGCGCTGATCGAGGCCGAGATTTGTCGCCGGCAATCCGCTCAACCTGCGAATGGCTTCTTTCAGCGGGATCACTTTTTCATCCCGCACGTATTTGCCAAGAAGGCGTGCAAAATTTCCATACGCGCGTGGATGCGGGTTTGATTTCAGGAACACGCCCTCCGGAGCTTGCGACGCTTCGTCAGAGCCGAATGAAATCCACGGCTTCGCCAGCTCTTTTTTGACGTTTTCCTCCGACATCAGGAAATAAATCGATTCAATCCGGGACTCGTCTTCGGCGATCAAATCCATAACGGTTGTAATCGGATCTTTGCCGCGCATCTTCGCCACCTCGGCGAGCGATTTCCCGGTGAGCGGCTTTAGCTTTTCGGATTTGAATCCGACCAGCAAGATTCTGTCGGGCGAACCTGCGCCGATGTACAAATTTTCCCATTCGTCACTGTCCTTGCCGACTTCTGCGGCGATTCTTTCTCGCGTCGCGGGATCGCGCAGCCGCTTGAACAACGCGGGATAACCGCCGTCTTCGGTCCATGGCGGCAAACAAGCGTCCAGACCCGTGCCGGCTGCCGCGTACGCGTACATGTTAGCCGTCACCTTCAGTCCTTCTTTTTGCGCGGCTTCAATTCGAGCAAGCAGATTGTCGAGCTTGCCCCAGTTTTGCTTGCCGGCGGCTTTGATGTGATAAACCTCTGCCGGAATTCCTGCTTCCCGACTGATTCGGATCAATTCATCAAGCGCTTCGAGCAGCCGGTTTCCCTCGCTGCGCATGTGCGAGATGTATTTGCCACCGTATTTGGCAGCGACTTTACAGAGCTCGATCAACTCCTCGGTCCGCGCATAAAAAGCCGGCGGATAGATCAGAGAAGTGCCAATCCCGAGCGCCCCCGCTTCCATTTCCTTGCGCACCAGCTCGCGCATTTGATCGAGTTGTTCCGGTGTCGGCGGCTTATCTTCGAAACCGATCACGTATTCGCGGATGGTAGTCGCGCCGATGAACGAAGCCACATTGCACGAAACGCCGCGGCCCTCGAGATAACGGAGATATTCCGCGAGCGTGTTCCATTTGATGTCGTATTTGATGTCTCCCTGGGTGCGCAGCATGTGATCACGCACCCGATCGTTCACCGGCCCCATCGATTCGCCTTCGCCCATGATCTCGGTCGTGACGCCCTGCCGAATCTCGCTCTGCGATCGGCCATCCTGAATCAACGATACGGTTGACCAGGAGAGCATGTTAATGAACCCCGGGGCGACGGCGAGGCCGGTCGCATCGATAACCGTTTCCGCCTTCGCTATCCTGAAATCGCCGACGCCCGCAATCCGATCGCCGCGAATCCCAACGTCAGCGTGTTTCCCTTCGGCACCGCTGCCATCGAAAACCGTGCCGCCTCTGATAATAATGTCGAAATCTGCGGCAC
>JBKOWV010000172.1:0-18520 GCA_046724585.1 Verrucomicrobiota bacterium
CGGTGGCGTTCATCGAGTTTTGGCTGGGGCTGGTGACGGAGAGGCGGGTGCTGGGGGCTGTGCAGCTGGCGAAGCCGATGCGGGAGCCTGTCCCGAGGGCGACGCAGCTGGTTGCGTGGTGCCCGGCTGAGGAGAGCCGGCTGGCGCAGGCTTTTGCTGCGCCAGTTCGGCAATTGTCAATTCCATGGCGCGCTCGATTGGGATGCGGGCGACGCCTTTGTTTTTATCGATCCAGCCGTAGGTTGTAAGAGCCTTAGCCGCCTCCTCGCGTGAAGTTTTCAAAAGTTCCGCGCGTTTTTTCGCCCGCGTTTCTTCGTAATCGCTTCCGCGCGGCGCGGGACCAATCACGGCGAGAACGATCACGCCGAAAAGCGCGAAAAGAAGCACGATCCCGAGCCACGTCGACAACGGAGCTCGCGAGCGGACAACCTGGCGAAGAGATTCGGTGTCGGCCATTTCAGTTGACCAAGTTCAAAGATTCAATCAAGCGCGGATCGCGGACTGGAAAGAGTGAGGTCCGGGACACGATTCGCAGATAAACGAAACCGAGGGTGGCGCCGATGGCGATAAGCGAAACGAAATCCCAGATGCTCACCTGCACGCCGGTGCCATGTAACGCGGGCAGGACGATGATATACATGTCCAGCATTTGCATGCAGACAATCCATCCAGCCACGTAACAAAGCCGGCGCGGTTCCTTTTTGATCGACTGCAGGAGCAAAATTCCGAAGGGTATGAAGAAGCGCCCGATCACCAGGAGCATGCTCATGCCCCACCACGATTCGGTGTTTCGAGTGATGAAATAGTGCGTCTCTTCTGGAATGTTCGCATACCAGATGAGCATGTACTGGCCGAAGCCGATGTAGGCCCAGAAAATGCAGAAGGCCAGCATCCATTTTCCCATGATGTGGTAATGCTCGAGCGTGACCACATCCTTTAAGTAACCAGCCTGGCGCAGGGCCGTGATCACCAGCACAAGCAGCGACATCGAGCTGCCGGCCGCGCCGGCGAAGATGTAAACGCCAAACATCGTTGAAAACCAGGTGTAGTTCAGGCTCATCAGCCAATCGAACGCGCCGAAAGTGAGGCAAAGCGCGAACATCGGAAGGCTGATAAAGGAGACCTTGCGCATCCAGATCGTGAAACGCGGATTACCGTCCTTGTCCTGGCGCACGGAGAACCACCGCAAGGCGAGCGCTGCCGCGGCAAAAGAGCCAAGAAACAAAACCGCGCGTCCGAGAAAGAAATTCCAGTTAAGATAAGCGCGCTTGGAATCCAGCAAGTGGTCGTGTCCGGGCGGAATGTTCATCCATTCATAAAGATGGTGCCGAAGGACAAGAATTGGCACGAAAAGAAACGCCAGGACCAGCAGCAATGCCGCCATGTTTTCCAACTGACGCCGCACCACGACCGACCATTCGGCGTCGGTGGCATGATGGACAATTGTCCAGAAAAAGCAGCCGGCGCACAGCGTGAAGAAAAATGCAAAAGCGAAGAGCCATGAAAAACTCAGCTGATGCGGATTCACGATCGCCCCGATGACACTGAGCGCCAGCGCCACGAGGGCGATTAAACCGAGGAGAAACGAAAGGCCGGTAAAGCGGCCGCTTTCGAAGTACTCGCCTTCGGGCGTTGGCACGGTCTGTGAACGCTCGCTCATTTTACTGTAGCCGGCGGCGGTGACGCCGGTTTCTCAAGTTCGCCCCGATTCTGTTCCGGAACATCTCCAATCCCCGCGCGTTGACTACGCTGTAAGGCACGCAGGTAAGCAATGATCGCCCAGCGATCCGCGACAATGATATTCGGCCCGTAAGCCATCATTGTGTTTTTTCCGTTGGTGATCGTGTTGAAAATCTCGCCGTCGGACATCTTGCGGATTCGGTCATCCTGGAGCGTTACCACGGAGGCGAGACCGTGTTGTTTGACGATTCCGTTGCCCTCAGCCGCCGAGCCATGACACATCGCACAAGTGATGTTGAAACGCTGCTGGCCGCGCTCCATCAACTCGCGGGTGACTTCCAGCGGAATACCTGTCCCCCAGCGATCGCCCATTTTGCCGGTGTTGTAATAATCAGTGCCGGCACTAAAGCTGGCACGTGGATGCGACCAGGGACCGATTGTTGCCGCGGCCGTATCGGCTGTCTTAGGTTTCGGCATCTCGTAGCCAATCGGAACCGTGCCGCCAACCGGTAAACGCGGACCGCGTCCATCGGCAAACAAGTTGAGCGGCGCTTGCGCACGCACTTTCATCTGACGCACCATGTCGGGAAAAAGCTCGAGCGGCGGGCCGGTGCTGGTTTGTCCGCGAAACCCAAACACGGCAAGGATCGCGATCGTGCAGAGAAGAAAAATCACCAGAAATCCGCGCAACATATTCAATCCTCGTGCACGATCGTGATGTGCTGCCCGCCGCTTTGTTCAAGTAACTCGCGGACGCCAGTTTCGGTAAAGCGCGGATCGCGCGCTTCAACTGCCAGGAAAAATCCGTCGTTGGTCACGCGGCTGAACCGCTCCCAGTTGAACATGGGATGGTACCAGCGCGGCAATCCGTTCATGCCAAGCATCGCGAAAAACGCGGCGAACGCCCCGAAAAGCACGGTCAATTCGAACATGATCGGGAAAAACGCGGGGACGGTGAAAAAGTTGGTTGGTTTGCCGTGGACATCGAGCGGATAAAGAAACCAGGACGGCCCGAATTCGACGACGGCAGCGGTCAGCAAACCTGAAACTCCACCGAACAAGACCCATCCGCTCAACCACGATTTTCCCAATCCCATCGCTGCGTCCATTCCATGGATCGGGAAGGGAGAATAGACGTCCCAACGTTTGAAGCCCGCATCGCGGACACGCTTGGCCGCTTCGTAAAGCGCAGCTGCACTCGGATACTCCGCAGCCATCGCATACACTTTATGACCGGCTGGAGTCCTTATCATGCGCGCTCCTTTCCGCCGGGTGATACCGATTGCATATCAGCATAATGCGGGTCCGCTTCCGGCACCGCGGTCTTCACTTCCGACATCGCAATCATCGGTAGAAAACGGACAAAGAGCAGAAAGAGCGAAGTGAAAATCCCGAGCGTGCCAATGTATGTCCAGATATCTACCCAGGTCGGAATAAACAGGCCCCATGCGGAGGGAAGAAAATCACGATGCAATCCACCGACGATAATGATGAAGCGCTCGAACCACATGCCGGCGTTCACGCACATGCAGACGAAATAGACAACATAGACATTCCGGCGGCACCAGTTGAACCAAAAGAGTTGCGGCGAAAGCACGTTGCAGAAGAGCATGCCGACCCACCAGTACCACCAGTAAGGACCAAAGACGCGATTCCAAAATGCGAATTTCTCGTAGGCATTGCCGCTGTACCAGGCCAGGAAGAATTCCATCATGTAGGCGTAACCGACGAATGAACCGGTTAACAAAATGATCTTCGCCATCTTGTCGATATGCTGCGGGGTGATGACGTCTTGCAGCTTGAACATGGCACGCGCGGGCAACAGCAAGGTCAACACCATGGCAAAACCGCCGAAGATCGCGCCGGCGACGAAGTAGGGAGGAAAAATCGTGGTATGCCACGTCGGCAGAATCGATGTGGCGAAGTCGAACGATACGACGCTGTGCACGGAAAGAACCAGCGGCGTGGAAAGACCGGCCAAAAGCAAATAGGCCATTTCGTAATGACGCCAGTTGCGATTCGAGCCGCGCCAGCCACAGGCGAAAATTCCAAAAAGAAACTTTCTGATTTTCGTAGTCGCCCGATCGCGCAACGTCGCCAAATCAGGAATCAAACCCGTGTACCAAAACAAGACCGAAACAGTAAAATAGGTCGAAACCGCAAACACGTCCCACACCAGGGCGCTTCGAAAGTTTGGCCAGATCGCCCAGTTGTTAGGCACGGGAGCGAGATACCACGCCATCCAGACTCGCCCCACGTGCACGCCGGGGAAAATCGCGGCGCAAATGACCGCAAAAAGTGTCATCGCTTCCGCTGAGCGGTTAATCGAGGTGCGCCATTTTTGCCGGAGCAAAAACAAGATCGCGGAGATGAGTGTACCTGCGTGTCCGATACCGATCCAAAAAACGAAGTTGGTGATGTCCCAGGCCCACCCGACCGGGATGTTATTTCCCCAGGTGCCAACCCCGGTGGAAATCTGGTAACCGAGGCAAAAAAGACCGAACGTCGCGGCGCTTGCAGTAATCGTAAAAGCTACCCACCACCACCGCGGCGCGGGTTGCTCCACAACCCCGGAGATTCGCCCTGTCAGCCAACTGAAGGTGCGCTTGTTCAAGACCAGCGGTACCCGCGCGAGCGGCCGCTCGACCTCTTTGATCATCTCCGGTGCTGTTGCTCCTGCGTCCATTGCTAATCGTCAGTAGCTGTAGCCACGGCCCTGCGGGCCGTCGCAAGACGACGTGCCACAGGCACATGGGTACAAACTAAGATTGCCATTTTCATTCTGGTAATTTCTCCACCAAACTTGCGACGCCGATGTTTTCCGCATCCGGCATTTTCGGATTCGGGTTGCGAATACGCGCAAGATAGCTCGTCCGCGTATTCACGTTCAGATACTCGAGCAGTCGATAATTGCGGTCCTGTCTTTTCATTTTCGAAACGCGGCTTTCCGGGTCCTTTATGTTGCCAAAAACAATCGCTTCCGTGGGACAGGCTTGCGCGCACGCCGTGGTAAACGAATCGCGCGGGATAAGTGTATCGGCTGAAGCGCCGGCTCGCGCTTGAGCCGCGATTTTTGCTTCCTCGATCCGTTGCACGCAAAACGTGCATTTCTCCATCACCCCGCGCATACGCACGGTAACGTTCGGATTTTTCTGCATCTTGATAATGTCGGGCGCGCCTTTGGTGGTGAGCGGCGCGAAATATTCTTCGTAGATGCTCAAGGCACCGGCGATCTTTCTCTTGCCGACTGGTCGCTGGTTGTAATCGAAATAATTGAAGCGGCGTACTTTGAACGGGCAGTTGTTCGAGCAGTAGCGCGTGCCAATGCAGCGGTTGTAAGCCATGACGTTGAGACCATCCTCGCTGTGGATGGTAGCGTTGACCGGGCAAACCGTTTCGCACGGCGCGTCCTCACAGTGCTGGCACATCATCGGTTCGTGCACGATCTCCGGATCTTCCGGCCAGTCGCCGCGGTCCTGGTTGAATGGCTTTTTACTTGCGTAATAGCGGTCGATGCGAATCCAGTACATCGCGCGGCCATGAGCCACCTGCAGCTTGCCCACAATCGGGATGTTGTTCTCGCTTTGGCAGGCGATGACACAGGCGCTGCATCCCGTGCAGACATTCAAATCGACACTCATGCCCCACTGCTGCGGCGCGTCGAGCGGCGGATGACTGTAGATACTCGGCAGTCGATGCGGCATTTCTTCCTCACCGGGAACTTTCTTCGCGAACTCATTGTTTGCGCGGTAGCCTTCAAGTGTCGCTTCCCGGACGAGACCACGGCCTTCAATGCTGAAATGTTCTTGCGTGATGGAGAGCGGATAAGTGCGACCGACCTTCGTCACTTTCACGCTCTCAATCCCCTTACCACCAGCGACGATAAAGTGAGGATTTGCCGCCGTGCGCAGGAGGTAGCCGTTAAAACCCGACTGTTCAGCGATGTTCGGTCTTTCTTTCAACCCTCCGCCCGAGTAGGGCAACGCACTGAATTCTGGCATTTTTCGCGCGTAACCCAGTGGGATGGTGATTGAATTATCAGCATGGCCAGGCGATACCAGCGCGGCGATAACCAGCTCGCGTTTGATCGGCCCTCCACGAGCGCCCTTTTCATTAACCGCGATCTGCACCAGGTCCCCGGTCTGGACGCCAAGCTTTTTGGCAAAGCCAGGACTCATCAACGCGGCGTTGTCCCAAGTCAGCTTTGTGATTGGATCGGGCAGTTCCTGAAGCCAGCCATTATTGGCGTAGCGGCCGTCGTCCATTGCATAACCGGCTACGAGCACGATCTCGGGCGATTCTGCCGCAGGCGCTGGCGGCAACGAGGAACCCTGAGCGAGAGGGCCCGCCGCGTTTACGTTAAACAAGGGCGGCTGATCCTGGATTTGAACGTGGGACGCAAATCCATCGTGGAGAAAGCGGGACCAGGCTGTCTGAAAATCTCCCGGCGGGCTCGTCGCACGAAAAGTTTCCTGAACCAGCTCGGGTCCTTCCGTTTTCGGTCCACCGAGGAGTGCGTTCAGCAGCTCGTTTTCCGATAGGCCGCCAAAAAGCGGCAGAATCATTGGTTGGATCGACAAATATTCGCCGTCGGCGGTGAGCGCGTCACTCCAGGATTCCAGGTAATGTGCGGCAGGAACGTGCCATTGGCTCAGGGCCGAAGTGGAATCCTCGTGATAACCGAGCCGCACAATTTCCGGCACCTTCTTTTGTAGATCACCCCAATCAAACAGCTGCCCCGTCTCACGGTTCTCTACCAGGCCACGCGGCGCGTTGTAGACCGGGTCGCCTCCGAGAATGAACAGTTGCTTGATCCGTCCATCATTTATATCTGCCGCGAGTTGGGAAATGGCGATCGTTCGGGGATTGCGCGGGACCTCGCGGCCTACCAACGTCTGGCCAAGATTCTTGAGCGCAGCGTTGATTGCATAAGCGAGCAAATGCACCTCGCTTGGCTGATTCGGGCCTGCCAGCACCAAACTCGCGCCTGGTTTTGCCATGAGGTCATTCGCAGCCTCGGTGAGCCATTGCTCATCGAACGTGGCAGCGCCTGCCGGCACCTGTTGATTCGCCATCACAGCCCCGAGACCCGCGTCGTTCGTCCTCGCCAGAACCTTTCTGCCAAGCGCGTGGGCAAATGCCGCAATTTGGCTCGCCGGGCAGCGCAGACGATGGTCGGCCATCGCGCCAGTGAGCGTGAAGCGGTTCTCGACTACATACAGCCGGTTCATGTTATCTTTCGGCGCGCTCACCCGGCGTCGTGAAGTGAATGCGCGAACCGACGCGAGATCGCCCTGGCCGCAATCGAGAAAATCGCAATCAAGCGCGAGGATCACATCGGCGCGATCGAATTTCGGCAGCACGCGCACGTTGTCACCGAAAACACCTTGAATGGCAGAACTCTGTTCCTGGCCAAGGAGCGGCTCGTAAACGCACCAGCGCATGCCCGGGAAACTCTTTTCCAGTTCTACGCGCAAACGTTCGCGCGTAGGGGAATGCGTTTCGGAGACCAGAAACGCAAGCCCATCGCCCTGCTGCGTGAGGACAGCGTTGCGAAGCTTGCCAATATAAACGTCAAACGCCGCGCGATCGCTCTTTTTCCCTTTGTGAACGAACCGTTGCGAGCGTGACGGATCATAGAGATCAAGAACCGACGCCTGGACGAAAGTGTCGGTCGCGCCGCCACTTGCCGGATGCAATGGATTGCCTTCGAGCTTGATCGGGCGTCCGTCCACAGTCGTCGCGATGAGTGGAATCGCGCCCGTGCGCCGAGGCATCGCGGTTGCGTAATACAGGAATTTTCCGGGAATTGTCCACTCCACATTTTTTGTGAAGGGAACCAGATGGGCTTCCGGTCGCCGGCAACCATTTAAACCGAATCCGGCCAGCGCCATCGAGGCGCCCATCAACTTCAAAAAGTCCCGTCGCGACCATTCCGCACCATTCAATTCCGCCACGCCCGCAGGAAACTCCCGTTCCAACCATTTGCGAAATTCGGGGGTGTCGCTCAACTCACCAAGGCTGCGCCAATAGCGCTTCCCCGTCAGCGGCTCGGGTGGATGTTGGAATACGCGCTTCATCGGTGGCACCCCTGACAATTAGTGGGCGGATTAATGTTCCAGCGCTCTTTTAAAGTCTGGCCGATTTCTTTTTGAGTAAGCCTTTTCTTCTTCGAGAAATCTTCGCTCGCATTCTGCGTCTGTCCGTATTTGGCGACAAATTCCGCCGGCTTCACGTCGTCCGGTTTCCAATCGAGATTAAAGACCTCGTCCTCCGGCCGCAGAAAGTTTTCCGGATGCCGATGACACTCCAGGCACCACGCCATGCTGTGCGGTTTGGCATGATAAACCACCGGCATGTGGTTGACCGGACCGTGGCAGCTAAAACAACTTATACCCCGGTTGACGTGCGCGCTGTGATTGTAAAAAACGTAGTCGGGCGTGCGATGAATCTGCACCCACTCGATCGGGTTGCCCGTTTTCCAGCTCGCGCGCACCGGCTCGAGCTTTGGATTATCTTTCTGCACCTGGGTGTGGCAGTTCATGCACGTCTGGGTATTGGGCAGGTTCGAGTGGGCCGCCATCTCGACAAAGCTATGGCAGTAACGGCAATCCATTCCCAGTTGCGACACGTGCACGTCGTGCGGAAACGGCACCGGCTGAATCGGCTCATACCTCACCCGGGTGTATTTGGGCGTTACGTAATACCACGTGCCCGCGGTCAATCCACAGACGGTCACGATGCCGCAAACCACAATTTTTAGCGGCACCCAGTTCGTCCAGCGTGGAAAAAAATTTGCCATGAATTTTAAGCAACGCGGAGCCCGGCGGACCGCAGCCACCAGGCTAAAAACGGATCAAAGTTGAGATCAGGATGTGCTTCGTTCAGACTGTGCAAAGTTCGAGGTTGGTTGCTCGTCTGAGGGGAAGCCAGAATTCTATGAATCTGATCGGCAGGGGCAAAGTAAAATTCGTCTTTCAATCTCATTGTCGATAAAAAACAAAGGCGTCACTCGTTCCGATACGGAAAAGCAAACAATTCCCCAAACCGATAACGTCAAAACTTGGTCAAGCCGTCAAGCCCGGAAGAAATCGGAATTGATCCTGGAGGGGAAGCTGTCAGCTTCCCCATGCAGCCGAACATTTCCATCCGTGAAGGCAGCACGAAACGCGCGGCGGTTTTTTTTTCTTTTCGCTCTTTATTTTCTCAGCCCAATGATCTGCGCCCAGGATACCGATCTTATCGTCGTAAACGGAAACATCTACACGGTAAACGAAAAGCAGCCGCACACCGAAGCAATGGCGGTGAAAGGCGATCGGATCGTTTTCCTCGGCTCGAATGAAGACGCGAGAAAATTTCGCGGCGATAAAACGCGCATCGTCGATCTCGGCGGCAAAACAGTCGTTCCTGGCTTAACCGATTCGCATTGCCACATTTTCGGAATCGGCGAACGCGAGATGCGGTTCAATCTCGAAGGAACAAACTCACTGCAAGATTTTCTAGCGAAAGTCGGAGAGCGAGTTTCTCAAACCGAAAAAGGCAAATGGATCACGGGCCGGGGATGGATTGAAACATTTTGGAAACCAGCTGAGTTTCCATCGCGACAAGACCTCGACAAGGTCACGCCGGACAATCCAGTTTTTCTAACACGCGCTGATGGACACGCGGCGATTGCTAACAGCGCTGCGCTGAAAATTGTGAGGATCGACAAGAGCACGCCCGATCCGTTTGGCGGGCAAATCTTAAAAACGAACGGCGAGCCTAACGGGATGCTACTCGATAGTGCGCAGGACTTGGTCGCGAGAGATATTCCAAAACCGACCGAGGCAGAACGCGAGGAAGCGCTGTTACGCGGAATCGATCGCGAGATCGGCCTCGGCTGGTGCGAAATTCAAAACGCCGGGAGCAACAAGGAAGATGTCGATCTTATCAAGAAGGCGTTCGATGCGGGAAAAATCAAGATCCGTTTTGTCAACGCCGTTTTCGGACCTGGTCCAGATGCGCAAAATTTGTTGCGCGAAGGACCAACGATCAATGCTTTCAACCATAACTTCACGCAGCGCACAATCAAAGTCATCTTCGACGGTGCGCTCGGTTCGCGCGGCGCGGCGCTCCTCAAACCATATAACGATGCGCCCGACACCTCCGGGTTTCTCACCGAAAAGCCGGAGGCGTTACGGCCAATGTTTGAAGAAGCTCTCCGCCGCGGCATTCAAGTTGAAACACACGCGATTGGCGATCGCGCCAATCGCGTCATTCTCGATCTTTACGAGCAGGCGTTCAAGGCCGTGCCGCCTGACCAGCGAAAAATTCGCGAACCGCGCTGGCGAGTCGAGCACGCTCAGATTGTAGATGCTGCCGACATCCCGCGCTTCGCAAAGCTCGGCGTTATTCCGTCGATGCAACCGTCGCACGCGATCAGCGATTTGTTTTTTGCGCCGAGCAGGCTGGGAATGGATCGTCTCGCCGGCACGTACGCATGGCAAAGTCTTCTCAAATCCGGCTGCATTATTGCCGGGGGCTCCGATGCACCGGTCGAACGTGGCGAGCCGATGATAGAATTTTACGCCGCCGTTGCCCGCAAGAGCATTAAAGGCGAATCCAGCGAAGGCTGGCACGTAGAACAAGCCGTCTCGCGCGAGCAGGCACTGAAGATGTTTACAATCTGGCCCGCCTACGCCGCGTTCGAAGAGAATGACAAAGGTTCAATCGAAGTCGGGAAGCTCGCCGATTTCACTGTCCTCTCGCAAGACATCATGAAAATTCCCGAGCCTCAGATTCTCAAGACGCGCGCTCAAATGACGGTGATCGGCGGCGAAATTGTTTTCGCTGACTGAATCTCTTGCTGGAATTAAATTGCCCGCGCCCGACTCGACGGACGGTTCGGACCAATCACGGACGGCCTTCTTTCACCCGCCAAGGTGAAATCCTGCCAAAAAGATCCCGCGTCGCACCTGCGATATCCTCTGCTTTCGCCACGCCGCTTTCGATTAGCCCGCCCGCAGTGCTCTCCCAAACCTTCCGCACAACCAATGCGCCGTTTTCCCGCACGATCCGACCAAGGTGCTGGACGGCCGCAGCCGTGGCTGACTTTCGGATAAATTCAGCGGGACAACGCGACGTGAGTTCACAGTAGCGGCGTGCGACTTCCCCGACGCGCAACGTCAGGAACGCGTTTGCGGCTCCGTTAGAAACGCATCTGACCAGGAGAGCTGAGATGCCGCCCATACCCGGAATGCCGCTTTTGAGTGCCGGCACGATCGAGACCGCAAGCGGCGCGACCATTTCTCCAAGCTCGAGCGATTCGAGCCTGCTCGCAACGAAAGCCGTGCCAGCAACGTTCGCATAGAGCCGGACAAGCTCGCGAGGAGAAGGACGCTGAACGTAAATACGGGCGATTCGTCCGACCATTTGAATTTGGGTGAACAGGACGACGAGCCCGTCGAGCCGGCCATTTTGCATCAGCGCCGTGCTAAGGAACACTGTACTTGCTGTGGTGCGGACGACCGAGTCCGCCTCAGCCGATAAATCACCAAGCGCATCCTCTATCTCCTCGATTGTGGCGACCGGCTTGACACTCGTCCGGGGATTTGCTGCGAGTCTGGTACGGAGAGCCTGTAGATACGCGTCGTACTTCGGACCTGAATCTTCTTCCGGCGGAACGAGCGCAGCAGGAAGCTTTGCGTATGCAATAGTGCAATAGAGCGCAAAAAAGCCGGCTGCCAGGCATACGCTCCAGAATACGATCGCGCCAGCGATCGGATGGATTCGCTCAGCCAGCGAGACCAGGCTGGTGAAACCCGCTACTATTAACGAGAGCAGGCACACCGTGACTACGACGGCGACAACGAGGATGATTTTCCTCGCGCCAGAGTTGGGGGCTGCAGCGGTCTTCACGATTGGTTGCAGCTACTGTGCACCCCAAGTCGGCGGGCTTCAATAGTTTGACCGCAATGACAAGATCGAATCACGAGTACAAGTACTCGTCGTGATATTCGCGTTGCGGCGCGAACTGCACGTTCTCGTTGCCGGTCTCGGGATACTCGAAGATTTTGCCTTCGTAATTGCGGATTACGATTTTCTCGTTGTCATGATATAAAATGTAACCCGGGTTGATCGGCACTTTGCCGCCCCCGCCCGGGGCGTCGATGACGAATTGCGGCACTGCATAGCCGGTCGTGTGGCCGCGCAGCCCTTCGATGAGCTCGATTCCCTTCGCAACCGAGGTGCGCAGGTGTGATGAGCCGTTGATCAAATCGCACTGGTAAATGTAATACGGGCGAACCCGGCACATGAGGAGCTTGTGCACGAGCGTTTTCATCGTTTCGAGATCGTCGTTCACGCCGGCGAGCAACACACTTTGGTTCCCGAGCGGTATGCCGGCGTTGGCCAGTCGCTCGAGCGCTTCTTTGACTTCAATCGTCAGCTCGCGCGGATGATTGACGTGCACGCTCATCCAAAGCGGATGATATTTCGCCAGAATCGAGCAAAGCTCAGGCGTGATGCGTTGCGGGAGAAAGATCGGGACACGCGTGCCGATACGAAGAAATTCAATGTGCTTTATCGCCCGCAACCGGCTGAGCAACTTGTCGATTTTGTCATCGCTGAAAATGAGCGCGTCGCCGCCGCTTAAGAGGACGTCGCGCACTTCGGTATGTTGCTCAAGATACTGGAACGCTTCCTCGAAATTCGTGTGCAGTTCCTGTTCGCCCACCCCACTCACCACGCGGCTGCGGGTGCAATATCGACAGTAACTCGCGCAACGATCCGTCACCAAAAACAGCACCCGGTCTGGATACCGATGCACTAACCCCGGAACCGGCATGTGCGAATCTTCGCCGCACGGGTCGGCCATGTCGTACGGGGATGTCCAGGTCTCCTCGATCCGCGGAATCATCTGTCGCCGGATCGGATCATCCGGATTATCGCGCGGGATCAGATTGAAAAAATGCGGCGTGACCGCCAACGCGAGTTTGTCTCCTGAGAGTAAAACGCCGCTGCGTTCTTCCTCGCTAAGGTCGAGGTGTTTTTCGAGTTGAGCGAGGGACGTGACCCTGTTTTTGAGCTGCCATTTCCAATCGTTCCAGAGTTCGGGCGCAATCCCGCCGTCGCCGGACCAAAAGCCCGGTGCGTGCGAGACGAATTCCTTCCTGTCCCCTTTTTCCGTCGCAAAAGTGATCATTGTTAAATTTGAGAACAAAAAACGTTAAGGTCGCCAAATACCATGTCAACGCAGGCACTTGGCCGTGCGCTACGCACGTGAATGAGCGATGGCAGGCCCTTTATTTGCCGCCGAGCACGCTCAGCTCCCAGCGGTATCCGTCGGGATCGTGGAACCACAGGCCCATGTTTTTCGATCCGGGCGCTTCCGGCCCGATTTCGTGGCCGGGATCTTCGATGTCGGCGCCGACGCTTTTCAAGTGATCGAGCGCTTTTCGCAACGTCGCCATATCGGGCAGATGAAACGACATGTGTTCGATGGTTCCTGGCGACGGTTTCCCTTTGAAGAGCGCGATCGTGACATAGTCGTTCCCAACAGCGATGCCGTTATCGAAATCGAATTCCTTTTTTAACCCCAACGCGCGCTTGAACCATTTCGCGCTCTTTTTCGGATCGCGTACGGCCAGCCCAAAGTGACCAACCTCGCCGAGCGTAAACGGAACTTCAGGCATCCGCTTAGCCCCTGCCCCAAACCATCGCGACAGAAGTAGTCAAGCTGCCGCCCATGTTGAAGGTGAGGAATCTTTTCGCGTTTTCGATCTGGCGCGCGCCTGCCCTTTCGGTGAGTTGCTGATACGCTTCGACTACCTGGCGGACACCGGTCGCGCCCACCGGATGTCCATCGCCGATCAAGCCTCCGCCAGCGTTGACCGGAATCTCGAACGGGAGCTTGCCCGCCTTTTCACCGCGCACCTGGGGCAAGGCCGTCGCACCGCTCTTCGCGAGCTCGACACCCTTGCCCGGCTCGGCCAGTCCGAGAATTTCGTAGGCAACGATCTCGGTTATCGAAAAGCAATCGTGCACCTCAGCGCCTTGCATGTCGCGCGGTTTCAAATTCGCCATGCCAAATGCTTTCTCCGCCGCCTTGCGCGCGATTGAAAATGTGGGCGCATCTTTCTGGTCGAGCGGAAGATAATCGGTCGTGTGTCCGTAGCCGAGCAGGCGCGCGGTCTTATCTTTATCCCGGCCGATCTTCTCCAGATATTTTCCAGACACGAGAATGACCGACGCCGCGCCATCAGTGATCTGCGAGCAATCGGAGACTTTCAGCGGCGGTGCGACGCTCGGATTTTTATCCGAAACCTGCGAGGCGCAATCGAGCGTCAGATCGGCGTCGCGCATTTGCGCCAGCGGATTCAGCTTTGCGTGCGCATAATTTTTCCATGCCACCTGGGCGAGATCGGCCTCGGTCGCGCCATATTCCTCGATGTAAATCTGCGCGATCCGCCCAAACAATTTCGGGAACATGAAATCGCCATATTCCGGTTTCTCGTTGTGATAATCGGCCGCCGCGCCGAGCACGTCGGAGCCATCGAGCGACGACATTGTTTTCTGCTGTTCTGCGCCAACGACGAGAACGACATCGTAAAAGCCGCCCATGATCCATTCCGCGCCAAGCAATACCGAAAGCGCGCCGGAAGCGCAGGCCGCCTCGGTGTGCATCGTCGGAATCCCGCGCAATTTCGGGTCGATCTCCGGAATAAACGCGCCAAGCTGCAATTGTTTCGTGAATTGCCCCGCGTTGAAATTGCCAACCGCACCCGCCTGAATTTCCGCGGGATCGATCTTCGCATCGTCGATCGCCTTTTTGCCGGCCTCAATAATGATGTGCCGGATCGTTTTCCCCTCTTTCTTGAGGTTGCGCTTAAAATCCGTGCGCCCGCCGCCGAGAATGTAAACTGACTCGCTCATATTATATACCTTAGCTAACCATCCCATCCTGTCATCCCGAACGAATGTGAGGGACCTCACAAAAACTTCCTCGCCTTCACAAACTGAAACCGTGTTCGCGAACGCGTTTGCTGAGCAGATCGTATGCGGTTGCAGCAAGCCAGTCGCGAATAGGTGAGATCCTTCGACCGTCTTCGCGGCTCAGGATGACATGCTTTTCGTTTTACCCGCCGAAGGCGTTGATTCCCGTGATGTCGCGACCCACGATCAATCCATGGATGTCGTGCGTGCCTTCGTAGGTGTAAACGGTTTCGAGGTTCATGAGGTGCCGGATCACAGAATAGCGATCTGTGATCCCCGCGGCTCCGAGGATGTCGCGCGCCTTGCGCGCGCATTCGAGCGCCATCCAGGAGTTGTTTCGCTTAGCCAGCGAAATTTGCGCAGAGGTCGCTGTGCCCGCCTCCATCATGCGGCTAAGACGCAACGCCAGTAATTGCCCCTTCGTAATCTCCTGCACCATCCAGACCAGTTTTTCCTGCACCAGTTGGAACCCCGCAATCGGGCGACCAAATTGCTGACGCGATTTGGCGTAAGCGAGCGCCGTTTCGTAACAATCAATAGCCGCGCCAATCACGCCCCAGGCAATTCCCGCGCGCGCGTGCGAAAGACACGAGAGCGGCGCGGACAGACCCGACGCCTTTGGCAGCCGATTCTCCGCCGGTATCCGGCAGTTTTCGAACCAGCATTCCGATGTGCGCGACATCCGCAGACTGAATTTGCCCTCGATATCCTGAGCACGAAATCCAGGTGCATTTTTGTCGACGACGAATCCGCCTACGTGCCCATCGTCGTCCTTCGCCCAAACCACTTTCACATCCGCGATGGATGCGTTCCCAATCCAGCATTTGCCGCCATTCAAAATATAATGATCGCCGTCGCGCTTCGCGCGAGTTTCCATTCCGCCGGGATCTGAGCCGTGGCCGTGTTCGGTCAGCGCAAAGCAAGCGACGCGATCGCCCCTGACCAAACCCGCCAACCACCGTGCGTGTTGCTCCGGCGTGCCGAAGGAATGAATCGCCTGAATCGCAAGCGCACCTTGCACCGATGCCAGCGAACGCAGGCCAGAGTCGGCCCGTTCAAGCTCCTGCATGATGAGTCCATAGGCAGTGTAACTCAGCCCCGCGCATCCGTGTTCTTTGAGATACGGAGCATAAAAGCCCAACGCGCCCATGCGCAGTGTGAGATGTTCGGGGAACTTACCCGCGCGATGGCACGGCACTATCTCGCCCATGACTTCCTCCTGCACGAAACGTCGCGCCCGATCGCGTGCCGCGCGTTCATCCTCCGTAACGAGTTCTTCGATGGCGTAGTAATCCAGCGAGGTTATCTGATGCGGCTCCATGAATGCGCGCCAGTTTAACGGCCACGCGAGGCGAAGACAACGCCCACTCGCTCCGCCCGATATTGAACAGTCAAAGGTTTGAAACCGAACAGCATGGAGTTCATCTCAAGGTCCCGAACTCGTGCATCATTGCTTCGCATCGCTTTGCGCGGGCGAGGCGACGAGTTTTTGGAAGCGAGGATCATTCCGGAGCGGATCGAACATCGGATCGAGCCGGAGCAGCGCAGGAGTGAGCGGCACATTTTCGGCCATAGCCCCATAACACGGGATCGAGAGTAATTTCTCTAACGCGGCGATGGCGCGGTCGGGTTCGCCCACGCCTGCCGCCACCCGGGCAACGATCTCGAGTGGTCGGGAACCGGAAACGGCGTCTTTCTCGATCGGCACCGTGGACGTGGCCTTTTCCGCCAGAGCCAAGGCGGCGGATTTGTCACCGAGACCCATCTTGGTCAACGCTAGATCTCCCATGAGAACAGAATTTTCCGGCTGCTCTTTGAGAAAAGATTCCAGTTCGGTGCGCGCCTGGCGCCAACTTTCGTGGGCGGCAGCATGGTCTCCGGCGGCTTCTTGTGCCCAGCCCAAATAAAAGCGCAGTTCGCCATTGAAGTAACCCAACGCTGGGTCAGGCTTGGCCAGTATTTCCGTTAGCCGAGGGATGATTTGTCCAGGCTGGCGTTCCAGGATCGCTTGGTAAACTTGTGTTTCCAAAGCCTGGAAGAGGTCGGCGGCGGGGCGAAGTGGAGCGAGCAGCGCAGCAGCACGCGGCAGATCGCCTTCGGCTTGTGCAATAGACGCCTTTCCTGCCAGGATATCGACGTCGTCCGGTGTGATATTGAGAACCTGATCAAGTTTTCGCAGCGCTTCGGGAAAACGCCGAAGATAGATGTAGGAAAGCGCGTGCTGGTTGAGCAGGTCTACATTGCGCGGGTCGAGTCGCTCGGCTTCGTTGAAGTAACTCTCGCTCTGGTCCCACTGGCCTCGCCTGCGCGCGACAGCGGCTAGCGACTGAGGAATCCGGCTGCTATTGGGCAAGAGCTGACGTGCTTGCTCAAAGTAACGCACGGCAGTGTCGTAATCCTTGAGGCAAGAGTAGTGGTAATAGCCCTTAGCCAATATGGCCTCGCCGAGATTGGGCTGAAGAGTGAGCGCGGTTTCGGCCGCCTGCCGTGCCTCTTCACGGAGGGCGACCGTTGGTTGAAGAGTTGCTGTGATGTAGCCCTGCGCATCAACGTATGACAGCAGCGCCCAGGCAAGGGCAAACTTCGGGTCCAATTGCACCGCTTCTCTGAGATATTTCTGTGCACTAAGGAGGTTGACCGGTAGGATCCCAGCCTTCAGTGAATAGGCCAGCCCGCGCAGGTAGGCGTCGTAGGCCTCAACATTGTCTGTCGGTTTGGCAGCGATGACTTGCTCTTCCTGACCGGTAAGCTTCGCTCGCAACTGCTCGGCGATGGCTTTGGCCACTTCACTCTCGACCGAAAAGATGTCTGTTAGTTTGCGATCAAAGGTATCAGCCCAAAGATGAGAATCATTGGCCGCTTTGATCAGTTGCACGTTCACCCGCACAGCGTCGCCGCTCTTCTGCACGCTTCCTTCCAAAATGTGGGCCACTCCAAGTTGCCTGCCGATCTCGGGCAGATTCTCCGGCGCACTCTTATAATGCTGTGTTGAAGTGCGCGAGATCACCTTCAAATCGGCGATCTTGGATAAGCGCGTCAGGATTTCGTCCTGGATGCCATCGGCAAAGTACGCATTGGCTTTGTCCTCGCTCCGGTTTTCGAACGGCAGCACCGCGATCGATTTTTCTGGAATCGCCGACGAGACCGTTACGAACGCTTTCTGGCCGGGCCCGAAACGTTGATAAGCGAATACTGCAATTACGAGCAACAAGACGGCGATGATCAGAAAATCGAGCTTCCTTCCCGTACCACGCGTAATCGATTCGCCAAGATCGACATCTTCGGTGCGTTTTAATCCTTGAGGAGTCAGCTCGAATGCCCAGGCAAAGACGAGCGCGACTGGAAACCCGATGATAAGTAGCAAGACGACGAGTCGTATCGCCCAGTTTGGAATCTCAAAGAGTGGGAAGACCTGCGTGGCCACCTGAATCAACAGCCACGCCACGACCGCGTATGCCACCGCAACTTTGTAAACGTTGCGGCGCTTCAGCTCGCCGAAGAATTTCTTCGGATTCATTCGAGTTTATTTCTCCGTCTCCTTGGGCGCGAGCGAGGCGACGATTTTGTCGAAGCGCGGGTCGCCTCGTGGCGGATCGCAAAACGGAAGCAACTTCAACTGGCGTGAGGTTGCTCGGAGGGCGGATGGCAATGGCAAGCTGTTCGAAGGCAAGATCTTTATCGCCGAGCCACGCACGGGTAATTTCCATCGCGCACTAAACAAGATGCGCGCGAGATGCGGATCGGATTTGATTTTAGTCGCCATCCTTATTTCAGTGCGACCGGTTTCTTCGCTTCTTCAACGATTTTTTCGAAGCGCGGATCATCTCGTAGCGGGTCCCACCAAGGGTGTAGACGCAGCTGTCCATAT
>JBKOWV010000064.1:0-7930 GCA_046724585.1 Verrucomicrobiota bacterium
CGTGCGCATCACTGGCTCGTTGCACATGACGATCCAGACAGCGGTTTTGATTAAAACCCTGGTCGATCTTGGGGCGACTGTTCGCTGGGCGAGCTGCAACATTTTTTCGACCCAAGATCATGCCGCGGCAGCGGTTGCCAAATCCGGCGTGTCCGTCTTCGCATGGAAAGGTGAATCGCTTGAAGATTACTGGTGGTGCACTTATCGGGCGATCTCGCATCCGGACGGCAAGGGGCCGCAACTGGTGGTTGATGACGGTGGCGACGCGACGTTGCTCATTCACAAAGGTTACGAACTCGAGGAAGGCAGCGATTGGGCGAAAACGAAATCGGCTAACAAAGAAGAACAGGTCATCAAAGATTTGCTGCTCGAAATCCAGCGTGAGAATCCGTATCGCTGGCACGAGATCGTCAAAGATTGGCGCGGGGTTTCTGAAGAGACGACAACGGGCGTTCATCGGCTCTACAAAATGCAGCAGGAAGGGCGGCTGCTTGTTCCCGCGATCAATGTGAACGATTCCGTGACCAAATCGAAATTCGACAATCTCTACGGCTGCCGGCATTCCCTGGTCGATGGCCTGAATCGCGCGCTTGACGTTATGCTCGCTGGGAAGATCGCAGTCGTGTGCGGTTACGGCGACGTTGGCAAAGGCTGCGCGCAATCGTTGCGCGGGCAGGGCGCGCGTGTCGTCATTACCGAGATCGACCCGATCAACGCATTACAAGCCGCGATGGAAGGCTACGAGGTCACCACCATCGAAAATACCCTGGGCCGGGGCGACATTTACGTTACTGCGAGCGGCAACATTGATGTCATCACACTCCGTCACATGGAACAGATGAAAGACCAGGCGATCGTCGCCAACATCGGCCACTTCGACAACGAGATCCAAGTCGATGCCCTCAACGCAGCCAAAGGCGTGAAGAAAACCAACATCAAACCGCAGGTGGATAAATACACATTCGCGGATGGCCACGAAATTTTCCTCCTGGCCGAAGGCCGGCTCGTGAATCTCGGGTGCGCCACCGGCCATCCGAGCTTCGTCATGTCGAACTCATTCTCCAATCAGGTGCTCGCACAGCTCGATCTCTGGAAAAATCGAGAGACCTACAAAGTGGGCGTTTACGTTTTGTCGAAGAAACTCGACGAAGAAGTCGCGCGCCTGCATTTGGAAAAGATTGGCGTCAAACTGACGAAACTGACGAAGGAGCAAGCGGATTATTTGGGCGTCCCGGCCGACGGCCCATTCAAATCAGCGCATTATCGCTATTGAACCCGGAGGCACTCGGGGGTTGATCGGCGGTGACGCGCCGTCATGCCAAACAGAAACGGCATGCAATAGCGCGCGGGCTCAGCCTCGCGAGTCGCGCAATCGTCCGAAAAATTCGGCCAGAATATTTTGAAGCGACCAATTGTTGTCCATCTCGATCCAGCGCGTCCCCGCGCGGGGTTGATCGGTCGCCGTAAGAACGGCGGTGACGTTGCCGCTTTCCTTTAACAGGTAGATCTTCGCGCCCGGCGCCAGATCGATCCAGCCGCACGCTGGCTCGCCGTGAAATAACGCCACAGCTATTTGGTTGCCACCCCGAGCACGAGCGAACAACGTGCGCTTCACTGGATCGACGTGTACGCCAGGAAAACGAAAATCGAATGGCTCATCGACGCGCGGCTCGCTATCGCCGACATACGGTAAGTTGCTCAACGTGACGCGCGCGCCAAAAACACGAGTCGTTGGATTGACGTAAAGTTGATGCCAAATCATTTCTCCATACGCGAATGTTTGTGCATGATCCGGACTCGTAATTATGATCCCGCCTCCGAATGCCGCCGCGATCGACCCAACAGCAACCGCCAGCAAAGTCAGCACTTTCATCACAACGATGGAACGTCGGCCGCCGCATGAAAAAGTCGAGAGCGATTCGCGATCAACCGGGCGAATGTGCGCTGCGGGTCTGCGCAATTTTCTTGGCGAGATAAGCCGAGAAATATCCCGCATACCGCTTTTGCAATTCAGGGCGCTGCCAGTCTTTGCCAGTCAAAAGCTTCCGGCAATTGGGCGCCCCGCATTTGCATTCTACCGAGTAATCATCATCATCGGTGGTGGCCCAATCGTGAGTGAGTTCTTCGCCCGCTCGGATATCACGCATTGCCACGAATGTGATCTCGCCGCGCATGCCGAGGTTCGGATCGCACGAGTGATTGGTGTAAAGCATTGAGCCTTCGCGCTCCTCCTCCGTGACTGACGCGATAAAGAGATCGTCGCCAATCTGAATTTCCACCGGGCCGAGACGAGGCGTGATTTTCTTGCGCAATTGCTCCCGCGAAATGATGTAGCCCCCTTTCACCGCTACGACTTCATCTTTTGCAATGTCAGCCGTCGCAAACAAACCGCGTCCATGGATTTTACTCTCGCATACTTCCGTTTTGGGCGAACGATACGAGAGGGGAGTCATGACATTTTCGTCGTGCCTTTTGAAGGTACTGGAGCTTGCTTATCGATGCCGGATGAAAAATCTAGCATCTAGCGTCTAGTATTCAGCTCTCGAGCATGAAAGCACGCAAAGCCGCGGTTGTTTTTATTTTCGTCACGGTCATGCTCGACATGCTGGCGCTGGGTTTGATCGCACCGGTTCTACCGAAGCTGATTTTAAACTTTCTCGGGGGCAATACTTCCAGCGCGGCGACGTGGATTGGCGTGTTCGGCACTGTTTTCGCACTGATGCAGTTTTTCTTTTCTCCGGTGTTAGGCGTGTTATCGGACCGGTTCGGACGACGGCCTGTGATCTTGTTATCGAATCTTGGTCTCGGCCTTGATTACATTGTGATGGCGCTCTCGCCTACGATTGGCTGGTTGTTCGTTGGTCGGGTCATCTCCGGAATCACCGCATCCAGCATACCGACCGCCATGGCCTATATCGCCGACGTCGTCCCGAAAGAAAAACGCGCCGGCGCTTTTGGGATGATTGGGGTCGCATTCGGTCTCGGTTTTATTCTCGGTCCGGGAATTGGCGGGCCCCTGGGAGACATCAGTCCGCGTTTGCCATTCTGGGTTGCAGCCGGATTTAGTCTGGCCAACTGGCTCTACGGCTACATTTTCGTTCCGGAATCGCTGCGGCAGGAGCATCGGAAAATTTTCACGCTGCGTCGCGCCAATCCACTCGGGTCGCTCGTCCTGCTTCGCTCCCATCCCGAGCTATGGAAACTCGCGAGCCTCCAATTTCTCGCCTACGTGTCGCACGAAGTTTTCGTCATTTGGGCGCTCTACGCGATTTATCGCTTTGCCTGGAACCAAACCACAATCGGCATTTCACTTGCGCTGGTTGGCGTATTCACGGCCGCGATTTCCGGCGGACTCACCGGACGAATCGTCGCGTGGTTGGGGGAACGGCGCACACTTTATATCGGACAATTCTTCGGCGCAGTCGGAATGGTCATTGCTGGTCTGGCCAGAACCGGCGGACTTTACATGGCTTCAATTCCAGTGATTTCGATGTGGAACATTTCCTTCCCGGCAGCGCAAGGAATGATGACGCATCGCGTGAGCGAGAGGGAACAGGGCGAATTGCAAGGAGCAATCCAGAGCCTGCGCTCGATCGCATTCGTCATTGGGCCGTTCTTATTTTCGGGAATATTTGCCTGGTTCATCAATCCGAAACATTCGCTTTATCTGCCCGGCGCGCCGTATTATCTGGCAGCTGCGCTACTGTTCACGGCGATGCTGTTGGCGACGCGGGTCGAACAACCGCAGTTTGACCAAGCCAAACCAACCCCAAGCGGGATCGATAAAACCATGGCGCCAGAAGGAATCGCTGCGAGCACGGTCGCGCCGTTGATCGATCCGCCGAAAGAAAACATTTGAGATTCTTCTTCCGTGGGCGATTGAACCGAGCGTGAAAACAAGCGCGCGCTACATGATCGTTGTGATCGCGATCTGCTCCTGGTTGGCAATTTCCAATCATTGCGCGTTTGGCGCGATTGCAGATCGAGGTCGCGAAACACAAAGTGCTTGTCCGTTTCATTCCGAGCCGGTAAAGCCTCAGCCGCCGCCATCCACGACCCAATGCTGCAAGATCTTGCGCGCAGTTGTCCCTGTGGTAACGAAAAGCTGGGCGCGGGACGACGCAAAATTTTCCGCCGTCGATCTTCGCGTCGATGAATTCACGTTCGTCGCATACTCGCATACCACGCCGGCGCCGTTGTTCCTCGATACGGGACCGCCCAAAGCGCGGACATTCGCTGAATTGATTTTGCAGCGGAGCCTGCTTGCTCACGCTCCGCCAGCTTCGGCCTAACCGCGAACAACGTTTTGGCGCGCCCGGCGGTCGCGCCCTCGACGGAATTGCTGTAGCGGCAGGCGTGTCGCCTGCATTGCACAGACCCGCAGCCGGCACGGCTGCCACTACAGAAATCAGCTGACATTCGACATGAAAAAACGAATTCTAATTTTGAGCTGTGCAATTTTGCTCGCCACGCGCGCAATTGCGCAGGTAGAGGCGATTGACCCAAATCGCCCGCATCGCGAGCACGATTACGATTACGAGCAGGAGAAGAAACAGAAATATATCTGCCCGATGCATCCGGAGGTCGTGATGGATCATCCGGGCAATTGCCCGAAATGCGGGATGAAACTCGTGCCGAGGAAAGAGAAGAAACGCTCAGCATTGGACCCGCGTTCGGTCGCCGCGGCGACCCACGGCGCGGCAGGCAACCAAGATCCAACATCGAGCAAACCGGAAACGAATTCCGATTTGCCTCATTCGTCGCATCCGTCCCATGAAATGGAGATGCAATCCTCGATAAACATTGCCGACCCTATGAGCCGGGAAAGCTCGGGCACAAGCTGGTTGCCGGATTCCACGCCGATGTATGGGCGCATGTTCATGTTCGGCGAGAGCATGCTGATGTTGCACGGCGCAATTTTCCCGCGTTATACCAATGTCAGCACCCGCCGCGGCGATGACCGCATCGATGCGCCGAACTGGATCATGGGGATGTACTCCCACCCGCTCGGCCAGAATGCGCAGCTGGGCACGCGCCTGATGATGAGTCTCGATCCGTTGACAGAAGGCGGGCGCGGCTATCCGCTTCTTTTTCAAACCGGCGAATCGTGGCACGATCAACCGCTCCATGATCGGCAACATCCACACGATCTTTTCGATGAACTGTCGATAAGCTTTTCGCAAAAGTTCGATTCGGACCTAAGCGCGTATTTTTATTTTGGTTATCCGGGCGAACCGTCCCTTGGGCCGCCCACTTTCATGCACCGGCTTTCGGCAATGGATGATCCGGACGCGCCAATCGGTCACCACTGGCAGGATTCGACTCACATCACGTTTGGTGTCGCGACTCTCGGCGCGCAATGGCGCAACCTGAAGGTTGAAGGCAGCATTTTCACGGGCCGCGAGCCGGATGAAAATCGTTACGATTTCGATCGGCCACGCTTCGATTCGTTCAGTGGGCGTATTTCATGGAACCCAACACAAAATTTGGCGCTGCAATTTTCGCACGGTTACATCAAGAGTCCCGAAGCGCTTCACCCTGAGACCAAAATCCATCGCACGACCGCCTCGGCCATTTACAACCTGCCGCTCGGTCCCGATAGCAACTGGTCGAATACGTTTGTCTGGGGCCAGAACAACGCTACCGACGAAGGCAAGACGCAATCGTTCCTGATCGAATCGAATTACCAGCGAGGGCGCGACACCGTTTATCTGCGTTGGGAGCATGTCGAGAAATCCGGACACGAACTCGTTCTAGATGCCGCGGATGAATCGCGCATTTTTCCTGTGAGCGGTTACACGATTGGGTATATCCGCGATCTGTCGCATGGCAAAGGCCTCGACGTCGGACTTGGCACTCAATTTACCATCAATGATCGCCCGGATAGTCTCGGCCGCTATTACGGAGACGATCTGGGTTATGGGTTTCAATTTTTCCTGCGGATTCGCCCGTCACTGCACAGTCATGGGGCGCATGGTCACTCCGGGCATGCTGTGGCCGGAATGGAAAAGTAAGTGCCAGAATTCCACAACGAATCACTAATCACTCGTGCTCAGCGCTTCGCTTGTCATCGTGCGCGACTGCGTGAATCTTCTTTTCCGCCATGCCGCGATTGCCTCGACAGGATTATCAGGACATCGAACGCATCATTGAGTTCGATTTTGTGCGCGCCACGGAAGCGGCGGCGCTCAATTCGTTGCGCTGGCTCGGGCGGGGAGACAAGGAAGCAGCTGACGCGGCGGCGTGCGACGCCATGCGCGGGATGTTCGATCTCATGAATATCTGCGGTGAGGTGGTGATTGGGGAAGGAATCAAGGACGAAGCACCAGGTATTTTCAAAGGCGAACAACTAGGCACGTGGATCCCTGGTTCGCCGCCGTTCGACATCGCCATCGACCCAATCGACGGCACCACCAATATTTCTAAAGGCGCGCCGAATTCGATTAGTTGCATCGCGGCGGCGAGTCCTGCGGAAGGTGTAAAAGTCGCGCTGCGGGATGTGCCTTCGTTTTACATGATGAAGCTATCGTACGGCCCGCGTGTGATTCAATACATGCAGAAACGCGGCGATACATTGCAGCTTGAGGCGCCTGTGGCCGAGACACTCGCAATCGTCGCGCGCGCATTGGAGAAACGGGTGCAGGACGTGGTCGTGATGATGCTGGATCGGCCGCGGCACAAAGAGATTGTCGAGGAGATTCGCGCCGCCGGGGCATCGTTGCGCATGATCGGTGATGGCGACATCGCAGCTGCGATGGCGCCGTCGTTACCCGACAGCAATGTCGATCTTTACATGGGAATCGGCGGCTCGCCCGAGGCGGTATTGGCTGCGGCGGGGATCAAATGCCTCCGGGGCGAGATACAATGTAAAATGTGGCCGCGCGACGAGAAAGAACGAAAGCAGTTAATCAGCGATGGCTGCAAAAAAGATTTGGAGCGCGTTTTCCTCGCGGACGATTTGGCCAACGGAGAAAACATTATTTTTTGCGCGACCGGAATCAGCGACAGCGCCCTTTTGCGCGGCGTGAAAGGACAGGGCACCAAGGCCACGACGCATTCCATTTTGATGCGGGCAAAGAGCAAGACCGTCCGCTTCATCAGCGCAATGCACGATTTGCAGACAAAGACGATCCGGCTCCGCTCCGATAGCCGGGAGCACCCGATCTGAGGAATAGAGGCTTCCAGTTCCCGTCTGTGCGCCAGCCCCGATCGCTTTCGGGGGCTGAATGCATGAAAGAGCAACTCGCCGGCGAGGCCACCCTGCAGGCGCAGCCCTATGTTCCTGCTCGACAGCGCGACCTTCATTTGCTCAAATCATAAAAGAACCCCGCCGCACACGCATATGAAACAACCACCCAAAACTGAACTGTCGCCGGACAACGGCTGTATCATCGACATGAAATGGAAACTGGGCCCGCTCAGCTATCACGCCTCTGCCGCAGGGAAAATAGAGGTGCCGATGGTGACACAGCCCATCCGTCTGCCGGAGCTCGTGCTTTACGATCATGTCGGTTTCAAGGGTGCCTATGCCCGCACCAACTTAAGTTTTCATTACATCGGTGATTTTTGGAATGACCGGATCAGTTGTCTCGTCGTGGTGAGCGGCGTCTGGCGCTTTTATCGCGACGAATATTACAAAGGCCCTTATTGGGACCTCGGCCCAGGCTATTATGAGAGCTTCTTCGCTGAAAAGGGCCCCGACGACACCGTCAGCTCATTCCAGTGCATCGCGCTGACCTAAGTCGTGTGACACATGGCATGTTGTCTGTGACGTAAACAGCGTCTCGCCTGCCGAATTCGCCAATGATGTCAGTTCACAAGGAAGCGGCTAAAGCGCAAGATTGACAACTTCGCGGGCGCAGCCCCACGAAAGGGTAAATCCGGCGCCGCCGTGACCGTAGTTGTGAATGACCGTGCGACCGTCGCGCAA
>JBKOWV010000047.1:0-40491 GCA_046724585.1 Verrucomicrobiota bacterium
ACGCAGCACGCTGGGAGACATTAATCGCCGATGACATATTATGGGAGCTAGCCTACGCATCGTCGGTCGGCCATCCAGCGCGACTGTCCGGGCGAGACGAGGTCGTGCGTCACGTTACGTGGTTCCGGGAGGCGGTTGACCGCTTCCGGTTCTTCAATCTCGCAATTCACCCATTCGAGGATCCTACAGGCGCAGTTGGCGAGGTCGAGGCGGAGGGGATCATCAAATCTACCGGGCGGGTTTATCGACAGAACTACGTGGTTTTTATCCGCGTAACCGACGGGAAGATTGCATTCATCCGCGAGGATTTCGATCCGGTGCGCGCGGCCAAAGCGATGGACCTTCCAATTGCCGCCTAACATCTGAATGGCTCCCAATACGCCTAACCATGCGATGGAGCGAACGGCCACCCGCCGCGCATTTAGGCTTTGCGTAGGGAGTGCGCGCGATCCAAACAATTTTTTCTACCGTGTCTCCCCACCTGGCGAGCCGTTGAAGCTTGAACCCGTCTACTACTCCCCGCGGCCGGAATACCCTCAGTCGGCAAGGAAACAGCGTTTACAAGGCGCCGGGATCGCGGAGATCCACATCAAGCCCGACGGATCGGTGGCATCAGTCAGCATGCTTAGAAGCACTGGTCACAAGATTCTGGACCAATCAGCTATCCATGGTTTCCTCGGCTGGCGCTTTCGCCCGCATAGTCTCAGTGTCGTAAAGGTGCCCATTCAGTACAGGATGAGCTTGAGTTCTGGTCGCTGGGGCTCCCGCGCGGATCTGAGGAACGTCGGCCGACTGTGACGGTGCTGTTATCATTGCTAGCCGTTCCTGAACTGCGATATGCTTCATCTAACCAATCGCTCGAGCCAACCGCTGGCCGTTGTGATGATCAGATTTGATTTTATGAAACAGTTCAGGATGTTTGCCACGCTCGCCGTCGCCAGCGGTGGCTCAGCTCCGTCTCGTTAGGGCGCAAGGAGAATCAGTTGAAGGTCAAGCGCATCGTCTCAAACATCGCAACACCCGACGTAGAGAAGGCAAAGGCGTTCTACGAAGGCGTTCTCGGTCTCAAGCTACTTATGGACCTCGGCTGGATACGAACGTACGGCTCAGGCTCAAAGATGACGATTCAAGTCAGTGTACTCTCAGAGGGAGGCTCCGGAACAAGTGTCCCAGACATATCGATCGAGGTCGACAACATTGATGAGGCCTTGGCAAGATCCCAGAAGGCAGGACTCCCAATCGAGTATGGCCCAACGAGTGAGCCGTGGGGAGTGCGCAGATTCTATGTGCGAGATCCTTTCGGAAAACTGATCAATATCCTGCAACATGAGTAAGGGTAGCGCCCTAACAAGCGGTTCCAGGCGACGCACTCGCGCTGCGCGCTCGTGTGCGCCTGAACCGCGGCTTTAGGAGCTTGGAGTGGCCTCGAAAATACGATGGAAGAACTGGTGAAATTGGAAAACGAATTTGCCCGAGCGGTCGCCAACAATGACGCGGACGCGCTCGATGGAATCCTCGCCGACGACTGGATCATCGTTGACCCCGATGGAAGCATCATCGACAAGGCCCGCTTTCTCGGAGTGATCAAATCCGGTGTTTTGTCCCATGAGTCGATGGAGTCCACCGACCTGAGAGTTCGTCTCTACGGAAACACCACCGTGGTGACAGGACTCACGACGACCAAAGGGAAATTCATGGGGCAAGATTTCGCCTCTTGTGAACGGGCGACAGATATTTTTGTGAAGCAAACCGATCGCTGGCAGTGCGTATTTACGCAGCTAACTCGATTCACGAAAAAGTAAAGCTGCACCGTTACGCAGCGCGGTCGGGATCGGAGAAATCAAATGCCTAATCCAGCAGAAGGATATGAAAGTTACATGGTGCCCGCCCTCTTTGGTCCGTGCGCCGCCAATCTTATTCAGGCTGCGGATCTAAGACCGGGGGAGCGGGTTTTGGATGTGGGCTGTGGAACGGGGATCGTCGCTCGACAGATCGCTTCGCAGCTTGGACCGAATAGCGCAGTCACGGGCCTTGATATCAGTCCGAATATGCTCGCCGTGGCGAGGGCAGCTGCGGCCCGGGAGGGTCTGGCGATTGAATGGCGCGAAGGGAGTGCGGAAGAGATCGCCTTTCCTGAAAGCAGCTTCGACCTTGTGCTGTGCCAGTTCGCGCTGATGTTCTTTGCCGACAAGTCCGTTGCTCTCGCGGAAATGCGCCGGGTCGTAACTCCAAACGGCCGCGTCTTGGTAAGTGTTTGGCAGGGACTTGATCGGCACCCGTTCTACCAGACTCTACACAATGTAATTCAACAGCGCGTCGGAATTTCGCCTCTGCAGGAAATTTTTGCGCTCGACAGCACAGACGAGCTGCGCGCCCTGGCGCTGAGCGCTGGGTTTCAGCGAATAGAGATAGAACCCTTTTCCCTGACGGCGCGCTTTCCAAATCCCGATGCGTTTGTTGCTGGAGAAATCGAAGTGGATACGGCTGCGATTCCTTCGATGCAGCATCTCGACGCCCGAGCTCGGCAGGCGATCGTTTCAGCCATCACCGCAGATATGCAATCGCCTCTCGGAGAGGTGACATACGACAATCATGTGGTGATACCGTTCCATGCGCATATCGTGAAAGCATGGCGGTAACATGCAGCGATGACATGCGACTTCCGACGGATAACGCGCCAAGCTTGGATGCGCCGCCGTTAATGACACACGTTAGGCATGCGTGAATGACACCAAAGTACATGAAGGGATGAGAAGAGCCGTCGCCGCAGCGCTTCTTTGCGCTTGTGCAGGTGTGGCAAGCGCTGCGGACAACGTCAGGAAGCAGTTGTTGGAGCACGACGGTACCACGCGGGCGTACTACCTGTCAGCCCCGAAAGACCTGGCCGCCGGCGAGAAGCGTCCCCTCGTTCTCGCCTTCCATGGTTCAGGCGGTGACGGCGCGAAGATTGTCAACAACTGGGCCAAGCTTGCGCAGAAGGAGCGCTTCTTTGTCGCGGGGCTCAAGTCACTTGATCGATGGAATTGGACCATCCCCGCAGACGGGCCAGATCTCGTACATAAGTTGACGGAGACTCTACGCAGGAAGCTGCCGATCGACTCCTCGCGGATCTACTTGTTCGGACACTCCGCGGGTGCTGTCTTCGCGTTGAGGATCGGGCTCCTCGAGTCCCAGTACTTCGCGGCCGTTGCGGTCCATGCGGGCTCCTTCCGAAGCTCAGCTGACTTCGCGACGATTCGGATGGCGCGACGGAAGCTGCCGTTGCTCATCATCTCCGGCGATCGAGACCCGATCTTTACGCTCGCCTCAGTCAAGTCCACGGTCGCAGCCATGCAGGCTGCGGGAATCCCAGCTGAGAGCTTGATCATGCACGGGGACCACCGGTATTACGCTCTGGGCGACTCAGTCAACGTTCGCGCGTGGCAGTTCCTTAAGGAGCAGTCATTGACAGGGACGCCGCAGTATGAGGCGTACGCCTTGCCGTGAGAGTCTGCGCGCTTTCGACAAATCAGAGTGTAATCATGTTGCGGAAACATTTCCGCCCACATCTCGTCTAACATGCCCTCGTCCCTGTCGTCGGCTGAGCCTTAGAGCAGCTCAACGCGTAATCAAGACGTAATCCCTCCCCCGCTCTCGCTTTCTCTCATTTGATTTTAGTTCAGAGAGCACAGCACCGTGAAGCTCGCGCATCAAAGCCGGCGCTTTGTCTGCCGGCGCAACCAACGCATCAAGGTTCCCACGGTTCCATTCTGCCGCGGCGCGATCGCGCTTAATAAAGTTCGTTTTCCGCAGGTACAGGAGCAGCCCTTCGTCTTTGGCGGAAACGACTTCGTAACGCCAGTGATGCGCTTCTGCTTCGTTGCGAACGTCACGCCCGAAAAGCACAAGAGCGTCGCGATGATCGCGATATCCGAAGATGACTTTGGCGACTGTGTAGCCGCCGGTGATCAAAATCGAGAGGATTAACGCAACCGCGCTCCATCGATAAACACGCGTGCGTAATTGCTCGTTCCTGAAAATGTTTCCGATCTGCGCCGCCAAAAGCAGACAGAGAGGCGGGACAATCGGAAAAACCCTGTCCACGCGTTTTGACGGAATCAGCGACATCACAACCAATCCGCCCAGGCTCCAACAAAGCAGCCAGAAAGTCTGGGGCGACATCGCCTGAAACGCAGCACCAATCCTCCATCGACGCGATGCGAGATCAAAAATGGCGACGGCAATCATCAGCATGCTCCAGGGAGCAAATTTGTGCACGAGATGCGGCAAATAAAAATAAAGCGGCTGCGGGCGATGGATCGTTTCCCCAAAGCGCCCAATGAATTCGCGCATTACCACTTCATTGAAGAACCCAGATTGAAAAAGGATCCCACCGATCACCCACAGAAGAAAGATGCCCAGAGAAGCGATCCACGGCCACCAGCCGCACCACGCGCTCTGTAGCCGCCTCGCTGTGTCGAGGCGCTCACTGGACGACACAGCGCCGTGGCGACAACCATTCTGCGGCGACGCACCTGGGCCGGGGTCACCGACCCCGGCTACAACAGCGTGTCGCCTGCATCGCCATTGAAACAGGGCAACGCCAGGCAGCAAAAACGCGTAAATAATCGGTCCCTTGATCAACATCGCGACCGTGAGCAATACGAAGATGTAAATTCGATCTCGTGGATCCCATGCCTCCTGTTCTCGGATTTTCTGCCAGATCAACAAGCCGATGAGAAAAATCACGAACGCTAGCGGCATATCTGTGCGCACGAGCGTTGCCAGGCGTGGGCTCAGCAGATTTAATCCGAACGCGCTCAGCGCAATCACGCCATCAGTCGTTCCGTAAGCCAGACTTGCCGCCCGAAACAGCAGAATCCCGATCGCAATCGCCGCTAGAAGTGACGGCAGACGCCACGCTACGTCCCATGAATGCGTCAAAGAAAAAAGGCCTGCTGAAAGCCAGCCAACGAGCGGCGGCTTGGTCGCCACGTGTTCGCGCGGCGTCTGCTGATAAAACCAGCGCCCGTCCTTGATCATCTCAAACGAAGTGAAGGCCTGCTTCGCCTGGTCGTAATCGTCGAGCTGCCACGGCAAATTGCCGATGAGAAACAGAAAGATCGCAATCGCAGCGATGAGCCAAACGATGCGCCGGTCTTCGAGCAGGCTCCGTGTCATGTCGAGCGAAGTCGAGACATCTTTCATTTGGGAACAGGGAACAGTAATCCCGCAGCAGCGGGAGACTACTCCGTGCTCCGCTCGCAATGACAAATGGGCAATACCATGTTTGGCGTGAGCTAATCGCGCCAAAGCACGGCTCGCATCGGTGCGCCATCGCCACCGGCGATTTTTAGAGGCAATGCGGCCAAATTGTAAATGCCCGATCCGGCGCGACTCAGATCGAGCGATTCAACGATAGCGATCCCGGCACGGGACAGCGCGTGGTGATTTTGCAATGACTTTGAATCGATCTCATCCACCGACGGCAGATCCAGGCCCAGAAGCTTGACTCCATTTTTTTGCAGCCACGCTGCGATATCGGCTGCGATCACAGGAATTTGATCCGGAAAAACGGCGGAATTGTTCCATCGACCGGTCTTAATCAGAAGCCGCGACGTTTCCCCGATTTCTTCGACAGACGGACGGAGATCTTCGATGGTAATCAGGTGTTTCTCGTTCGACTGCGAGAAAGCGCGTGTAAGATCAACAACGACCGCGCGCCCAAAATAAATTTCGAGTGGCGCTTTCTCAATTGATTCGCCTTTTCCATCAAAATGGAATTGGGCGTCGGCATGTGTGCCGTTGTGAACGCTCGTGCTGATTGCGCCAAGATTAACGCTTTGGCCTTCGGCCAGCGTTCTGGTCAATTGAAAATGGAACGGCTCGTCACCAGGCCACTCCGCCAGATTGTCCGAGAGCGTCCGTGAAATATCCCAAATCTTCATCGCTTGATCAGTTCCGAGGACTGTTTCTTATTCATATTCATATTCCTGCTCTTCCTTCAATATCTGTTCTCGATAGGGATGCGCAGGAACTATGAGTGGGAGCAGGAATAGCAACAAGAAAAGGAATACGAGGGCACACACGAGTTGTTCAACAGTCAGTTCACGGGTGTTTCATTCCGACGTTATTACCAATCTCCTTCAATAATCGCCTCCGCCGCCCTTTCGCTTGCGTCGCCTTTGCCCAGTTGGCCGACGATCGCGTCGAACTCGGAAATCATTCGTTCCCGCGCGCCCGCATTCTCAATTAATTGGTACACGGCTTTGGCGATGGCCTCGGGTTTCGCCCGGCGCTGAATGAATTCGGGGACTACTTCTCTCTCCGCAAGCACGTTGGGCATGCCAAGATGTTTCACGTTCACGACGAGTCGCGCCGCCAGGTAGGTCGGCCACGCCACTTTGTAAATCAGGACGAATGGCATTCGGAAATAAGCCGCTTCAAGGGTGGCGCTTCCCGATGCCACGATTCCGGCAAAAGCGCGCTGCATGATTGCCGCCGTCTCGCCAACTTTGATTTGAGCGACTTGTCGATCTCGGACATGTCGATCCTGTATCTCGTTCAGGCCCACTGCTAACTCCTGCGATGCGGCCGCTACTTCGAAATGCATTTTTGGGTTTCGTCTTTGAAGTTCACGCACCGTCTCGAGCATTACCGGGAAAATTTTTCGCACTTCAGGCAAGCGGCTGCCCGGAAAGAGCCCGACTAGATTGGGATCCCGCTCAATGTCGATCCTCTGAGAACGCAGCCTTTCCAGCATCGGATGGCCCACGAATACCGCGCGCAAGCCAGATTTGTTATAGAGGTCGGCTTCGAAAGGAAAGATGCAGAGCACGAGATCGAGAAGCCGCGCCATCTTCTTGATGCGGCCGCGATTCCAGGCCCAGACTTGGGGGCTGATATAGTAAATTATTCTCTGTTGCTGGGATTGCCTTCGCAACGCATCCGCAAGGCGCAAATTGAAACCCGGATAATCGATCAACACAACGGCGTCGGGCCTGCTCTGCTGAATTTCCTTCAGCGTTTCGCGAAATTGCTTCCGAAAAAAACCGTACTTCCTTATTACTTCCCACAAACCGAGGACGGCTGCATCACCAAGCCAATCTTTGAATCGTTCACCAGCGACTCCTCGCATCTCCGGACCGCCGCGCCCTATGAAATTAAGTTCGGCATCCAATTCACGCAGCGAACGCATCAGAGCCGCACCGTGGTTGTCCGCGCTCACTTCGCCCGCGACGAAATAGATGGTCATTCCTTCGTCATTCTTTTCGTGATTTCAACTGCCAACTCCAGCGCCGCTGTTGCCTGGAACCCGGAGACGCGCGGCTCGCGGCCGGTGCTCGCGCATTCGATAAACGAAGTGAGTTGACGCTTGAGCGGTTCTTCGCGTTCGATCTCGACTTTGTCACGTGTAATCTGTCCCCCAACCCGCCGGTAAATTTCACCGCTCTGATTTTGGTAATCGAGCGAGAGATAGGCGTCCTCCTGAAAAACCCGAATCTTACGCATGCGTTCGGGACTGATGCGGCTTGAGGTAACGTTTGCCACGCAACCATTCCCGAAACGCAGCCGCGCATTGGCGATGTCCTCGCTGCGGCTCAAAACTGGCACGCCCACTGCATCGATGCTCTGCACAGGCGAACGGACGAAATGCAAAATCACTTCCAAATCATGGATCATCAGATCGAGAACCACGCCGATGTCAGTGCTACGGTCCGGGTAAGGCGAGAGCCGGTGCGCTTCGATAAAACGCGGATGGGTCAGGTGTCTTTCAAGTGCGCTTAGAACTGGATTAAAACGTTCGACGTGGCCAACTTGTAAAATCAGACCGTCGCGCGTCGCCAATTCCGCCAGTTCGGCCGCATGCGCCGTATTGTCGGTGATTGGTTTCTCGACCAACACGTGTTTGCCGCGCGCGAGCAGAGACTGTGCAATCTCATAGTGTGTGTTGGTCGGCGTCGCCACTGAAGCGGCATCAACCATCCCGATGAATTCATCCAGCGACCGCGCCGCTGTTGCGCCAGACTTTTTGCCAATGGCGTTACCTCTCGCAACATCGACATCATACACCGCAGTAAATTCAGCCGACGGAATTTCGGCGTAGAGCCGCGCGTGCTTGCTTCCGATATGGCCAACGCCGACAACACCAACGCGCAGTTTTTTTATCGCCATAAGATGCTTTCAGCGCGCCACATTTTTCAAAAACCAATCGTAGGTTTGGGCGATACCGTCGCGAAGGGGAATCGCTGGCTGCCAGCCAAGGCGACGCAGTTTGGTGATATCGAGAAGTTTTCGCGGCGTGCCGTCCGGCTTGGTCGCGTCCCATGCGAGTTCGCCATCAAAACCGACGACATCACAAATTAACTCAGCTAGCTCGCGAATTGAGAGGTCCTCGCCGCATCCGACATTAATAATTTCAGCGGAATCATATTTCTCTAGCAAAAAGAGGCACGCTGACGCCAGATCGTCCACGTGCAAGAATTCACGCCTTGGCTTGCCCGAGCCCCAAACGATCAACTTTCGCTCCTTCCGCGTTTTCGCTTCATGCGCTTTGCGCAAAAGCGCGGCCAGCACGTGTGATGTCTCCAGATCGAAGTTGTCATTTGGACCGTAAAGATTTGTCGGCATGGCCGAGATAAAGTTAGCGTCGTATTCACGAGAAAACGCCTGGCAAAGTTTGATCCCGGCAATCTTGGCGATTGCGTAAGCTTCATTAGTTGGTTCCAGCGGCCCGCTCAGCAAGGCTGTTTCCGGAATCGGTTGCGGCGCGAACTTGGGATAAATGCAGGAGCTCCCGAGGAAGAGAAGCTTGCGCACTCCGGCTTCGTGAGCTGCGTGAATGACGTTGTTTTGAATCCGCAAATTATCGAACAGAAACTCGACCGGAAAATCGTTGTTCGCCTTGATGCCCCCTACTTTCGCCGCAGCAAGAATCACGACCGCGGGCTGTTCTGCGGCAAAAAGTTTCGCAACGGCAGATTCATCAGCGAGATCGAGCTGCGAACGATCGCGCGTTACAACGTTAGAAAATCCTTCCGCGTTCAGCCGACGCATCAACGCGCTGCCCACCATGCCACGGTGGCCGGCGACGAAAATCTTGTCTGATTTGCTTATCATTCAGAGTGTCCGCGGAACTAATCTAAAACCGAGAGATTCGGCCGCCGCACGCATCCGCTTGTCGGCACAAACTAGTTCAGCGGCTGCGACGGAGCGAGCAGAAGCCAGGTGTATTCCGTCTGCTGACCGGAGCCGTAACGGTCGCGATCGAGCATAGCAAGTTGCGATGATCGGACGAAAGTGGCCGAGCACCTGCCGGTCGTAACTAATCAAACGCATGCGCCCTTTCTCAACGGCTTCGGAAATCATTTGGAGCAACGCGTCAGGGCCTCCGTACGATAGTCCGTGAGCAACCGCTTTTGACCAGAAGACTTTGTAGAGTTCCGCAAGAGTCAGGATAGAGGTGTGGAGTGGCTCTAAACTCTCTCGCAGGATTTGTCGATAGTGGGGCGAATCGGGCTCGTCGACGTACAGCTTTACTAAAGCCGATGTGTCCCAATAGGCCATCGATTAGAACCGATCTTCGCGATCTTTAGCAATGATTTCCTCGCTTCGCCGGCCGATTTTGCCCGTGCTGTATTTGCGGCGCAGTTCATCCAGTTCGGCCAACCATTTTTCTTTGTCGCGTTTCTTCGTGCGCTTCGGCACTGCCACGAGCTTGGCTGTTTCTTTTCCGTGCACAGTAATCACGACTTCCTCGCCGCGGCTGGCGCGTTTCACCATCTCAGATAGTCTGGCTTTTGCTTCGCGGAGCGTAGTCGTCATGTGGTCACTGTAGTCACAGCCCCATGATTCGGTCAAATGTCCCAAAGCGAGCGACGGCTGGCAAGCGCTCGTTACTTGCTTGGGCTTCACTGTATTACTCTTGTTCGATGGCGAGCGCAGATTTTAAATGAGTGAATGCCTCACATTGTAACGTCATTTGTTTTTACGCTTGCTATCTGCACTTCCCTTGCCGATGCGGCCCAGCCGGGGTCATCGACCCCGGCTACAGCTTCTTCGAACGCGCCGATGGACCAACTCATTCCATGGCTGCTTAACGAAGATCGACAATTGCGGGGGATTCCGTTCAGCGACGTGACTTTCGCTGCCACCGGGAAGCGAGTTCTCGCGTTCGATCCGCAAAACGAAGTGGACCAGCGGGTGGTAAAACAAATCAGCGCTGCGTGTGACGAGACGATTAAGCGATTGAACGCGCCAGATAGCGTGATCCAGAATGTCGAGCGCATCAACGAAGTGAGCAGTCGCTTCGACGACACCTTGCGTGAGGTGCTCAGCTCAACGTCTGGATTTAGCTCCGATTCACCACCCACGATCGAGGGAAAAGTGCAGCGTTCCGGCTATCCCGATCTACGGATTGTCGATCTTACGAGCAGACGCGTCTTTTATCTCGACCCAAAGCTTTATGCGGTTGGCAGCCGCAACAGCAGTTTCCGCACATTCTATTTCGAACCAAAAAGAGCGACGAACAAAGTGCGTGATGACGCCGTGCATTTCATTGTCGGATTCGAACGCGAGTGGCGGGAAGGTGGATCGAGCAGTCCGAGCTCGACGGCAAACGCCCAACGCTGGAGAATCACACGCTGGGACCTTATCGATCTTTCCCATTTCAAGGTGAAGTTGAAAGCTGAGTTCCAAGGCAGCAACCGCGACATGTACCGGCCGGAGGCGATTGTAGCGACGAGCTCGAAATAATCTACTCCCATCATGCTCGTAATCGTGCTCGTGCTCGACTTCCGATTACGATCATGAGCAAGAGCAATACCACGGGTAAGAGTAGGAGTTGCTCATTAGGGCGCTGGACGTAATGGTATTATTCGGATGATTACAACGGCGGCGGAGACATTTCAGTTCGACGCGATCGACGATGTGGTAAGTGATATCGCCAAGGGCCGCATCGTTATCGTGACCGACGATGCCGACCGCGAGAACGAAGGTGATCTCGTAATGGCGGCCGAGAAAGTGACACCAGAAGCGATCAATTTCATGGCCACGCATGGCCGCGGTTTAATATGCGCGCCAGTTTCGAACGAACGCGCAGATCAACTTGGCTTGAAACGGATGGTGGCGGAGAATCGTGAAATGTATCGCACCGACTTTACGGTGTCGGTGGACGCGGCCCGAGGGGTAACGACGGGAATCAGCGCATACGACCGGGCGACGACGATTCTGGCGATCGCCAATTCAAAATCATCGCCTGAAGACCTTGCGCAACCAGGGCACGTTTTTCCGTTGCGCGAAAAGGATGGCGGTGTGCTGCGGCGCGCCGGCCACACCGAGGCAGCGGTCGATCTTGCGTGCATGGCCGGGCTGCAACCCGCTGGAGTGCTTTGCGAGATCCTGCACGACGATGGCACAATGGCGCGACTGCCCGAGCTGATGGAGTTCCGCCGGAAGCATGGCCTGCGCATTTGCACCATCCAAAGTTTGATCGCACACCGCCGTGTCCGCGAAAAACTCGTGGAACTGGAACAGATTGTAAAAATGCCGACTGATTACGGCGATTTCGATTTGCACCTCTACCGCTCGACGCTCGATGGCCAGCATCATCTCGCGCTGGTGAAAGGCAAAGTCGACAAGAACAAGCCAACGCTCGTGCGCGTCCACAGCCAATGCCTGACCGGAGACGTTTTCGGGTCGCGCCGATGCGATTGCGGAAATCAACTGCACGCGGCGCTTCAACAAATCCAGGACGAAGGCAACGGCGTTTTGGTCTACATGCGGCAGGAAGGGCGCGGCATCGGGCTCGCAGCAAAAATTCACGCCTACAAATTGCAGGAGGAAGGTCTCGACACGGTCGAGGCAAACGCGAGGCTCGGTTACCCAAGCGATTTGCGCGACTACGGTCTCGGCGCGCAAATCCTTTTCGATCTCGGAGTTCGCCAGTTCCGTTTTCTGACCAACAATCCGAAGAAAGTTGTCGGACTCGAGGGTTACGGCCTAGAGATGGTCGAACAAGTGCCGATTCGAAGCGAAGCCAATCCGCACAACGCCAAATATCTCGAGACCAAAAGATCGAAGATGGGGCACTTATTGTAAGACAGGGCCAAATGACGAACCACGAATGCCAAATGACGAAGCCCAAAGGAGCGTGCGTCGCATCATTGGTCATTCAAGCTTCGTCATTGATTCGTCATTGGTCATTGGTCATTCGTCATCGTTAGATGTCCAACATCATCCAGGCGCGACCCCGCATCATACGGGGCGAACACACATTTCACATCGTCGCGAGCCAATTTAACGCGCGCTATGTGAAGGGTTTGATCGACCATGCCATGAAAGAATTGCGGACGCTTGCGCCGAACGCGACGATCTCCATTCAGCGGGTGCCCGGGGCCTTCGAAATTCCTGTGGTTGTGCGCGAGCTTGCCTCTCTGGACAAAGCCGACGCAATCATCGCTTGCGGGGTAATTTTGAAGGGAAAAACCGACCACGCACAAAATCTGAGCCGCTCGGTCACGGACGCGCTGCAACGAATCGCAGTTGATCGCGCCGTGCCGGTGATCAATGCTGTGCTGTCTTTTGATGACGAAATCCAGGCGTCCGAGCGCTGCCTCGAAAATAAAATCAATCGCGGAACCGAGGCCGCGCGGGCCGCTATAGAAATTGCCAACGTCATGTCTGCCCTTCGCACAAAATAGGTCTTATGGGGAAACGGCGACGAGCGCGCGAAGCGGCGATCCAATATCATTTCTGGCGCGATCTCCAGCATGGCGAAGCGCCCGAGCAGATCGAGGACTTTTGGGAATTTTGCCCCGCTACACCGCGCGTACGCGAGTTTGCGCAGCCGCTGATCGAAGGGATGGTCGCGCATCTCCCGGAAATCGATGAACGCATTCGACGCTATTGTGAGAATTACGAGTTTCGTCGTATCTCGGCAGTCGATCGCAATATCCTCCGGCTTGCGATCTATGAGATGCTTTATCGCGACGATATTCCGCCTGTCGTCTCAATCAATGAAGCAATCGACCTGGCCAAGACTTTCGGCGGCGCGGAGTCGGGGCGTTTTGTCAACGGCATTCTCGATCGGGTGAAGGATGATTTAAAACGTCCGTTGCGCGAGGCGGTGCGGAAAGAGTTGTAGACGACGAGCTCTGCGCGATGCGGTGCGCTGACATTTAACAGCCTCAACGCCGCGGGGTGCAGTTTCCTGCGCCTAAACGTCTAGCGTGGCGCAAATGGTTAAAAGAGTTACAGCGTTACCAACATTACATCGTTAAATCATCATATCGGTTCACGATTCTCGATTTACGATTCACGGTTCACGAACCATGAACTTTCTTCAATCCCTCGCTCAACATTTTACCGGCAAGCCAATCGACTGGGACGATCTCGAGGAATCGCTCATCCGCGCCGATCTCGGTGTTCCTATGACCATGCGAATCATCAAGACGCTCCAGGATCGCGAAGCCTGGTCGGTCCTCGGCATAAATGATGTTGTGAAAACAGTGCGCGAGGAAATCGCACGCATTTTACCGGTCAATCCGGCGCCCATTCAGCCGCTGCCCGCGCGGCCGAAGGTGATTTTGCTCCTGGGAGTAAATGGCACCGGAAAGACAACGTCGACAGCCAAACTGGCGCGGTTTCTGCAACAACATCGACATGCCGTCCTCCTCGCAGCCGCCGACACTTTTCGCGCGGCAGCCATTGAGCAGCTTGGCATTTGGGCAGATCGCCTCGGTGTTGAAATGATCCGCGGCAAATATAACAGCGATCCGGCTGCGCTTTGCTACGAAGCGTATCAGGCGGCGACGAAACGGAATATTCAATTTCTCCTATGCGACACGGCCGGCCGAATGCACACGAAACTCAATCTGATGGCCGAGCTCCAAAAGGTGAAACGCACTCTCGGCAAACAGGACTCGGACGCGCCGCATGAGACTCTGCTGGTCGTCGATGCTACTACTGGCAGCAATGCGCTCAGTCAAGCGCGCGAATTCCAAAGCGCAATCGGACTGACCGGCCTCATTGTCACCAAGCTCGACGGTAGCGGCAAGGGCGGCATCGTCGTTGCGATCCAGGATGAACTTGGAATTCCAACGCGCTTTGTCGGCACCGGAGAGAAACTCAACGATTTCGCTCCGTTCGATCGCCAAACGTATATCGAAAATGTGCTGTAGGGCGTTTCTGTGAAACGCTATTTCGAAATTGGCGTCGGCGACAGACGCCCTACAATTCCACCGATTCAAGATTCAACGATTTAACGCTTCAAGTCTTCATGCTCCGCTTCGTCGCACGTCGCCTCCTGCAGATGGTCCCGGTGCTGTTCGTCATCGCGACGCTTACCTTCTTCATGATCCGTCTCGCGCCGGGTGGGCCGTTCGATGCGGAAAGAAACACAACTCCTGAAATCCAAAGGAGTCTCGATCGCTACTACGGCTTTAACCTGCCAGTGTACCGCCAGTATTTGCGCTGGCTGGGCAACGCGCTGCAGGGCGATCTGGGGCCGTCGTTTCGCTACGCGAACCGCTCCGTCAATGAATTGATCGCGGAATCGTTTCCAATTTCGGCCGAGCTGGCGTTTTGGTCATTGCTTATCGCTTTGGCGCTCGGACTCACGGCGGGCGTGATTGCTTCCCTCCGACCAAACAGTGCAGCCGACTACGTTGCCAGCTCGTTTGCGATGGTCGGAATTTCTGTTCCCAATTTTGTGCTCGGTCCGCTTCTCGTTCTGGTCTTCGCCCTCAGGCTAAATTGGTTGCACGTTTCCGGTTGGGAATCTCCGAGCGATCGAATTTTGCCCGCGCTCACGCTGGGAGCTTTATATGCCGCTTACATTGCGCGGTTGACTCGCGGTGGGATGCTCGAAATTCTGTCGCAGGATTTTATTCGCACTGCTCGCGCAAAAGGGGCGTCCAATGTGCGCGTGATCCTGAAGCATGCGCTGCGGGGTGGATTACTTCCGGTGGTCAATTACCTGGGGCCGGCGGCAGCTGCGCTCGTGACCGGATCGTTCGCAGTTGAAACAATTTTCCAGATTCCGGGACTGGGGCGCTATTTCGTAAACGCCGCGTTCAATCGCGATTACACGCTGGTGCTGGGCGCGGTGCTCTTCTACGCAAGCTTCATCGTCGTCTTTAATTTGATTGTCGATGTTTTGCTCGTTTGGATGGACCCCAAACAAAAGTTCGAATGAACCCTGCCGGGGAAGCCATTGGAACTGAACAAGCGCTCGAAGAAGCCGAGCGCGGGAGCTCGCTGTGGCGCGACACGTGGTATCGCCTTGGGAAAAACAAAATGGCGGTTATCAGCGTCTGCGTCCTCATCCTGATTACGCTGGCGGCGTTCATTGGCCCGCTTTTTCTGACCCAATCCTACGAGACACAAAATCTTGAACTTGGCGCGATACCACCTGGTGCACGTCATTGGCTCGGGACTGACACCCTCGGGCGGGATTTGTTTGTCAGAATCTTGTATGGCGGCCGAGTTTCAATGGCAGTCGGTTTTTGTGCAACCGCGGTCGCTTTGGCCATTGGTGTGCTTTACGGAGCGATCTCGGGGTTCTTTGGCGGCAAGATCGATATGTTGATGATGCGCATCGTCGATATCATTTTCGCGCTGCCTTTCACGGTCTTTGTCATCCTGCTCATGGTTTTTTTCGGTCGCAAATTTGTACTCCTTTTTGTCGCCATCGGTGCGGTCCAATGGCTGACAATGGCGCGAATCGTTCGCGGTCAGGTGCTGTCGTTACGGCATCAGGAGTTTATTGAAGCCGGACAAGCGCTCGGACTTTCCAAGTCGCGAATCATCTTTCGGCACATGATTCCAAACGCACTTGGGCCAATTATCGTTTATGCCACGCTCACCGTCCCGGCGGTGATGTTGTTGGAAGCATTCCTGAGTTTTCTCGGTCTCGGTGTTCAACCGCCGATGAGTTCCTGGGGCGTCCTCATCAAAGAGGGCGCCGAAGTGATGGAAGAGTTTCCGTGGCTATTGATTTATCCCGGACTGATCCTCGCGATTACGCTCTTTTCGCTTAATTTTCTCGGGGATGGCCTCCGCGATGCGCTCGACCCGCGAGCAGCGAAAGAGTAGTGAGAAGTGCGACGTGAGAAGTGAAAGCACCAATCGTTCCGCCGCACTTTCTCACTTCTCACTAATTACATCTCATCGATTGACTGATGGCGAAACTACTTCGGGTTGAAAATCTGCGGACGTACTTTCACACGCGCGCGGGTGTCGTTCGCGCGGTCGATGATGTCTCATTCTCGATCGATCCTGGCGAAACGCTTGGTATTGTGGGCGAATCCGGGTCGGGCAAGTCAGTTGCCTGTCTCTCGCTACTGCGATTGATCCCCTCGCCTCCGGGGCGAATCGAAAGCGGTCACGCGGATTTCGGCACGGTCGATTTGCTGCATTGCCAGGATCGGCAGTTGCAGGCAATTCGCGGCAACCGAATCACGATGATTTTTCAGGACCCGATGAGTTCGCTCAACCCTTACATGCGAATTGGTGACCAGGTGATGGAGCCAATCATTATTCACGAGAAAATTTCACGCGACGCTGCCCGGCAACGCGCCGTCGCGGCGCTGCGAGAAGTCGGAATTCCAGAGCCTGAGCGGGCAATGCGCTCCTACCCGCATGAGTTTTCCGGGGGTATGCGTCAGCGCGTTATGATCGCGACAGCCTTGATCACGAAGCCAGCGCTCTTGATCGCCGATGAACCCACGACTGCGCTCGACGTTACGGTGCAGGCGCAAATTCTGGAACTGATCCGCAAAATGCAACACGAACTCGGCACGGCTGTAATTCTTATTACTCACGACATCGGCATCGTTTCTGGTTTTTGCGATCGCGTTCTTGTCATGTACGCAGGGCGAATTGTCGAGAGCGCCTCCGCCGCCCAGATTTTTTATGAGCCGAAACATCCTTATAATCAGGCGCTGCAAAAATCGATTCCTGCCCTCCACAAAAAGGGAGAGAGACTCTACACAATCCCGGGGTCTCCGCCTGATCTCTCGAAGCCAATTCCAGGTTGTCCGTTCGCGCCGCGCTGCGAATTTGCAGAGGAAAAATGCGTAACATCGACAATCACCTTGAAGGAAGTCGCACACGGCCATTTTTCAGCTTGCTTACGAATCCAATTAAGGGAAATTGATCTGACGCCTGGCCGGTGAGACGGGGGAACTCTTCCACCATGCGTGAACGGCAGAGCGTGAGGGTTAGTCTAAATCTAAGGGTTGGAGAGTAGAGAATGTACAGCAGACATCTACCGCACAAGCACGGTTCACATAAGACTCTGTGGATTGCTCTGATTTCCGCCATTCTTGTGGTTGTCGGCTCGATCTTGTTTGGCTATGCTCAAGGGCAGAAAAAACAAGCTGAGATAATGAATTCGACTAAACCGGTCCCAAGTGATGCCGAATTGCGAAGGCAGTTAACGAAAGATCAGTATCACGTGGCGCGCGAATGCGGCACGGAAACCCCATTCCAAAATGCCTATTGGGATAATCACCAGCCCGGAATCTACGTCGATATTATTACCGGCGAGCCGCTCTTCAGCTCGCTGGATAAATTCGACAGCGGCACAGGCTGGCCCAGTTTCACCAAGCCAATCTCGGAAGATAAAGTTGTGGAAAAGAGGGATTCTTCCCATGGAATGGAGCGAACTGAGGTCCGTTCGGCTAAGAGCGACTCGCACCTCGGTCATGTCTTCGCTGACGGCCCGCCACCCACTGGCGAACGTTACTGCCTGAACTCCGCGGCCCTGCGTTTTATTCCCGTGGAGAAATTAAAGGAAGAAGGCTACGGCCAATATCTGTCGCTTTTTCAGTCCCAGCAGGGCGGAGAACAGCAGGGGCAACATCAGTAGCAGGCCGGGGCCAAGCGCGCCTTCAAGCCCGACAAAAGAATTGCGGCTAAGGACACGCGCCACTACATCTGGTTCTCACTAAATGCCGCGCGCGTTTCTTGAGATCCAGAACCTACAGACGCATTTCCCTGTCGAGGCCGGACTGATTTTTAAACGCCGCCTTGGAATGGTGCGAGCCGTCGACGGGGTAACCATCTCCGTCACCGAAGGCGAAGTGCTTGGGGTCGTGGGCGAATCCGGCTGCGGCAAATCCACTTTTGGCCGCACGATCGTTCAGTTGATCCCTCCAACGTCCGGGACAGTGGTTCTCGAAGGACGCAATTTAAATCAACTCTATGGGCGGGAGCTGCGTCGAGCGCGCAGCGATTTTCAAATCATTTTCCAGGACCCATACGCGTCCCTCAATCCGCGCATGAATGTGTTCGATATGCTCGCGGAAGCGATGCGCACTCACAAAAAAATCCCGCGCCGCGAACTGCGGCAGCGGGTCGCCGCATTGATGTGCAAAGTCGGTCTGCTGCCGCGCACGATGAGGAAATATCCGCACGAATTTTCCGGCGGCCAGCGGCAGCGCATTGCGATCGCGCGCGCTCTGGCGGTAGAGCCAAAATTGATTATTGCGGACGAGCCTGTTTCCGCGCTCGATGTTTCCATCCAGGCGCAGATCATCAATTTACTCGCCCAACTTCGGCACGAGATGAAGCTGACAATCATCTTCATCTCGCACGATCTCTCGGTCGTGAAACACATGTCCGATCGAATCGCGGTGATGTACCTTGGCAAGATCGTCGAACTTGGCGAGGCGCGAGCGGTTTTGGAAAAGCCATTGCATCCCTACACAAAAGCGCTAATCAGCGCCGTGCCGCTGATCGATCCAACGCGTGAACATGCGCGCAAGCGAATCGTTCTTCCGGGCGATCCACCTTCTCCCGTACATCCACCCATCGGCTGCCGGTTTCATCCGCGCTGTCCCCACATGATCGAAGCATGCAAGGCGCAAGTGCCGCCGCTGGTCGATTGGGGAGAAAATCATTTCGCTGCCTGCATTCGCGTCCCGGAAATTAATCTAACTTCTGTTGAATCGTTGGATCGTTGAATCGCAGTAACAATGTAACAGTCTAACGAATCACGCGGGCCTGGCCGTTCCGTTTTGAAATGTCCGCTTCATAGCGGTAATCTAGTCCATACATGATGCGACAGGACGATTTCGATTACGCAATTGAAAACACGCAGGTGATTCTCGCGCCCGAGCGACAAATCGCGACATTTGGGAACACCAGTTTCAATTTTTACCTTATCTCCGAATTGATGGACCGCGTCGACCAAGTCCGCGTTCGCAATGGAAAAATCCACGCCGAACGTCCGCAGATTCTCACTCCTGAGCACTACTGCCGGCTATTGCTGGAAGGTTTTGGTGAGAAGGCGCAACGATATGTCGATCAATTGCGCGAGCATGCGCGAAATGTCGCTGTGCTTCGTTACGGCTTTCAATTTCGCAAGACCGATGTAACCGAGCAGACGCTGCGCGATTCGATCGACGCCGTGATCAATCGCACGAAACGCCGGGTTGAAAGCCAAAACGAACCGCTCAGCGCTGTCATCCAGGGTGTAGACGACGCCTGGGAGGTTTGTCTGCTCAAGTTCACCATCGACCTGATCGAGCGCTCTTCTGGCGGCAACCTTGGCGATTTCCGCAAGCGTGGTTTGATTTAAAGGTGTTGTCGTCCCGAACGATAATTGATCCCGCCCTATAACTAAGCTGTCATGCTGAGCGAAGTCGAAGCATCTCTCGATTTCCCAAACGAGCACACGACGGGTATAAAAAGAGACTTCGACTCCGCTTCGCTCTGCTCAGAATGACACAGCTGCCCTCATCGGGTGCTCTTCTGGCGGCCAACCTTGGCGATTTTAGAATGGTTGACCGGCTCTTGCGGTGGCAGAACTGCCGACTGCGGGCTCAGAGATGTCTCCTGATAAACGCGCCGGCGCTGACAAGTGCGCGGCGGCCGGGTTCCAGATGAGCGTTCCACAAATGCCATGCGTGGATCATGTGCGGCCAGATTTCCAGAGTTACCGGGACATCGGCTTCACCAGCTACTGCCACAAGGCGAGTGGAATCATCAAGCAACGTCTCGGCAGAACCCACCTGGATCAGTGTTGGAGGAAAGCCCCTGAGGTCGGCGTAGAGAGGAGAAACCCGAGGGACCTTCCTATCCATTCCAGCGGGTAGATAGGCGTTGGCCAGTTCATCGAGATAGCCTTTGTGGATAATCGGATCTATGCTTTCCTTGCTGGCAAGCGTCGAACCGGACATCGTCAAATCCGTCCAGGGCGATACGAGCCAGGCGCAAGCCGGAAGCTCTTGATTCCCATCGCGTAGTTGACCGATCAACCCCAGCGCGAGCCCGGCACCCGCGCTGTCGCCACCGACCGCGATTCGCGTAGCTGGAATATCCTGGTTTCGAAGAAAACGCCACGCCGTCAGAGCATCGTCGTACGCGGCCGGGAACGGATGCTCGGGCGCCAGTCGATAGGCAATCGCTAGTGTCCGCACTCCGGTCGCTCGGCCCGCCTCGCTCACCATGCGACGATGGCTCACGATTGAACCCGAGCAGTAGCCACCGCCATGAAAAAAAAGCAGAATTCGGGACGCGTCACTGCCGGGAACGATAGACCATTCCCCGGGCACGCCGCCGACGTCGATTGCGGCGAGCTTGACGTCCTCGGCGACTGGCCAAACAGAACCGACATCGTCGAGGCGTTGGCGCCGCGCAGGCCAACCGACAGGACGCGGCTTGGAGCTTAGCAACGCACGCACCGCCTCGATTTCGCTTTGAGCCATTGCCTTCTGGGCTGATCCTCAGCCTGGGAGTCGACTCGTAATCAGTGTCAAACTTTCGGCTTTCGTCAGTGCCAACACCTTGTCATTCTGCGCGTTCGAACGGCAAGTGAAAAACTACCTCACACTTAATCTCAGCCTGCTCTACTGGATTTTGATCGCGCCATTCACCGGGCAGTTTTTCAAAATCGCGCCGATCTTCCGGCAAATGGTGTTTATCGGGGTGCGTGCTGCGCCGATGGTCGCCCTGACAGCGTTCAGCGTAGGCGTAACGCTGGCCATGCAGGCCGCCCATTCTCTCGAGAGCTTGGGGGCCGAAATGTACATTCCCGACCTGGTGATGCTGACGCTTTTGCGCGAGATGGGGCCGGTCTTGATCGCAGTGATTGTTATCGGTCGCAGCGGTTCAGCCGTAGCCGCGGAGTTGGGGACAATGAAAGTCTCCGAAGAGATCGAGGCGCTGGAAGTGATGGCAATCAACCCCATTCAATATTTGGTCGTGCCGCGGTTCCTCGCGATGCTGGTGATGCTCCCGGCGCTCACGATTATGGGAAATTACGTCGGCATCGCGGGAGGCTGGGCCGTATGTCGTTTCGCACTCGATTTCAACACCGCCGGTTATGTCCTGCGCGCGCTGGAAAGCGCCGACACATGGGATTTGTATTCGGGAATGATCAAGAGCGTCGTCTTCGCCTGGATCGTCATCACAATCGCGTGCAACGCCGGGTTGAACGTCGAAGGTGGCGCGGAGGGCGTCGGTCAGGCTACGACGGCCTCTGTTGTGCAAGCTTTACTTGCAATGTTGGTCATGAACGCGGTGCTTACGGGAATCTTTTTCTTTGCCGCATGAGTAGGAATGACGAAAGAGTGACGAAATCCCAAACGCCACGATACGCATTCGACAAAACGTTCCGGAGTGAGGCCGTCGCGCCGATGATTCGTGAAGAGGCGAGCGATAAGCGTGTTTACGATCTAGAAGAGCGGACAGCGCGATTTGGCGAGGCGGTTATTGACTTTGCGAAGACAGTTCCGCAAAACGCGGTGACAAATCGAATCGTTAACCAACTCGTTGGCGCGGGAACAAGCGTCGGGGCGAACTACGTCGAGGCTGATGACGCGGTCTCGAAGAAGGAATTTTTGAAAAGCATCGGGACATGCAAGAAGGAGACGCGCGAAGTGAAGCATTTTCTGCGCATGGCGGTTCGCGCAGCGCCGGCGCTAAAATCTGAAGCCCGCAAACTTTGGGTGGAAGCGCGCGAATTGCATCTGATTTTCTCGAAGATTTGGAGGAGCGGAAAAAATGAATGATGAATTCCGAACGGCAAATAGCCAGAGAATGACGTTCGTCATTCGGGCTTCTTCATTCATTCGTCATTCGTCATTCGTCATTCCTTCGTGCTTCGTCATTCGTCATTCGTCATTTTGGTTATGTCCCCTCCCCTCATCGAAGTAACCGATCTCGTCCGCACATTCGGTGATCGCACAGTGCTCTGCGATATCTCTTTTAACGTTCATCGCGGTGAGACGCTCGTGATCATGGGCGTCAGCGGCTGCGGTAAAAGCACCTTGCTCCGGCACATGATTGGTTCAATGAAACCAACTTCAGGTTCGGTGAAAATCTTTGGAGAAGACATTGCAACCATGAAGGAGCATGAAATCGGCCGTGTCCGCACCCGGTTCGGCATGCTATTCCAATCCGGTGCGCTGCTCGCTTCACTGACCGTCGGTGAGAATGTTGCCCTCCCGCTGTTGCAGCACACTGATAAGCCAGTTGACGAAATCGAAGAGATCGTGAAACAAAAGCTTCAGATGGTTGGCCTGACCGGTTTTGAAGATCTTAAACCGGCGGAAATCAGCGGCGGAATGAAAAAGCGCGTCGGGTTAGCGCGGGCGCTCGCCCTCGATCCGGAGTTGCTTTTCAGCGACGAGCCGACCTCGGGACTCGATCCAATCATGACCGCAGTAGTTGATGAGCTGACGTTGAAATTAGCCCGAGGACGCGGCATGACCGCAGTGGTTGTCACCCACGATATGACGAGCGCGTTTCGCATTGGCACCCGGATGATTATGCTTGGAGCCGGTGGCATTATCGCGCAGGGTACGCCAGATGAAATCCGCACCAGCTCCAATCCGGAAGTACAACAGTTCATCAAAGGCGAAGCGGATGGCCCCATGCCCTTGAACCTCCTTCAGGAAGAACACGAAGAGCATCTGCACGTTAAACCGCGTCCATGTGTCGCCGCGCGCGGCAGATTTCATCGCAAGACAGCATGAGGAATGACGAAGCACTAATGGCGAAGGACGAAGGAATGACGAAAATGCGAACTCCTTCGTCATTCGGGCTTTGTCATTCTTTCGACATTCGACATTGGACATCGCTCCCATGCAAAGATCCGAGCGCTAGATGAAACGCAGTCTTTCCGATTACTTCGTAGCCATTTCAGTTATTCTGTGCAGTCTGGTCCTGCTCGGAGCGCTCACCTTCGCCCTTTCCGGCTATCGCCTAAAAAAGCCGAAGCGCACCTTGCAGATCCATTATGAAGACGTGACCGGAATTGAGGTGAATTCCGAGGTCCGTTATGCTGGTGCACCGGCAGGACGCGTGATCGGGATGCGTCACTTGACAGCGAAAGAGCGTGAGGCTTCCCCAAACAAAAAAGATGCCGTTTGCGTGACGGTTAGCCTCGACGAAGGGATTCCGCCGTTACCTGCCGACGTGATTGCGACCCTTAGCTCGGACACAATGCTCGCGCCAAAATTTGTCGCACTTTCCGCCGGAACGCCCGGAGGTGAGACGCTGGCAAACAACGCCGCGATCGAGGGCCATCCGGCGTATGGCCTCGAACAGATCACCGCAGCAGCCGGCCCGTTGTTCGAAAACGCGAACAAGTTACTCGATAATCTCAACGGGACGGTCACAGGTTTGAAAGGCAATCTCGACGACTTCATGCCGAAACTTGGGCCGCTGGCCGATTCGCTACAGATGGACCTGGATAATTTACAGAACGTGATCACAAACCTCGACGGCGTGGCCAAAGGCGCCGACAAAGTCTTTGGCACGGCTGACGCATTCATCAGCACGACCGACAAACAGCTTCAGGAACAGTTGAAACAGCTGCACGTCGTTCTCTTGAACTTGAAAGTAGTCACCACCCACGCGAAAGCGCTGGTGGAATCGCTCGCCGAAAAACCGAATCGCATCATCTTCAGCGGCAAGCCGGCCAAGCTCACACCCGAATCAGAAATCCTGAAAAGCAACCGAGCATTGCCGGCAAAAAAGCCGTAATTGAGTGTTACCCGGGTCGCTGTCCGCCCCACCGGAGGTTGGAGAGAGGCGTGCGATCTCCTTTCGAGTGTCAAATGTTTAGATTTGACCCTATTTCTCTCCTATTTCTCCTCCTCTAACGCCTATCTCCTCACGGTCCCGTCGAACGCTACGCCCGCTTGATTAGATCAAACAGAAAATACAGTCCAGCGCCCAAGATGAGAATGCCAAGCAACCGAAGCTCCCAGACGTAAAAACGACTTTTGATGTACTTTTGCGGAGGGTACCCTTGAAAATAGGCGGCCAGCGCTCACAAGACCGAATCAAGTAGCGCTGGATACTTCGCGCAAAGAACGTGCAAGCGATGCCAATGATTATAAATCCCGACACGACGAAAAAAGGACCCAACATAATTTCAGTACCCTCTTGCTGACGGAGTAGGTGTTGCGCCTTCCCATCCGTACGTCAACGCGACACCTCCTTGTGGCGTGAATGGGAGAAATGAGGGTCAACTCTAAGCATTTGGCGTTTCCTTGAGTAGTTTGCGAGCGGGGGCCATCGGTTAGTCGGGTTCGGCGAATCCGCTGGAAGCCATTATAGCTTGTGATAGCGCTGCATCAGTTTGAAAAAGCGGACGGCGTCGCGGACGGGCTGGATCTTGCTCACTTCATCAGAGTAAACCGTCGTGATCGGGACTGATTCGATGCGATAGCCATTGCGGCTGGCAATTATAAGCATTTCCGTCTCGTAATCGAAATGGTCCGAGCCGCCGAGCAGCTCGGGAATCAACTGCCGGTCCAACATGCGAAAACCGCATTGCGTGTCTGGGATTCTTTGCCCACACAGGCCGCTGATTCGCTTGCTCATGTAACGATTGACAACCCGGCGAAGGACCGGCATTCCAGCGGGGTTGGTCATGCGATTACCGAGGAAAAAGCTCGCGTCCGCCGCAGTGACGGCCGCCGCTATAAACCGGTCAATCTCTTCGGGAAGATGCTGGCCGTCGGCATCGAGTATGATGACACGAATGAATTGTCGATCTAACCAGTGCCGTAATCCTGTCTTGATCGCTTCGCCTTTTCCGCGGTTCTGGCTGTGGACGATGACTTCAGCGCCCGCCTCGCGCGCCCGCCGCGCCGTCTGATCGTTTGAGCCGTCATCGACTACGAGCACATGATCGAGTTGCAGACGGGTGCGGCAGGCAATGTCGCCAACGTGCTTTTCTTCGCGATACGCCGGGATGACCGCGGCGGTCGTCAAACGAATTTGAGTGAGCTGATCCCGGGCCGCTTCGGTCATCGGCGAACCACCGGATGAAAATCGGCGGCATGATAAGAGCTGCGGACGAGTGGACCGGAGGCGACATGGAGAAAACCCTTTTTGCGCGCGATATCGCCGTAATAATCGAATTGGTTCGGAGTGATGTATTCGACGACCGGAAGATGTTTCGGGGTCGGGCGCAAATATTGACCCATGGTTAGAACTTCGCAGCCCACTTCGCGCAAATCGTCCATCGTCTGAAAAAGCTCGGTTTCTTTCTCGCCGAGGCCGAGCATTACACCGCTCTTGGTCACAATCCGGCAGCCGCCGGACGACAGTTCTTTCGCTCGCCGCAAAACGCGCAGAGAAGTCCGATACTTGGCGCGCGAGCGGACCAGAGGGGTCAGGCGCTCGACCGTTTCCATGTTGTGATTGTAAATATCTGGCCCGGCATCCAGCACGATCTGGATACACCAATCCTGGGCATGAAAATCGGGAACGAGCACTTCGACAATCACCGACGAATCCATTTCCCGAATTGCGGCAATCGTGCGGGAGAAATGATTGGCGCCCCCGTCCTTTAGATCGTCACGCGCAACCGCTGTGATAACGATGTGTTTTAATTTCATCCGGCGCACGGCTTCGGCGACGCGCTGCGGCTCGTCGTCTTCCAGCGCATAAGGCTTGGCCGTTGTCACAGCGCAAAAGCCGCATGCCCGCGTGCAGCGATCGCCCGCAATCATCATCGTGGCCGTGCCCTGACTCCAGCATTCCCAGCGATTCGGGCATTGCGCGCTTTCGCAAACCGTGTGCAAGCGCAAGTCGGAAATGAGCGCCTTGGTCGAAAAGAAAACCGGATTCGATGGCAGCCGCACCTTGATCCAGGGCGGTTTCTGCGCCTGGTGCAAAGCCGGATCGATTTTCGCGCAGGACATTGACGTAACGTTACGACGTTAAAAAAAGTTACAAAAGTTAAATCGGTAACCGTTTCAACCTTTTAACAATTTAACGTAACGGTTACAGCTTCGTTCTGCCCGAGAGGGCTGCGGAGAGCGTCAATTCATCCGCAGATTCGAGGCCGCCGCCGGCCGGAATGCCCCGGGCGATGCGTGTAAGGCTGATCGGTTTGTCCTTCAAAAGATCGACCAGATAATTTGTAGTCGCTTCGCCTTCAACATCGGCGGGAAGCGCGAAAATGATCTCGGAAATCTTTTCGCGTCCGAGGCGTTCGAGCAATTCCTTGATCCGCAAATCTTCAGGGCCAACATGGTCGAGCGGCGAAATTTTCCCTCCCAGAGAATGATAGCGCCCGCGGAACGCGCTGGTTTTCTCCAGTGGAAGGATGTCTGTGGGCTGTTCGACAACGCAGAGCAGCTCCAATGAACGCGAGGGATCTGCACAAATGTCACAGATGTTGTCAGTAGTAAAAAATCCGCAGAGCGCGCACGGATGAATCGCCTGGCGGGTGTCAGCGATGGCACGCGAGATCTGCTCCGGTTGATCGCTCTGTGCGCGCACAATCCACAGCGCAATTCGCTCGGCCGAACGGGGTCCAACTCCCGGCATTTGCCGCAGTTGCGCAATCAAATTCCGGATCGCCACCGGATATTCCGTCTTTCTCAAAACAGGCGCAGGTCTTAATCCGGGGGCGTTTCCGTTAACTGCAAAGCAAGCGGCTCCAGCCGGCGCAAATAAAATTCGAGGGGGGCATCCTCCTCTTCCTCCGAACCGCGCGCCTTCTGAAACTCCTTATACGCTTCCGCCCAGCGTTTCTCTCGATACAGAACGACTCCACTCCAGAAAAAATCGCGACGCGCGATATGCTCCGGCCCGGCTTCGGTAGTAAGCCAAAGCGGCTCGTAAATCTCATGCCGATCCAGTGAATTGACTCCCTTCACAAAATCGATCGGCCGCGCGACGATTGTGTTGCTCGCCAGGTCAAAAGTTGGCAGGTCCATTAGAATTTTCGATCCGTAGCGACCATTTGCGGCACAGAGTCTGCGCGCCAGATCGAGTGGTTCGCCGCTGAGTAACAGGGCAGGATTTCCACTATTTTTCAACGGAGCGGCAATAATGGTGCCGGAACTGACTCCGGCATGGATGCCGCAGTCTGCAGAAATTTCTCCGTTATTTTGCTGCCGCTTCCCAAAATCCCGAATCAAATCGAGGACGACGCGCAAGGCTTTCTCAGCATGCCCGGAATCGCCACCGGGAAAGCCAAAAATGGCGACCACTCCTTCCCCGTCCACGGATTGTAAATAAGCCCCTGCTTGGAGGAGACGATGGGCCGTATCACGCATAAATTCTTCGAGGCTCCTGGCGAAAGCGGCAGGGCCAGAACTGTGGGCAAATCCGTACTTGTCAGCCATATCGCAAGTCACGACGCTCACTTCGTACGCTTTGGGATGAACATCGAACGAAATTGTCCCCTCTCTGACACGGCTAAACTCCTTCTTCGACAGCCGGTTGGCGAAGAATGTGCGCACCAAATGCGAGCGATCCCGCCGCGAGAAGGCAATCCAACCTTCCGTCGCAATCAATGCGAGAGCCACAGCAAGAACGGCTGGCAGCGGCTGGAAAAATACACGGTAAAGCGAGCAGACCCACGAAAGGCCGAGCAACTCGATCACCAAAAAAACGATTAGCAAGCGGGCGCCGCCTCGTGGCACACGGCTGAGACTGAGCCAGGCGACACCGAGAGCCAGCAGCGAAACAAAAACATACTGCCATTTCTCACTGACGACTCTCGTCGCACTGGCGTAATCAGATACGAGGCCCCCGACAGCAGTTTCAATACCGAGAAGCAATCCGGTTGCCTGCAAGGCGCTGACGATTGCCGCAACAGCACCTCCGATTATGAGCGTCGTGATCAGTGATCGCTTCATGAGTAATCAGGCCTTTTGCGCCACTGCACCCGGGTAGTAGGAGTGGACGACCAGCTCGCTCAAGAATTTGTCCGGAGCGTCCACTGCCCCGGCATCAATGACAAACGTCGTCCGGCCGGTGTTCTTTTTAATCAGGCTTAATCCAAATTGGTAATCCCTAAACAAATGCGCGCACAGATCACTCATCGTCATCCGCTCGACTTGTGCGTGTTCAACCAAACGTCGCACCGCCGTCTCATCAAAAACAATCTCCAGTCCATGCTCCTTTTTGAATTGCTCGGCAAATTGATGCGCACCCGCTTCGAGGGTTTGCACCTCCAGCTTGTGGCCCTCGGCCATCAACCGGTCGAGCACCCGCTTCGGCTCGCGCACCAGGTCGGCCGTAACGCGCAACTGGCTTAAGCCTGAGCCGGCAAGGTAATATTTGTAATCGCGGAATAATTTTTCAAATACGGTCAGTAATCCCCGCGCGCCGGTTTTTTCCTGGGCGGCGGCTTCGGCCAGCAAGCGCAACGCTTCATCTTCGAAACTGATCTGGATGCCATAGGCGCGAAATGCGCGTTCGTATTGCCGAAGCAAACTTCCCTCGGAATATTTCATGATCTTGAAAAGATCATCCGCGTCGAGGTCTTCGCAGACCACACGCACGGGCAAACGCCCAATGAATTCCGGTTCGAATCCGTACTCGATAAAATCCTGTGTCGTTACGTGCTGAAATAGCTCGTTATCCATCACTTGCACAGGCGACGCGCTAAACCCGATCTGACCTTGTCTGACCCGCCGGGCCACCTGCTCTTTCAACTTCTCGAACGCGCCGCTCACGACAAAGAGAATATGTCGCGTGTTGATTGTGTCCCGTCTCGCTTTTCCGCGCCTCTGAAATTCGAATGCGGCCTGCAATTGCGCCTGGAGATCGTTCATGCTCCGCACTGGGACTTCCGTTTCCTCCATTAACTTGAGCAGCGTCGTTTGCACGCCCCGGCCGCTGACATCGCGGCCGATCAAATTTCCCGCCGACGCAATCTTGTCGATCTCGTCGATATAGATGATGCCGAATTGCGCCAGATTGACGTCGCCATCTGCCTTATGGACGAGTTCACGAACGAGATCCTCGACATCGCCGCCAACGTAACCGGTCTCGCTGAACTTGGTCGCGTCCGCTTTGACAAACGGCACCTTGATCAGATCGGCGATGTGCTTGATGAGATACGTTTTGCCGACTCCGGTCGGGCCGACCAAAATCACATTTTGCTTGATGTACTCGGTCTCCTCGGCACGCCGGGCGTCTTCTTTCTCGAGCCGCCGCAGATAGTTGGCATGATTGTAATGATCGCAAACCGCGATCGCGAGCACCTTCTTCGCTTCGTCCTGTTTAATAACAAATCGGTCGAGATGCGCTTTGATGTCGCGCGGTAAAAAATTGAATTCAAATTCCGGGTGCTCGGTCTTCTCCGATTTTTCCTCCTCAACCGCGGCCGCCGGCGCCGGATCGGCAAACGTCGCCACCGAGACCCGATCGCCGAAGTTCTGTTTCATGAACTCCGTGATCTTGGACTTCAGTTCTTCCGGTGAAGGAAATGGTGGTGGCGGGTTTTGCTCCATGTTTCGGGGTCAAAACGTCGCGCGAAAATGAAATGATCGCAACGATCCGTCTAGAATCTGACTATTGGGCAGAGAATTTGTTCATCTTCAGGCCACACTCAAATCGCTGCAACTTTTAACCGCTTCGTTCTGCAAGGCGCGGATGCTGAAGTGTTTGGAATCGAGCGTCACGCGTCTCACCCGCTCCGCGCACCTCCGGAGCGGCAGGCAGAGACGCGGCTACAACAATCTCGACGGGAACCTGGTGGGCCCGATCGCCGGGCGCGCCGCTATCGAGGCTGTGAAACATCGGAAAACAAGGAAGAAATCTGGTCCCGGTATTGAGGCCTGGTTTTTGCAGCGGCATCCGCCAATTGCCGAGCCGCTTCGGCTTGTCCGGTCTCGCCCGCAAAGACGGCGCAACGCCATTGTCGATCTGCCGCATCGGGTGCTCCTGGCTTGATGAACGATTTGGAGACAGTCAGTAACTCTTTCGGCGGAAGTTTTTCCCACGTAACTCGCGCAATGCCGTGCGGAAGCTTCAAACTAAGGCTATCATCGGTCGCGCTGGCTATACCCGTATAGTGGACGCCGCTTCTGTCCGTAAAAGCGCCGGAGAAATGCCTCCGGTTGAGATCGTAGATCAATTCGTTCTTCCAATCGATCAGCCATTGCGCTTTTTTTTCTGTTGCTTCCTTTGCCTGCTTGAACGTTGCGTCACTCAGCTTCACACTCTTAATCGCAGCAGCCGCTCCCGGAAAGTTATAAAGGGCGATCTGCTGTCTATAGTTGGCAAGCGCTGAATTCCACGGACCGTTCTCGACATTGCGAATTTTATTTTCGATATCTCCCCGGTCAGCACCGTCAACTCCTTGTCGCTTCACTGCGGCACGCTCTGGGCTTTTCACCTCTACGGATGAAACTGGCGGGACCGCGGGTCTGTCAGGAGCATTCCCCTGCCGCCCACGCAGAGCGAACAACGTCACAACCGCCGCGCTCAGCAGGATCAGAAAGGCGGCGCCTATCGGAAGCCTCCGCCGCGGTCGCCGCCTGCGGTCGCGAGGAAGATGAGTCATGCCGATTAAAGCGCGCTGCGCTTCCTCGAGATTCGAGAGCAATTCGTCGTACGAAGAAAAACGCTGCGCCGAATCAGGCGCGATCATTTGCTGAAAAATGCTGACCGTGGCCTCGGATGCCTCCGGCGCAAAATCACGCAAATTGAGCGGGTGCTTTTTCAAGTCGAGCAGCGCGAGTCCAGCATTTGTCGCGCCTTCAATCGGTGCTTTGCCCGCGATAGCGTGGAATAGAGTAGCACCGAGGCTGTAGATATCGCCCCGGAAGTCCTCCGGTTCTTTGCGTAATCGTTCCGGAGCGACATAGTACGGCGTCCCCCAGATCTCGGCTGCCGTCTCGGACTTTTCCCCTGCGACGCCGGCCAGACCGAAGTCGCTAATCTTTGCTGCGTATTCATCGACAAACAAAATGTTGGCTGGCTTCACGTCGCGATGGATCAAACCCTGCTGGTGGGCGGCACGCAGTCCTTTTGCGACCTGAATGCCGATCTCGAGCACGTGCATTTCCGGCAACTGATGTCGCCGCTCGATGAGATCGTCGAGACTTCCGTGATCGACCAACTCCATCACCACATAAAAATGGCCGTGATCTGTTCCCGAATCGAATACCTGGATCACATTGGGATGATTTACAGAAGCAGCAATGCGCGCCTCTTGTTGCAATCGAACATTGTGATCCTCTTTGCCGCTGAGATCTCTTCGCAACAGTTTTAGCGCCACAAACCGGTCCAGGTGCGTATCGCGCGCCTTATAAACCGTGCCCATCCCGCCAACACCCACCGTCTCGACCACAACGAAATGATCAAACGTCCGTTCTACGCGTATCTTCTCGCCGCAATTCGGACAGGCGATCTGTGCCAGTGGCTCCGCATCCGTTGTATCGATAGCCGTACCACAGGCCGGACATGCTTGTATCATCGCGAACTCCCCTCCAATCGCCGTCAGCGCCGATTGTAACATTCACAAGTTTCGGAGCAACGAAATGGTGACGCGAGTTGTAGCCGGTATCGGCGATTCCGGTTTTTTGGGAAGCCGTCCTGCCGGGATCGCCGATCCCGGCTATAAGGCTGGCGAAAAATCGCCCGGCGCCATCCCCAAAGCTTCGGGTTCAAATTCCCATCCACGCGCCGGCGGGACTGGGCTATTGTCAACTCGTTACTCTCCGCGAGAGCCTAAAAAGCGCGCTGCATCCATCTTATCCACCTTTTTATGAAACGACTTCCAACTAACGGATCGGCAAGGGGCCAGTTCGTCGTGTCAAAAGAGGATGCAAAGCTTCGCCTCGATCGTTTTCTGGCAAAACAGCTTCCGGAATACTCGCGCTCCCGGCTTCAACAGTTGATCCGGGCCGGATTCGTTCGGCTCAACGGCGCAACCACGCGACCACGCCAACCTGTTCGCAGCGGTGATGAAATCGAACTAACCGAGCCACCACTCGAAAAGATCGAGACTCAACCACAGCCCATTCCGCTCGAGGTTCTCTTTGAGGACAACGATCTCATTGTCATCAATAAGCCGGCCGGGCTTGTAGTTCATCCGGGCGCTGGCCATCAGCAGCACACCTTAGTCAATGCATTGCTCAGCCATTGCACGACCCTGTCAGGAATCGGGGGAAAAGAACGGCCCGGCATCGTTCATCGCCTCGACAAAGAAACAAGCGGATGCCTTGTGGTCGCGAAAAATGATGCGACCCATCGGGATTTATCGAGACAGTTTGCCGAGCGCACAGTCGAGAAGATTTACCTCGCACTTGTCGCGGGGAAATTGCGCAAACAGACGGGCGCAATCGAAGAAAAAATCCGCCGGCATCCGGTCCATCGAGAACGAATGACCGTGACCTCATTGCGCGGGCGTGCAGCCAAAACCGAATATTGCGTCCTGCGCTCTGGCGATCAGGCGAGCTTGATCGAGTGCCGGTTGCACAGTGGACGGACTCATCAGATCCGGGTGCATCTTCATCATATTGGCCACCCGGTGTTGGGCGATAAAGTTTATGCGGCACGCCTGGCAAAAGACTTCCCGCGACAAATGTTGCATGCCTGGAAAATCGGATTCCACCATCCACAGACCGGCGGATGGAAAGTTTTTGAGGCGCCGTTGCCTGACGATTTCGCGACCGCCTTAAAACTGACAATCGAATCTTAAAAGTATGAAACAGCGAAAACTCGGACGCGGCGGGCCGATCGTCTCGGCAATCGGGCTCGGTTGCATGGGAATGTCGGAGTATTACGGCCAGCGAGATGAAGAAGAATCTCTGGCTACAATTGATCGCGCGCTCGAGCTCGGAATCACATTTTTCGACACGGCCGATATCTATGGCCCGCACACAAACGAGCGATTGCTCGGACGCGCCCTTCGAGGACACCGTGAACAGGTTATTATCGCGACAAAATTTGGGATTCTTCGGGATCCGGACAGACCGGGATTTCGCGGCCTCAGCGGCAAACCCGATTACGTCCGTCAGGCGTGCGAAGGAAGTCTGCGCCGGCTCGGTGTGGACGTCATCGATCTTTATTATCAACATCGAGTCGATCCAGACACGCCGATCGAAGAAACCGTTGACACGATGGCAGACTTGGTGCGCAAAGGCAAAGTCCGCTTTCTCGGTCTATCGGAAGCGGGCGCGGAGACCATTCGCCGGGCCCACGCCGTTTATCCGATCACTGCATTGCAATCGGAATATTCACTCTGGACGCGCGACCCTGAAGCGGAAGTGCTCGGTGTATGCCGTGAGTTGGGAATCGGTTTCGTGCCCTACAGCCCGCTCGGTCGCGGATTTTTGACCGGCAAAATCAGAAAGCCGGAGGATTTGCAGGAAGACGACTTCCGGCTCACGACGCCACGATTTCAGGGCGAAAATTTTCAGCACAATCTCGAACTGGTCGAGCGCGTTGGCGAGATTGTCCGCGAGAAGCGATGCACGCCGGCGCAACTTGCGCTTGCCTGGGTCCTAGCACAAGGGAACGACATCGTGCCGATTCCCGGAACGAAACGGCGCAAATATCTCCAGGAAAACGTCGGCGCCCTGAATGTCGAACTTACCAGCGCAGATCTCGCGCGCATCAACGAAGTCGCGCCGAAGCATGCCTTCGCGGGCTCGCGTTATCCCAAAGCGATGATGGAACTGCTTAGCCGGTGAAGATGCCGTTCAAGCCAGATGAATCACGATTCACGATTCACTCTGCTCTTCGCCGCGGCGCCATTGCGCTCGCCAGCATCGTCTGCACAATTTCGCCGCGCTGATTTGTCGTCACATTACGCAGCCGAATGATCCCATAGTTCGGTTTTGAGCGTGAAGGACGCAGTTCGACAATCTCCGTTTCAACCGTCAGCACGTCGCCCGGTCGCACGACATGGGGCCAACGCAATTCATCGACGCCGAGTCCAATGGCGCCTTCGGCGAAATTCAGTGTTTGCACCAACAAGCGCATCGTCATTGCCGCTGTATGCCAGCCACTGGCAATTAGACCCTTGAAGATTGTTCTCTCGGCGCTCTTGCGATTAAGATGAAACATCTGCGGATCAAATTTATGGGCAAACTCGATCAGCTGCTTCTCGGTTACTTCGAGCGGCTCGGATTTGAACCGGTCACCCGCTTTCAGATCGTCGAAGTAATGCTCTTTCATTCCGAAGTTGGCGAAATCACATTCATGAGCCATCGCCCAGGATTGAGCAATGTGTAAAATTCGGCGCGATTCGCCTAATCATGATCAACCGCTGCGGAACGCATTGTGAAGGCCAGCCATGCAGCCTTGACTCCCGCAGCGAAATTCAAGTGCGTTCGGTTTCTCATCCACCACCAGGACACTGGAATTCACGTCTTGACCACGCGCCAATGTGATCGCAACCCCGGGAACGAACAAACAGTCTCGGTCTGTCCACGGAGTAAACTTCCGAGCGCGCCCGGAAGGGCCATGCAAATCCCCCTTAGCATTTCGCAAAATCCATGCAGGCAGAATTGCTTTCTCACCGCCTGTCAAATCCACAGGATCGTCCTCTGATTGTCGGTAAATTTTCTCATCTCTGCAGAAAATATTTGAAACCTTCGCCTCCAGTTTCCGTAGAAGTAAGCAGGCGGGAGATTGAGGGATCAGTAGGAGCCTGTCTCCCCAATAAGTAGGCATGAAGGCAATCCCACCGCAAAGCGCGGTTCTTCCGGCGGATCAAAACCGCGTCCTGGTAGCCGCCGACACGACGAACACGGCGGAGTTTGAAGGTGACCTGGAAAAATACCAACACCTGAAAGAATTGGCGGAGCTATTCTTCGCGGCGAAACGTCATCATCCAAAAACGCCTGTTCCCACGCAGCCCTGACTCTCGCGGCGAACTCAGTGCGTCCCGGTTTTCATCCGGCACCAAGAATATTGTGATTCAGGTTCTTGACGAAGTGCCAGCGCGATCTGAGCGCGCGAATGAACAAGCAGTCGCTGACTGGCGCCGAGATCATTTTTGACTCCGAATGCTTTCGGAGTTGGTCGCGCCGGTATTTATTGCCTGGTAAACAGACAAATTAGATCGACTTCTTCGCCCTTAAACTTGAAGATCCTTTATTGGCTAATCCGAATAAACCATGAGCAAGAAAGCGTTACTGGGAATCATCTTCGCTTTGATCGTTGGATACCTGGCATGGCGCTGGTTTGCGCCCGCTCCGACGCAACACGTTCCCGTCAAGCCTGCCCAAACACAACGCACGCCAACAAAACCGAAGCCGATGGCCGTGCGTTCCACCCCAGTCAAACGGGAAGTAGCCAAGCCAACGCCTGCCCGCCCCGTTGCACAGCAACAACGCCTGGCACCTGAAGGAACGTTTTTCCTGCTCCAGCGAGCCTCTCTGCCGATTGATTCAGGAGTGATTGGTTTTCCGCCGGGAACCAAGGTTACATTGGTCGAGCAAGCCGATTCGGTTAGCACGGTTACTGATGGAGAATACCAATTCAAGGTCCCGTCCTCTCAGCTGACTAATGACCTGGATCTTGCGGCAAGCGTGGCCAAGGCTGATTACGCCACGCAAGCACAGATTGCGGAATCAACGGCTAAACGGGCTCAAGAATACAGCCAGCAGCAGCGGGATGCGTTTATTGCTTCAGAGAAAGAAAAGGCGCAAAAGAAAACCGGGAAGAAAACCCCGCCTCGGGCTGCTTCACCCGCACCAAAACGGTAGAAGATATCGGCAAATCTGAGTCTCGAGGCACACGAGCACTCGGGTTTTCAACAAGCCGCATGCGCGTGATGCCAGCCCCGTAGGGGAGGCTGTCCGCTTCCCCTACACCGCTACGGACCGTGGCCGACGCACGAAGTTATTGCGTTGCCCGCCGACTGCCCGTGTCGTTATGCCTTGATCGGCTGCGGGTGTGCTGTCCGCTCCGATGATGGTATCGCTAACCGGGGTCACCGTAGTAGTAACCGTACGGGGCGTACCCATAGTAATCGTAGGGATAATAGTCGTAACCGTAATATCCGTACGGATAGCCCCAGTCCCACCACCCGGGAAACCCAAAGTCGTCGAAGAAGATGACATCATTGAATCGGTGATGGTGATGACGCCAATCGCCGCTCCTCCAGTTGCGGCCGCCCCACATACCAGGTCCGCCGCGCATTGGACCGAAATGGCTGGCACTGCCACCACGAAAACCTCCCCCGTGGAAACCGCCACCACGAAAGCCTCCGCCATGGAAACCGCCGCCGCCGAAGCCGCCTCCGCCGTGACCAGCGGCCAATCCTGCGTGAGAAAGGGCGATCGATGTGATCCCGACTAAACTCAGTAATGCTAACTTTTTCATATTCCAAAGATCGTAACTCCTCCGCTTTGCAGCCATGGTCCGTCGGCGGGATATTGCGGTGCTACCTATGAGTTGATGCTCACTCCCTCCTTTGAGACAGAAAATTGGACGATTCGTCCGGTAGGTCCCGGATCGCATCGTCACTGCCCGCCGCGACCTTGCTGCGACTACCTCGAGAACCTGGCCGGCTTTGAGAAGTCTGCGGGCGGCATGCCCTGTTCCACTTTGCTCAGGGCAGGCTCTGCCGCTACAGTCGAGCGATTCGGGCGGTTAGCTCAGTGGTAGAGCATCTCGTTTACACCGAGAGGGTCGGGGGTTCGAAACCCTCACCGCCCATTTCTGATTGCGGATCGCGGATTGCCGATTGGGATCGCTTCGCCGCGTTGAATCGTTAAGGCCTTCAACGATGAATCGTTCAGCGCTTCCCGTTGTAACGATGTAACGATGTAACGAAACAGTAGATTCGTTTTGCGGGCACAGGATTTGTCAATTCGTGTTGATTAGTGATTAATGGCGAACGATATCGGGCGGAACCTGATAACTGATATTTTACCATATGACTGCTTCCCGTTTTTTCTCAATTCACTGCGCGTTGGTTCTTTTAGTCACGATGGTGTTTTCTCTGCCGGCCCAAGAGGATCCACTTCATCGGCCCCAAGCGAAACCGTCGCCTGCGAGCTCGCCTGCTTCTTCGCCGGAGAGCACGACACCGCCTTTGACTGCGGCCGAAACTCCGTCGCCGCCCCCCGCACCGCCCCAACTCACCGATGTCCTTTTCAAAAATTTGAAAGCGCGCTCCATCGGTCCTGCCGTGATGGGCGGTCGCGTATCGGAAATCGCGCTCGATCCAAATAACCCGTTCGTTTTTTACGTGGGCCTGGCGCATGGCGGCGTTTTCAAGACGGAAGACAACGGCGTGTCGTTCGACCCGATTTTCGACAAGCAACCGGTGCTCTCGATCGGTGCCATTGCCGTTGCGCCTTCCAATTCGAATGTGATCTGGGTGGGAACTGGCGAAGCGAACGATCGTAATTCCTCCGGCTGGGGGAACGGCGTTTATCGTTCCGCCGATGGAGGCGAAAATTGGCAGAACGTCGGGTTGAAGGAGAGCCGCGCCATTGGGCGAATTGTTCTTCATCCGTCGAAACCGGAAGTGGCATACGTCGCCGTGAGCGGTCATCTCTGGGCCGACGGCGGCGAGCGCGGTCTTTTCAAGACGACTGATGCCGGCAAGACCTGGAAACTTATTTTGCAAGCGGCCGCGCCGCATAATGCGCGCACCGGCTGTTGCGATGTCGCCTTGGATCCTGCGAATCCTGAGATTGTGTACGCCGCGCTCTATCCACGGCAGCGGACGCCGTGGAGCTTTACATCCGGGCCAGGCGTGACCGGCGGGGAAGATGTGGGGGGAATTTTTAAGAGCACTAACGGCGGCGCAAGCTGGAAGAAACTGACAGATGGATTACCGACCCAAACGGGTCGCATCGGCCTTGCGGTGAGCGCAGCCAATCCGCGCGTTGTCATGGCGGTGGTGCAAAGTTATGAGGGCGGCACGAGCAGCATCGACGACATGCGCAGTAAAAGCGGCGGCGTGTTTCGTTCCGAAAACGGAGGCGAAAAATGGGCACGCGTAAGCGCAATCAATCCGCGTCCCTTCTATTTCAGTCAGATTCGCATCGATCCGGCAAACGACCAGCGTGTTTATCTGCTTCAGTACGCATTGTTGGTTTCGGATGATGGCGGCAAGAATTTCCGCGAAGATCTTTCCGATAAAGTCCACCCCGATTGTCATGCGTTGGTAATTCAACCGGGGACTGCGCCGCCGCCGAAACCACCGAAGCCCGAAGATAAAGGCAAGCCACCAAAGCCGCCGGTGTGCCAGCGTTTGTTGCTCGGGACGGATGGGGGCGTGTATCAAAGCTTCGCGGCCGGCAAAGGATGGGACCATCTCAACAGCATTCCGGCGGGAGAATTTTACCGAATCACTCTGGACGATACGAAACCATACTTCCGCATCGCTGGCGGACTTCAGGATAATGAGAATTGGGTTGGTCCCAGCGGCGTGCAAAGCAAGGAAGGGATCCGCAACTCGGATTGGATCTGCCTGGCCGGTGGCGACGGTTTTTATGTCGTATTCGACCCGTCCGATCGCGATCTCTTTTACGCGGAAAGCCAGGAAGGCGAAGTGCATCGGATCAATTTGCGCAATGGCGAATTGCGGGAGTTGCGCCCGGAGCCACACGAGGGCCAGCCGAAATATCGCTTCCATTGGAATTCGCCGTTAATCGGCAGCGTTCATAAACCAGGTGTGATTTATTTGGCCGGCAATCACGTTTTCCGGTTAGCCGATCGCGCGGAAAAATACACCGTGATCAGCCCGGATCTGACGCGCAACGATCCGACCCGAACAACGGCCACGGGAAGTGGCGCGGAAAATTACGGCGTCATTTATTCACTAGCGGAATCGCCGAAACGCGCCGGATTGTTATGGGCAGGAACCGATGACGGTCGCCTTTGGGTCACAGAAAATGATGGCGGTAAATGGACGGAGTTGACTGATAACTTACCGGAGCCCGCGCGCGGGCAATGGGTGACACGCATCGAACCCTGTCATGCCGATGCAAACGTGGCTTACGTCGCGACGAGCGCGTATCGCGCCGGCGACGATCGCCCGATAATTCTGCGCACGGCCGATCTCGGCAAGACATGGCAGCCGGTGATGGGCGATCTTCCAGCGAACGCGCCGGTCGAAGTTGTGCGCGAAGATCCGGTGAATCCCAAGTTACTCTACGCCGGCACACACTTCGGATTGTTCGCGTCTTTCGACCAGGGGACACACTGGATTCGCATCGGCGATGTTCCTGCGGTGCGCGTCGATGATGTGCAGATTCATCCGCGCACGGCCGATCTGGTAATTGGGACGCACGGCCGAAGCATAGCCATTTTGGACGACACGGTGCCATTCCGCGACCTGATACCGGAGATTGCGTCGAAACCGGCGTATCTGTTCAGTATTCGCTCGGTGATCGGCGCTTATCTTCGACCGGATTTTGCGGATTGGAATGGTAAAGGCGTTTACCGCGGCGCGAATCCGCCGGAGGGCGCGCTGTTCACGGTTTGGGTGCGGGAATTCACTGGGGACGAAATTAAAGTTGCGGTCACCAAATCAACCGGGCAACCAGTGGCCAACCTGAAGGCGCCCGGCGCGCCCGGTTTCACACGATTGAACTGGGATCTGCGTCCAACCAAAGACGTCAGCATCGAGTATGGTGGCGACGATCCGAAACGGCTGCTGCCTGCCGGCGATTACACTGCCGAGTTGAGTTTCGGCGCGTTGAAAATGAAACAAAACTTCCACGTCGATCTCGCCGAGGGAATCACGCCGCGGTAAGAGGAATCTTATCCGCAAGCTGTAGCCGGCGGTCGCCGACCCTGGCTATCCCGGAATCCCGTTGCCGCGACTTGAAGAAAACAGATTTTGCAATGGATCCGTACGCCAAACCGACAGAACGAAAAGTCGGCGCACAGCGACCGAAAATCACCCATTTGCCAAGGTCGATTGAAAGACGAACGCGGCGAGAACGCCATGCGGAGAAGCAAGCCATCGCAGCCGAGAGGCGCGCGATCAAGAAAGCAGCGCGACGACATCTGAAACGACAAACGCTTGCCGAATTGGAAGAAAATGATTGAAGGAAAGCTCGTTTGCGCTTTCCCATTCCGCGCGGAGCAATACATTCGGGGCGTGAAGCGGATAGATGTTTTCTCTGGCGCTTTCTTCCTTTTCGTCATCGCTTACGGCATCGCCGACGCGCAATCCCCTTCTGAGCGCAACCCGGACGTTTCAAACAAAGCGCTGATCACGAAATCCACGCCGGGAATAAATGAGGGCCCTTTTAAAAATCAGAAAGTGAGCGCAGCAGTCGCGGCCTTGCACAAAATGGCGGAGGACTACTACGC
>JBKOWV010000122.1:0-12341 GCA_046724585.1 Verrucomicrobiota bacterium
AAGAAGCGAACGCAGCGGCGCACAAGGCCGTGGAGTTGCAGCCGACGACGGCGTCGGGCCATCGGTATCAGGTTTTCATCGCGATAGCACGCGGCGACAGTGAGACGGCACTGCGCGAAGCGCAACTGGAACCCGAGGAAAGCTACCGCCGTTTCGAGCTCACGCTCGCGCATTATGCGCGCGGCGATCGAGCGACCGCGGACGCCGCTTTAGCCGAATTGATTGCAACCGGTCGCGATAAATTGGCCTATCAAATCGCGCAGGTTTACGCTGTTCGCGGTGAAACGGACAAAGCGTTCGAATGGCTGGAAATTTCGTTCGACACGCATGACACGGGTATGCTTGGTCTCTTGGTTGATCCCTTGCTGCGCAACCTTCGCGACGATCCACGCTACCAAACGTTTGTCGCCAAAATGAATTTTCCGGCAATTCGATGAGCGACAAGCCTTCGCTTTTTTCCGAGCTGAAGCGGCGCAACGTTGACAAAGTTGCGCTCGCTTATGCGGTTGTCTCGTGGCTGCTGATCGAGGTCGCGTGGATGCGCCACACGGGCAATGAGGCGCTAATTTAAGGCGTTGCGGTCGCCGTAGGCGTCACCAGTTGGGCTGCGGACGCTGGTTTCTCCACCACGATTGAAACGCGCCGGTTTAGCGCACGCCCCGCTGGATTATCGCTGCCATTCGGATTCGTGTTTCGCCCGACTGGGTTCTGCTCGCCGAAACCCCTCGCCGTGATGTTAGGAGCAGGCAGGTTGCCGTTTGTCACCAGCCAATCTTTCACCGCGTTCGCCCGCTCCTGCGAGAGCTGCATGTTGAACGCTTTGGTGCCTCTGGAATCAGTGTAGCCTTCCACTGTCACCATGCTTTCGGGGAATTGCGACAGCACGACGGCCACTTTCTTCAACGCCTCTTCTGCTGCTGGCTTGAGCGTCGCTTTGTCGTAATCGAACAGCACGTCGCCGGACAAATTCATGCTGAGCGAGCGGCCGCTTTGCTGGTTTTGCAGCTCCTCCCTGGCACGCTGGATCTCCGCTTCTCGCTGCTGTAACTCGGCACTTTTTCGTTCCAGCTCGGCCCGCTTCTTTTCCAACTCTGCTTGTTCCCGCGCGATCTGTTTCTCGGTTGTTTGCGCAGGAGCAGTGGTCACTACTGCGCAAAGTGTGGCCGTGGCGCAAATATGGATGAGACGGAAGGATATTTTCATTCTTTGTCGAAGCCAGTACGCCCCCGAAATTGAGGGAAAACAATATAGCGCTGGCAGGCGATCGCGCAACGGGGGGTATCGGCGCCCGGCGAAGAAAAGGTTAGCCCACGAATCAGACGAACGTCTGGATTGGATTTATGGCTGCGCCTTTGGAATGTGGGCAGAAATCAACGACTAGTGTTCGCCGTAAATCTCTATAAAACCGATACCCGTCTGGTTGTTCTTGCCGGGGATCCGAGTTACCGCGATTTGTAATTCGGCGGTATACTGATCGGCTGAGACGTGAATACACCGACGGCTGGCAGATGAGCATAGATTCTCCTCGAGCAGTGTCTCAACAAAGATGAACGAAGAACTCTGGAACAGGGTGGACGATTTTCTCTCGGAAGTTCTCGGGACATCTGATCCAGTGCTTGAGTCGGCGTTGCGCGCGAGCGCGAAAGCGGGTTTACCCGCGATCCAGGTTTCGGCGAATCAGGGAAGGTTGTTGCAATTATTGGCGCAGACGCAGGGCGCTCGTCGCATACTGGAAATGGGAACCCTGGGTGGCTACAGCACGATCTGGCTGGCGCGCGCGCTGCCGCCGGAGGGTTGTCTGATTTCTCTTGAACTGGAAGCAAGCTATGCCAAAGTCGCGCGCAAGAATGTGGCGCGGGCCAACCTGGAAAACCTAGTCACGATTCGCGTGGGCCCCGCTTCTGAGGCGCTTGCGCAGTTGGTCTCGGAAACGACGGCGCCTTTTGACCTTATCTTTATCGATGCGGACAAGCCCGGTTATCCGAACTATTTTAAGTGGGCAATGAAACTTTCGCGGCCCGGCACGCTCATCGTGGCCGACAACGTCGTGCGCAAAGGCACCCTGCTGGATTCAAATAGCAATGACGCCAACGTCCAAGGCATGCGGCGGTTGCTGGAGATCATCGCAGCGGATCGGCGCGTCAGCGCAACGGGAATTCAGACTGTGGGGAGCAAAGGATACGACGGTTTTGTTCTGGCGCGGGTTATGGCTTGAAAGTCGATTCACCCCAACGACCTCGCTTTCCTTCCGCAAAGATTCAGGTCCGCAGGAGGGCAGCGCCCAAGTCCAAAGAAAGTGTCGCTTAGAGCCCTCGTCTGCCCTGAATCAGGTTAATAATCAGGACGACGACCGCGACAACGCGAATCACCGCATCCTGTGAGCAGCTGTAAAGCTTTGCCTTTGTGTTAGGGCGTGCCGATTCGCACGACGGCGTGCATAACTGAGCCATCGTCTCGATGCAGACAGACTTCCTCTTTGGCGTCGAAGGCCGCCTTCACGAAATCGAGCAGCTTGGCGACTCCATCGACGAAGAGGTAAGGCGTAACGCTATGGAACCCATTCGGAATCGGTTTGACCGCCGTCGCTGCTCCTCGGGGCGAACCATCACTTGATCGGCATGGTTGCGCTCCGTGCCTCTTAATGGCCCAACTCAGCGACTCGGCCCACGAGGGGCCACGATTGCAACCAGAGCGCGACCGCCTGGCATGATTAGGCGGCATTTTCACGGGCTTGTCTTCGGTCGTCTGGCGAAAATGTAACCCCGTCGGCTCTGGTGCTCAACCTCGGGATAAGGATCCCGCTCGATAATCTCCTCGATCTCAAAACCCGCCGACCTTAAGTAGCCTGCAACCTCGGCTGATCGAAAAAAGAAGAAGTCAATGCAAACCTTGTGGCCCCACCACTCGTCGAGATGAATCGTGTCGTCACCGATGTGGAAGCTCAGCAGTAATACACCACCGGATCGGAGGACTCGCCGAAGCTCACGGAACGCATGCATCAAGTCGGTGCGTGGAATGTGTATGATGGAGTAAAAGGCAGCAATACCAGCCCAAGTCTCATCGGGCGTGTCCAACAACGCCATCATGTCTCCTTGTCGGAACTCGATGCCTGGAGTCAGGCAGCGCGCGCGTTCCACGAGCTGCCCTGACAGGTCAACGCCACAAACCTGAACGCCTTGCTCGTGAAGGTACCGCGCAATATGACCAGGGCCGCAGCCCATATCGCACACAAGGCCAACGTCCCGAACACTCGCCGCAAAACGGTCGAGAAGCTGTCGGTCGAGTGGCTTGTGCTGCAACTCATCGAAGATGCGGCGGACGTATTCGTCCGCTACCCGGTCGTAGCTGGTCTGGGTGTTCATGTCCGATGGCGCGTGATGCTCTCTAAAATTGCCCACTTGCTCGTGTGCCTCAATCACGTTGCCCGCGTCATCGTAAACGCGAATCACAGCATCATGCGAGCGGCTGAAAAACTTGGCGTAGCCGACTGCAGGCTCGACGTGACGAGTTCAATAGGCGACACTCGGGAGGCGACGGAGGCCAAGATGAACTCCTTCTTCCGCGAATTAAAAGAACGGAAGGTCTATCGCGTCGCGCTCGGCTATGCAGTGGTTGCCTGGCTTGTCATCCAGATCAGCGCGACAATCATGCCCGCCTACCACGCGCCCGAGTGGATTTTGCCGATCTTTATCACGGTGATTGCGCTCGGTTTTCCCGTGGCGCTCGTTCTCGCCTGGGCTTTTGAAGTGAAAGGAGGCGTAATTGAAAAGACGTTAAAGTCCTCCGCGAGTCTTTCTAGCAGGGTCTGGCTGCTTGCTGCGGTGGGTTTGATCATCAGTGTGCTTGCGGTCGGAAGTTACTGGCTCTGGCATCCTTGGCGCAAAGCTTCGACCGTTTCTCAACCTCCTACTGCGACACAGCCCGCGATCCCGGAGAAATCCATCGCCGTGCTTCCGTTCGAAAATCTCAGCCGCGATCCGGATAACGCCTATTTCGCTGAAGGCATCCAACAGGAGATCCTGACACGCCTGGCCAAGATCGCGGATTTAAAAGTGATCTCGCGCACGTCGACGCAGCGGTATCAGAGCAAGCCTGGCAATCTCGCCGAAATCGCAAAGCAACTGGGCGTGGCGAATATTCTGGAGGGCAGCGTGCAAAAAGCGACCGATCAGGTGCGGGTCAATGTCCAGTTGGTCAACGCCCAAACCGATTCCCACCTCTGGGCTGAGACCTATGATCGAAAGTTGACTGACATCTTTGGCGTCGAGAGCGAGATTGCTCGAGCAATCGCGGAGTCGTTGCAAGCGAAGCTAACCGGCCGCGAGGAGCAAGCTTTGGCACTTAAGCCAACAAACAATCCGGAGGCTTACGATGCATACTTGCGCGGCCTGGCCTTTGAAGACCGTCTCGGCTACGCGATCAATCCCCTGCGCGAAGCGATTAGTTCTTATGAGCGGGCAGTGCAGCTTGATCCAAATTTTGCACTGGGTTGGGCGCAACTTTCTCGCGCGCACGCGCGTGTGTACTTTAACACCGATACGACTGCCACTCGGCGCGATGCGGCTAAAGACGCCTTGGAGAATGCGCAGAAACTCCAACCTAACTCGCCCGAAACCCTGCTCAGCCTCGGTTATTATCAATATTGGGTGCTGCGTGATTACGGGCTCGCCAAATCTACATTCGGCGTCGTCAACAAAATGTTGCCAGGCAGCAGCGAGGTTCCATTTGCTCTCGGCCTGGTTGCCCGACGCGAGGGTAAGTGGGATGAAAGCATTGCCTACTTGGACCAAGCCCTCGCGCTCGATCCGCGGAACGTGGAGTTATTGAATGACGCGGCATTTACTTTTGTGCTGCTTCGGCAATTCCCGACAGCGCTAAAGCTCTACGGTCGAGCGCTGGACATTAACCCAAACGATCCCGGTCTAATGGCGCTCAAGGCCGACCCCTACCAGGCCCAGGGTAACTTGGAGGAAGCCGCCAAAGTTCTATCAGAAATAAACGCACAGACTCGATCTACGACTGCCTTTCTCATCAAGATCACTCAATTGAGACTTGAACGAAATCTCGGTGAAGCCGTGCAATTGCTGCAAGCCCGACAGGCTCAGTACCACTTTGTTTCTGAGATCGACAAGGGCATTAACCAGGTTTTGCTGGCTCTTGCTCAACGCCTTAGCGGTGACGCCGCTGGGGCAAAAGTCACCGCTGAACAGGCGCGCAAGACGCTGGAGCCACTCTGCAAAAATGAACCAGACAATGCCTTGTTTGCGGCAGTGCTGTCCTTGGCTGATGCGGCGCTCGGGGAGAAGGACTCAGCCCTAAAGGAAGCGGAACGTGCAACCATGCTTCTGCCGAGCGCTAAGGATCGAGTGGCCGGACCTGGCTTCGAAGAAAACCTGGCGCTAATTCAGACGATGGTCGGAGAAAATAGCCGCGCGATCTCAACTCTCACGTGGTTGTTACAAACCCCATACAAGGGCTGGGTTTGCGGCCGAACGCCTGTTACACCAGCACTGTTACGGCTCGATCCGCTCTGGGATCCTTTGCGCGCCGATCCGGCTTTCCAAAAACTCTGCGGGGAAAAGCGCCCGTGAACCTTGCGCGATTTCGGTCAGCTGTGGATTCCAACGGGCGGACGATCTGGATTACAGACGCGCACCGCGATGACGGAAAGCGGTTCATTGTGTGCCGATGAAAAGTTTACTGTGTTCGTGCAACTCGAATCTGCGATCTGCGCTTCGATGCGTTAGCGGCTCACCGTATGTGCCGATCCTTTAGCGATCAGCGCGTTCGAAAAACTTTCCCGGTGAACGGATCTTTTGAAGAATGAGAGTTATGAAGGTGGCAAACATCGGCTCCCCTCTTGAAGCATCTTCTACGGGGCCCGGTGGCACTTCGTAGGTTGCGCATTTATTTGACTTTCGCTTTGTAGGCCAGGCAAGGTGCCGTGCGAGCTATCGCTCCGGCGAGATCCCTATTCTCGATTTAAGCGCCAGTGTCCGAACGCATGATTACGTTCGACGAGACGAATCGAGCGATGTGACGTGAGCGCTAACGTCAGCTAGTCTTCATTGACTGTTTCGGGCGCTTTTGTTAGGCACGCTTATCCAGAATGTCCCGGCCCTACTCCACGCGCCTCAGACAGCCCCCTGCTCATTCAAAGACTGCCGCTCACTCGGCTCCACAATGCGGGAGTTCCTTGGGAGACGACGATGCTCCCAGGTCAAGGATGCAGCCGCACGTTGGCCATCAGGGTCCCTTCGTTCAGGAAGGGCGCGAAGCCACCCCCGAAGTCGATCCACAGCACCATCTCCCGATCCGTTCGGCCCGGCGCGAAATCCCACATGAACATCAGCTGGACCGTGTCGCCGACTTCGAGGAAGTCGGGCAGCTTGGACTGTACGACGAACGCGTCCAGGATTACATAGTAGGTTGTGCCTACCGTCACGGTGTAGTCGCGGTCCGGCAACTCTGTGCCGGGGAAGGTGTAGGTCCCTGCGGGCACGGGGCTGCCGTCCACCCCGAAGATGCCCCCTTCCACAGGATCGAGCAGGAACGTGAGCTGTTCGCCTCCCTCGATCCCTTGGGCGAGATTGTTGATGCAGATCGAGCCGCCCCCTTGCCAACCATCGACATTGTTGCCCATCGCGGCGAACCACACGTCTTGGGGCAACTGGGGAGCGGTGGAAACCGCGACCGACCAGCGCGCCGCCGTCGTTGGGCCCGCAGCCACTGGGACAGAAGGAATCGTCATCAGCACCAGGGCCCAAGTGAGGCCCGAAGTCCACATCGCGAATCGCCTCATGGTCAACCTCTCCTTTCGAGATGAAGTAACTGTCGCTAACATTAGCCAATCATTTCTGGTTTTCATGGTGTGCTCCTTGATGAGACACAACACGGATAATTGTCAGTCCTGTAAAGCGGAATAAAGTAACAGCGTTGTTACCTTCACATCGCGACGACGGAAAGCGTTTCGTTGTCCGTGCGGATGAAAAGTTGACTGCGTTTCTCGAACTTGAATCGGCGACCCTAACGAGCAGCGAATTGGCTTGACGAGCTGTCGGGTTTCTTCAAACTCGTCGGCGTCTGGAACCGGGGTCAGGGCAGGAAGCCGCTTCCCGGCAGCTTCTTCCTCTGTTTCAGAATTGCAGTCGCGAGGGTCAATCCAACCGGGGGAAAAAGGAAAAATCAAAATATGCATCAGAAATCAAAATTAATTCGTCTCATAGCGCTCCTGTTTATCTGTTTTGGGCTTGCACCGATGGCGCAAGCGGTGGGTCCCGACACAGACGGCGCCATAGCCGGCGGCAACAATGGGGAAGGTATTGGGGTGCTGGTGAGCCGCACGACTGGGATCTGGAACACCGGCACTGGGTTCGAAGCGCTTAACCACCTCACTGCCGGCAACCAAAATACGGCGACCGGTCTTCGGGCCCTCTTTAGCGATACCAGCGGCGGTTTCAACACCGCCACGGGCGTTTATTCGCTCTTTAGCAGCACGACTGGGTTTTTTAACAGCGCCACTGGCGCTTACGCCCTCGCGCACAACACCAGCGGCACCTCCAACACTGCCAACGGTTATTCTGCGCTCAATTTCAACACCGAAGCCGATAACAACACAGCCACTGGTTTTGCTGCGCTCTATAAAAACACCACCGGCAGCGAAAACACCGCCAATGGCGGTGGTGCGCTCTTTAGCAACACCACCGGCAGATTTAATACGGCTAGTGGTCTCAGTGCTCTCGCCGACAACACACAAGGCGACGATAACACGGCCGTTGGTGCTGGCGCGCTCGGTAACAACACCACCGGCAGCGAGAACATCGCAGTGGGGGTTAGCGCTGGGGCAAATCTCACCACAGGTGATAACAATATCAATATCGGCAATTTTGTTTCAGGTAATCCGGCCGAGTCCAACACCATCCGTATCGGCAGGAGCGACTTTCAGATGGCTACCTTTATCGCCGGTATCAGCGGGGTCACCGTTCCAGGGGGTGTACCAGTTATCGTAGACGCCAATGGTCACCTTGGCACGATAGTCTCATCGCAGCGTTTCAAGGAGGAGATCAAGCCCATGGACAACGCGAGCGAATCCCTCCTGGCACTCAAACCAGTCACTTTCCATTACAAAAAGGAGCTCGACCCGGAGGGCATCACGCAGTTCGGCCTCGTGGCCGAGGAAGTGGAAAAAGTGAACCCCGACCTGGTAGCTCGCGATGCCAAAGGCGAGGTTTACACCGTGCGCTACGACGCAGTGAACGCGATGTTGCTCAACGAGTTCCTCAAAGAGCACCGCAAGAACGAGGAACAGGAAGCGACCATCGCGCGCCAGCAAAAGCAAATTGAAGCGCTTACGGTGGGCCTACAGAAAGTCAGCGCACAGCTGAAAATGAGCAAAGCTGCACCGCAAGCGGCGATGACCAATCAGTGAGGCTGCCGGTCGGCAATCAGCATTCGATTGGACCGCGGACGCGCGAATCCACCTTCACGTAGGGGTACGGCGGCGACCTTTGGCTAGATCGAAAAGGTCTGGTAGAAACATCAAAAATACGAGGTAAGAGAATCCAGAAATGTAGTAAATGAGGAATACCTTAAGAAATTGGCGACCTGCGTACAACCTTCTTATTTGGTAAGCCAACTGATCGGAGATGACATCTTTTTGGATGTACTGCAACTCGTTGTAAATTGACTTTATGCTGGCATTGAGATCACCAATCTTTATCGCGAGAACGAGGAAGCCGCCCACCACTAGAACTGGGACGGCGAAGATGAACATCACGCGATAGGCTACAGGGTATTTGTATGCGGCGAATGCGAGGCCCAATGCGGCAGCGACAATCAGCGGAATAAGGACGGTCATGGTTCTTAAAATCGCCTTTGTGTCCGTGTACTTCAATCAGTTTGCCAGCGTCATCGTAAACGCTAATCACGACATCATGTGAACGGCTGTAAAACTTCGCGTAGCCGATTGCGTTACTGATTGCGTCGGGCTCATCGTATCATAGGCGACCGAAGGGCAGCACATCGGAAATCAGATCGACACCGCGTTTATCTTTGCGCGGGCGGACTTCGTAAACGTGCATTTTAGCCGTCGGCTGCATCGCCGGGTTAGGTGCAGGTTTGAACATTCTTAAGCATCCTTCCATCGAGCTGAGCAACAAAACGCTGAATCCGACCCATCCGAGAGAGCTTAGGAGGGATAAAAAGAAATGTCAGCGAGAAGTACTCCAAGCCCTTCGACGCATACACAAAGCTAAAGCGACGGATGTCTGTTCTTAACTCTGGTGAAATTCTAAAATCCTTCTCAATGCCATGCCTGATGCACTCGTCCAAAAGGCGTGCGATGTCATGGCCGTAAGGCCGCCTTGTCAACGGTGTGAGTTTCATGCCGCAATTCAGGAGGTACGTCTTCAGGTAGAGCTCTAATGCATGGCCAAGGAGATGCGCGCGTACCGGCACCGAACCCGTCTTACTGCCGCATGATAGAACTCTTTGGCATAACGGCACATTCCGACCCGGCCGATCTTGAGAGCGTGCTTGGTGGGATGACCGACGCCTGTTGTCTCGACGATGCGACTCATAGCATGGCTTCTGCTTTTAAATGGTGGCTTCTGTCCACCACAAGCCCGAATCGCTCGATTTGGGCAAGGTGAAAAGCTGTCACGCCAGAGCCGTTTAAAACGCGCGGACTATGCAGGCCGCTGGGATCCACGGTTGCTTGAATTCGCCCGCGTGCTCGTGCGTCTCGATCACGTTGCCCGCTGCATCGTAAACGCGGATCACGGCATCACGTAAGCGGCTCAAAAACTTCGCGTAGCCGATTGCATTGCTGATGGCGTCCGGCTCGCCGTACCACAGGCGACCGAAGGGCAGCGCATCGGAAATCAGATCGACGCCGCGATCATCTTTGCGGAGTCGGGCTTCGTAAACGTGCGCGTTCATTCCTCGATTCTGACCGATCCCGCCGTATTGAATATCCGAGCGCGGCTTGTGATCGGTCTCATGAAACAGCACATCATCCAGTTGCCGCATATCAACCATTTCTCCACACCGGCTGCATTGGTAGAAATGTTTTTTCTCCGCTTCGCTCAACTCGTCAAAGTCAGCCGCATTCATCTAAAAACGTGCAGGAATGCTCGATGGAATGTTTTTGACTCGCAAGCCGCCAGGCAATCAAAAACGACTCTAAGGCGACAATGGGCGGCGCATCATCGCGGAGTCAATTCCGATTGTACTGGCCGAACGGATTTCCTCAGAATCTCCCACTTGCCTTCCCACCCTTTAATCTGCGACGGATGAAGCTGCTGGTGCATTGATTCAGGCCTTCGAGGCCGAATGCCACCGTGTTTTGCGAGATACTTTTTGTGACCCTCAACCATCACTCGACAAAGATCGCGCCACGGCAAAATATAAAAGCGATCCTGCGCGCCGGAGTCTGCGCGGGCGACTTGCACGAGGACACAGACCAGATTGGGATACGGCTCTTTTTGTTCGCAACGGACGATCTGTTTTTGACCTTGCATCTCGATGTCCGCGAAGTTTTTTGCGTTGAACTGCCATGACTCGCCTGCGATTGCCTTTACTTACACGACCACATGACCCCCGCAGTCGTCCACGGCGATAATGTCGTAATCGGGAACGTTGCCGGTAAACGTCGTCGCGATATAGCCGCGCCGTGATAATTCGGCGGCGATCAAATATTCACCCGCCTGTTTAGTTAGATATTTGCCTCGTCCAGTTTTCATTGGCCGGGCTGGATTCAATCATAAAGCGCCGTGAGCCGTAAAGCCTTCAGGAATCGCCGATTCTAGTGCGATCCTTGGTTAGGCGAGGGCGGTATCATCCCGACATCGGCGCACAACTTTAGACGTGTTGTCAGTCCCGTTGTCAGTTTGCGGTTTTTGAGTGTCGATTTAACTATAAAGATGGAGGCGAGGGGAGTTGAACCCCTGTCCTCGTCGCTATCCACGCAAACATCTACATGCTTATCCGGTGAAAAGTTTTAAGGAGCCGAACGTTGCGCCGGCACACTGCCGGCTCCCGAGCGTCCGCGAAATCGATTCACAAACCGACGCGGTCGCTCCGCCGATTTGCCAGCCTGCTGTCCACGTTTGTCGCCATAGCAGGCGTCCGACGCCAAACGTCGCGGTCAATTAAGCCGCGAGAGCGAGACCTTCGTGATCTGCGTTTATTTGTTTTGGTTCGGTTTTTAACGAGGCCAACGAACCATCCTCGACATGCCGCCCGCGCTTCCAACGATGAGTCGAAGCCAGTACGCCCCCATTTTCTTTTGGAGGGGGAACAATTTAACGCGCGTCGCTGCGTTGGCAAGCCATCCCACCTCGCGTGGATTCAGCTTCCCGTTACAGGCGTCCAACGCTAAAAGGCACTTCGTGTGTGGGATTGCTGGTTACGTCACTTCGGCGGACGGGCCTGATCGTTGGCCGTTCCTTCGCGAAGTGGCGCAGGCGTTGCGGCACCGCGGGCCGGATGACGAAGGCTACTTCGCGGAACCAGGAGTTGGTTTGGCGATTCGGCGGCTCAGCATCATCGACCTGGCCGGGAGCCGCCAGCCAATTTCTAACGAAGACGAAACGGTCCATGTCGTCTTCAACGGCGCGATTTATAATTACCTGGAGTTGCGCGCTGGCTTGGAAGAACGCGGGCATCGTCTGAAAACGCACGGAGATACCGAAACGCTTGTCCATCTCTACGAGGAGCACGGCATCGACATGCTCCGTTTCCTGCGCGGAATGTTCGCTTTTGCGCTTTGGGATTCCCGCAAGAAGACGCTTTTCCTCGCGCGAGATCGATTGGGCAAGAAGCCGCTTAATTACCTCACTACCGGGAGGGAACTGTATTTCTGTTCGGAACTGGCCCCACTCTTCGATCAGAACCTTGTGTCGTGGGAAATCAATCCCAGCGCGCTGGCTGCTTATTTGCTGCTCGGCTTCGTTCCGGGATCGCAAACCATGGTCAGACAAATCAAAAGACTGCCGCCCGCTCATTATCTGATCTGGCACGCCGGAGAAACGAAGGTGCAGCGTTATTGGTCTTTTCGCGGCGCTCCAAAGGTTCAATGCGGTTATCGCGAAGCGCTCGATCAAGTTCGGGCAAAACTGGATGAAAGTCTCCGCCTGCGTCTGCGCAGCGACGTTCCGCTCGGTTTGCTCTTGAGCGGCGGAATCGATTCGAACGCACTCCTGGCGCGGTTGGTGCGCGGTCTCGGACAAAAGGTGCAGGCTTTCACGATTGGGTTCTCAGAAAGGGAATATGATGAATCAAGTATCGCCCAGGCGTCGGCGCGGCACTTCGGCATCGAGCATCATGTCCTGATCGGGAAC
>JBKOWV010000091.1:0-5121 GCA_046724585.1 Verrucomicrobiota bacterium
ACCGAAGGCGGGTCATTCGAGATTCGTGCTTCGTCATTTCATAAATCTGGTCTAAGAAATGGCTCGTCATGTTCACCGGCCTGATCGAAGAAGTCGGCACCGTAATGGCGCTCCGCGCCGAGGATCGCGGCACACAATTGCAAATTGCCGCGCCGCGCATCGCGAAAAAAATACGTACCGGCGACAGCGTGGCCGTGAATGGGTGTTGCCTGACGTTAGGTTCGCAGCGCGGAGATCGGCTCACTTTCGACCTTCTCGAGGAAACAACTGCTCGTACCAATCTAAAAGCACTGCGGCCCGACACTCCGGTAAATCTCGAGCGGGCCCTTTCGGCAGACGGGCGCGTTGGCGGACATTTTATCCAGGGTCACATCGACTGCACTTCGGCGATTTTGGCTTTTGAAGAGCGCGCGGGCGACCATCGCTTGGAAGTTCGGCTACCTGCTGAGTTCGCACATTACGTCGTCAGTAAAGGTTCAATCGCAATGAACGGCATCAGCCTTACGGTCGCTGAAGTCCTTCCGGAAAGCTTCGTCGTCTGGATTATCCCTCACACAAAAGGCCACACGAATCTCGATCGGGCTAAAGCCGGCGATTTACTGAACCTCGAGTTCGACATCCTGGCCAAGTACGTTGAGAGAATGCTTTCCCGCCGCGAACCGCAGGGATAGGAACAGATCAACGACCGTTCGCCGCGCCTTTCTATCTTCTACATATAGTGTACCGCGTTTCTTTTTGCAGACCAGCGACCACGAAAGCGCTAAAACCCTGACAAGCTTTTTTCACTTTTAAAAACACCGTTTTGAACGGCGTTCGTGGCTGGTTTCTTACCGGCATTTTTCGCGAGATGAGCGGAGCCCTGCACATTTGATGTTTGATAAGGCCGTCTCATGAAGACTGGCGTTGTGGCCCCGCCTTAAGTAAAGCGCGCGCGCGCGCGCAGCACCGCGGCTATACAGCCGGCCCAATATTTTTGAGATCACCTGTAGAGTCTCGTCATGTCGGCGGACGAAATCCGAAATCAGCCCGCAGCTTTTCCCACAGCCAATCGATGAACCCATCTCTCTTGATTGATCCGGCATTGTCGGCAACCAGTTTTTCCGCTTTGTCGACATCGCCGTTTAAGCAGTAGAGATATGTGAGCAGCAACATATCAGTGACCCGTGTCGATCCTCGATTTGTCTCCATCTCCAATAGTCGAATCGCTTCGCTGACATCCCGCCGCGCCAACGCGCCCGCAATCAAATCTAGCATTATTTCGGCGGGCGGCTTTTCCGACTTGCGGGCTACCGTTTCTGCGATGGAGAGCCGGAATTCATCGCTATCGAAGACCTCCAATACTGGCGTTCGCAACGGCGAATGGCGGAGGTAAAAATCAAGCTCAGCGAACTTGTTGCAACTCGCAACTATTCCACAAAGATAGCGTGTATCGCGAGCGATAAAGCACGACTCAAGCGATTCGTTCAGCTTCTCGGGCCAAATCCTGTTGATCAATGGAGACCAAAGGAAACGATGCACGGCGGACGAGGCTTCCATGTAGGACCGAGCGAAGCGCTGGCTCGCTTGTTCATCCCAGGGTGCATCGGACAGGCGCTTCGGATAAGAATCTGTCAACGGCGGTATATCATGCGTGATGCGATCGATCTCGTCGCGATCCATCAGGAAAAGCGCGCCCAGTTGTTGCGGAACTTCTATACCGATACGCGTCAAGTCTGCGCCACTGGCTGGGTCGCTCCACAAGCGCCCGATCTCCTCTTCTTTGACTCCGCGGCCAGTGCCTCTAATTCCCATCATGATCCATTGCTCATCTGCACTGGCCCAAACCGACGCGTTGGAGAACGCATTATGAAATGCGCGAAGAATTGCTTTCGCTTCGTCCACTTTGAGCTGGTTAATGGGAAGCCAAAAGGTCGCGATTCCGCCTTCCTTCAACCGACTGTGGATGAGGGAGAAAAACTCCTCCGTATACAGATTGACCGAACCAGCCACCTTGGGCGGTGGTGGTTCTCCCGAAATAATGTCATACTGCCGCGGGCTAGCTTGAAGGAAGAAGCGGCCATCTTGAACGAACGCGGTCACCCGAGGATCGCGCAACGGATTGGAGTAGTTAATGCCGGAGTAGAAATCAGCGAGGCGAAATACCTCCTTTGAGATGTCTACAACGTCTAGCCGTTTAAGGTGCGACTCGTGAAGAAATGCATCGGCCGTCACTCCGCAGCCATAGCAGAGAAGCAGCACGTCCTCTGATTCCGGGCGAAAAGCCAACGGAAGATATGCGAACAATCTCATGTAACGCTGATTGTGCGGGGCTGTGCCCGACATCGAGAACGCGTTTGTCAAGAGCTGGTAATGATACGGTTCGCCGAAAAGATCGTGCCGCAGCAACTGATATGTGCCGGACGGTCCCTCGACCTTTTTGACCAAATGGCCACGAAAATGTCTCGCATGGGCGAAATGCGTTTCGTCGCGATGATATGGAAAAATTACGAGAATAAGAATCAGGATCGTAGAGAGCCCCATGATGATTAAGCCGACTGGTCGCCGAAAGGACCAACTCGATCGTTCGCTCACAAGGACGCTGAGCAGAGCATAACCCGCGGCGCAGAATGTGAGGCTCCATTGAAAACCGACGGCTGGCAACAGCACGAAACTTGCAAGTAGCGGGCCAGCCGCCGCTCCGGTTGTATTGAACAGAGTCGTAAGGCCAGTGCTATTCATTCGGTCGCCCACGCTAGTTTGAACGCGTGCGACAATTGCTGGAAACAGCAACCCCGACAGAAACGCGACCGGGAACATTAAGGCGAGCGACAACAGCGCGATCTGCGGCCAGTAAGCAAGGTTAATTGGACCGGCGGGCGTTTGAACCGCCGCCCCTGGAAAAAATAGGTATGAGAGAAGCGTCGCAATTGCCGCCAGCAGTAAGAGAACAGGGAGCCAATGGTTCAGTCGCGTGACCTGGCGGTGAATCGCGCCAGCGACAACGCCGCCCAACCCGATGCCCGCCAGGACAACCGCAAGCATAACGGCGAAGGCTGTCGAGGATGAAGCGACATACAAGCGCAAAAAGCGGAACCAAACCACCTCGAGACAAAGAAGGATGGCGCCAGTCCCCAAGCTGACGAAAAGCAGACGCCATGGAGGGCGGTAAGTTATTTTAAAGCGCAGAGGAATTACTCGCTCTGGAATAAGCTCAGCCGTGGCAGCAGCACCCTTCCTTGCCACAAGCAAGGCTATGGTTGCGGCCATGCAGCTCACCAAGCCTGCAGCCAGAGCGGTACCGCGAAGCCCAAACGCCTCGATTAGAAACGCTTCACCCAGCACAGCACCAGCCACGGCCCCCAGGGTGTTGCAACCATAAAGAAGGCCGATGGCACGCCCGAAATTGGTTCGCCGCAGCAGTGGATCCTCCATCAGTACGGGCAGCGTCAGGCCCATGGACGTCGTTGGCACCAACAGGATCAGAAATGACAGGACAAAACGCAAACCGAGAAGCACCGCGTGCTGGCTCCACAGCATTTGAAAAACCGGACGCATCCAACCGCCGAGCAGCGGCAGACCAAACACGATTGTGCAGCCAAAGAATGCGACCGCCACTTCCAGCGCAGCGTAAAGATGCAACGGCCGTACTCGCCGCAATTTCGATGACGCTGCTATGGCATTTCCCAACGCCAGACCTGCCATAAAGCTGGAGAGAATTAAGGCCGCGGACCACACCGAGTTTCCGAACGCCAAGCCGCTCAGCCGGAGCCAGAGGGTTTCAAAAATGAGCGCACCGATTCCGGAAAGGAAGAGAATACTTGAAAAAATCACAACGCGCACCAAATCTGGCGACCGGTGCAGCTGAGGGTCTAACATCCGCATACGGTTACTGTTGGGCTCATCGGCATTTCTCAATTTCACAATCCTCTCAAAATTTCTTCGTTGACTGTCCCTGGACAATTCGGCGGCTCGAAATTCGCAAAGTCAATCATAACGTGCGCCGAGTGCTCGGTTTCGGCACCCGTTTTGTGCGGCATATCGGGATGCGACCTGTCCGTGTTTGTAAGCATGGCCTAAAATGGGCGAATATAGGTGTTGTTTGATGGCGAATAGAAAAGGATCAGCGACGCTACCCGCGCCTTTCTTTATTCTTTATTCTATAAGTATAGTGTGCCGCGTTCCTTTGCTGAGCAGCGATCGCGAAATCTATATAAAATCTATATATTATGACACCGCGCCGATCGGCTAACGATCGCCGCCTGCTTCCTCACCTGGTGGGCGTAATCAGGTCGCGCGCCGACCTGGACTTTGCCATTCGAATGCGTAAACCGCCGGATTTGTTTGAACTGCGGCTGGATCATCTCGTGGGTCTGGCAGCCGCCGGATTGGACGAACTGGAAGAAAAAATATCGCGACTACGGGCGCCACTCATTATCACTGCGCGGCATCCGCAGGAAGGCGGTGCAAATAAATTGAACCTCCGTCATCGACGCAATCTGCTCTCTCGATTCTTACCCCGTGCCCGGTATATTGATGTCGAATTACGCTCCGCGGCTGCTTTCCACTCGCTATGCAAATTAGCGCAAAAGAAAAATGTGCAGCGCATCCTTTCGTTTCATGACCTCAAAGCCACACCAAATTTGCGTGGCTTGCAGGTCAAAGCGCACAGGGCGAAATCGCTTGGCGCAGATATTTTCAAGGTTGCAACGCGCACCGACACACCAGCGCAACTCGCGCGATTGCTCGATTTCATCACGAAGAAAGATCCTGATCTGTCCGTGAGCGCGATGGGAATTGGCAAACTTGGCGCGATTTCGCGCGTTCTGCTCGCTTATCGCGGCTCGGCCCTTGTCTACGGCTCAGTCGCCGCGGCGAGCGAGATCGAAGGCCAAATGTCGCTCGAACAACTTCGCGCATTCGGGATTGGTTCGCGCACGAGAGTATTTTGACTGTGCTGACTGGGACTGGTTGATCTTTTGTTAGCGCAGATATCGTAAAAAAAGGGAGGGGCTACGATATGACCGCATCTGTAATTTTGCCCGAGCAATTGCCAGTCATGCCTTTGCCCGGCGCTTTGCTTTTTCCACACGCGCTGCTTCCGCTTTACATCTTCGAGCTCCGCTACCGGCAGATGCTGAAACA
>JBKOWV010000107.1:0-2577 GCA_046724585.1 Verrucomicrobiota bacterium
GGCGGTACCGACCAGAGCAACTTCTTCGACTATCAGCTGCTGCGCATCGATGAGATGCCGGAGATCGTCCCAATCGTGCTGCCCAGCGATCGTCCGCCGCAGGGTTTCGGTGAAGTGGTCTTGGCGCCGGTTGCTCCCGCGCTGGCGCAGGCCTTGCTCCACGCGACCGGGCGTCGGCTCGACGTGATGCCATTCCCGGAAGATGCTTTCCGCTCCAACGCCTGAAAGGTTGCCCGAGATGTCGGTGAAATTCTTCGTGAACGGAATGCCGGCCGAATTCGACGGGCCGGAGGAGGTCCCGCTGCTATGGGTCGTGCGCGAGCATTTGAACCTGACCGGAAGCAAATTCGGCTGCGGCATCGGCATCTGCGGCGCCTGCACCATGCATGTCGATGGGGCTGCGATGCGGACCTGCGTCATGCCGGTCATGATGGCGCAGGGCGGGCAGGTCACGACCATCGAGGGTTTGTCCAGCAACGGCGATCATCCCGTGCAGAAAGCCTGGACCGAGCTGGACGTGCCGCAATGCGGCTACTGCCAGTCCGGCATGATCATGGCGGCAGCAGCGCTTCTCAGCCAACACCCGAATCCGAGCGATGCCGACATCGATCGGGAGATGACCAATCTGTGTCGCTGCGCGACCTATGTTCGCATTCGCGCAGCCATCCATCGCGCCGCAAAGCTGCGATGAGGGAACGGCGATGTGAGCGCTTGAGGTCTATGTTGATGGAACGATCACGACGCCGCGGACGCGGTGGGCTCCCTCTCCCACCGAACTCGGGTTTACCCGAGTTCGGCACATTGAGCCGGCCGAAGTCGGATGAATCCGACTTCGGCTGGGAGAGGGATGGGGTGAGGGGTTAAAGTCTACCGATAGGTCTCGAACCCCCTCACCTCAACCCTCTCCCCAACGGGGAGAGGGAGCGCACCGAGTGCGCGGCGCCACTGCATCAGGGAGGAGAACCCGTGACACACACCGAGTCCCAGCCCAAACACGAAACCAAGCTTCTGATTCCCGGCCTCGAGTCGTTCTACGCCGTCGCCATCCCGCTCGCCTGGCCGATCGTGCGGATCGCGGTGGGCTGGAATCTTTTGGTGCACGGTTGGGGCAAAGTCACGCGTGGGCCCTCGGCCTATATCCGCGCCTTCGTCGAACAGGGATTTGATCCGGCGCTGCCCTGGATTTGGGCGGCACTGATCATCGAGTTCGTCGGCGGCATCGCGCTCATCATCGGCCTGTTCACGCGCTTTTTCGCCGCCGCCGCGGCCGTCGAAATGCTTATCATCACGATACTCTATTGGAAGGCGGGATTTTCCTGGCTCAACCGCGGCTACGAATACACGCTGCTGTGGGGTCTCGTCTGTTTCGCGATCGCGCTGCGGGGCGGAGGGCCCTATTCGGTCGATCGCCGGATCGGCGTCGAGTTGTGATGTCAGCGCGGCTGCCGTAGGCCGTCATTGCCGGGCTTGACCCGGCAATCCATCATCTTTGCAAAAAACTTCTTGCGAAGACGATGGATGCGCGGGTCAAGCCCGCGCATGACGAGGTATGAGGTGAGGGATGGAATTCGGCGTTCAGTTCTTTCCCGCCGTCGGTCCTGATCAGAAGCCCGCCGACCAGTATTGGCGCGAGGCACTCGAGCTCACGCAACTTGCCGAGCAGCTGGGCTTCACCAATGTACGCACGGTCGAGCACTATTTTCTGTCCTACGGCGGCTACAGTCCCGATCCGCTGATCTTCCTCAGCGCCGCGGCGGCGCTCACGCGCTCCACGCGGCTGATCACCGGCGCGGTGCTGCCGGTGTTCAACAACCCGCTCAAGCTCGCGGGGCAGATCGGGATGGTGGACGCGATTTCCGGCGGCCGTCTCGAGGTCGGATTTGCCCGCGCCTTCTTGCCGCACGAGTTTGCCCGCTTCGGCATCTCGATGGACGAGAGCCGCGCCCGCTTCGAGGAGGGACTCGAACAGGTCCGCCGCTTGCTCGAGGAGGAAAACGTCACGGCCCGGGGCCGCTTCCACAGCTTCGAAAACGTAACATCGCTGCCGCGTCCGACGCAGAAGCCGAGACCCCCGTTCTGGATCGCGGCGCTTTCCACCAGGGAAACGTTCGAGACGGCGGGCACGCTTGGACATTACATCATGGGCATCCCGCTGGGAGGCGCGCACATGGCGGGCCTGCTCCAATCCTATCGCGATGCCTGGACGGCGGCTGGGCATGCCGGCCGCAGCAAGGTGATGCTGGCGTTCCACATGTATTGTGCGGAGACCACGGCCGAGGCCGCCGCCGTCGCGCGGGTGCCGCTCAATCAGTATCTCAAATCGATCGTGGACGCGGCGTCGGGCTGGATGTCCGGCGTATCCTCGCGCGATTATCCCAACTATCAGAAGATGATTGAAGGCCTGTCGCGAGAGACGTTCGAGTCGCAGGTCGACAAAGGCTTGGCTTGGATCGGAACGCCGGAGGAGATTCGCCGCTCCATCGACAGCTATCACCGCAGTGTCGGCGGCTTCGAATCTGCCTCGCTACAAGTGAACTTCGGCATGATCGGTCGCGCCGAGGCCGAGGCATCGATGCG
>JBKOWV010000155.1:0-14626 GCA_046724585.1 Verrucomicrobiota bacterium
GGACGGATGAATCAGAAGACTGGCTTCGACCTGGCTCGCGGCGCGAAACGTCAATTCTACGTGCGCGCGATGCATTGGGTTGCGCGTCTGGAATCCAACGATCCGGCGCCAGCCCAGACGGACGAACTCCGCGCGCAGATCCGACGGTGTGAGCCGAAGGGGCCGGAAATCGTAATGGGTGGGCAGTTGCAAACCTTCCACGCGTCCACCCACGTACCAGCCGTGTCCCCTGTTCAGAAGATAATCGACACCGGGATGCACTGTGCTGGTGCTTCCCAGAACAGCTTGCGCTTCAGCCTTGCGATCAGGCTGCCAGACATCCTCCACACACAATACCGCGAGCATCACGCCTTCGGAATCTCGCAGCGCCACCTTGCTGCTCCCAGGTTTGAGCGATTTCGCAAACTCCTCCGGGACATCGAGGGTAATCGGGATCGGCCAAACCAGACCGTTGCTCAATTTCATCTCATGGCAGACGCACTCATAATCGTCGCGATTCATGAAACCGCGCAGCGGTGAGAACCCGCCACTCAGCAGAAGCTCGAGATCGCGAATCTGCCGACTGGTCAGGTCCCAGGAGGGAAAATCTCTGGAGCGCGCTTTGAGCTCGGCGGTGTTTTCCGCGTCGAGCTTAAGGTCGACCAGTTCGCCGCCATGCGGGGCGATCAGGTGGCCGTGAGATTGTGCAGTGTCTATATTGTCTATATTCATGATGAAGAGCGCTTCTATACTATTGAGAGGCTATTGCCGCAACGGTGGCCTTTGGCGAAGGCGGATCGATCTTGCGCGAGTGTGCCGTCGTCCTAACGTTACTTATGCCCGAAACACACGCTACGGCTTACGATTCGAAGATCGAGGGCAATGTGATTTTTACGCGGTTTGATGCGGCCCTCAATTGGGTACGAAAAAATTCGCTTTGGCCGATGCCGATGGGGCTTGCTTGTTGCGCAATCGAGTTGATGGCGACGGCTGCCTCGCGGTTCGATATCGCGCGCTTCGGCGCAGAAGTAATGCGTTTCTCGCCGCGACAATGCGATGTGATGATCGTTGCCGGCACCGTGACTTACAAAATGGCGCTGGCAGTGAAAAGAATTTACGAGCAAATGCCGGAACCAAAATGGGTGATCGCCATGGGAGCGTGCGCCTCGACCGGCGGCATGTATCGCTCTTACGCCGTTCTCCAAGGGATAGATCAGCTTCTTCCGGTTGATGTTTATATTTCTGGCTGTCCCCCGCGCCCGGAAGCGTTGCTGGCGGGCCTCATGAAGTTGCAGGAGAAGATCACCTGCGAGCGCTCTTTTACGAAACAGAAGCCGGAGCTGGTCGAGAAACTCGAGGAAGCGTTATCATGACTCGCGAAGAAGCGTTCGCTGTGTTGAACAAATCATTTGGCGAGAAGATTCAACGTAAGACCGAATTTCGAGACGAAACGACTTACACGATTGCGGCAAGCGATCTTCGCGAAATCGCAAAATTCTGCCGCGACCAACTTGCGTTCGATTATCTGCTCGACGTCACGAGCACCGACAATTTCGGCGAGGAACCGCGCTTCGAGATTGTTTATGAGTTGTATTCGATGCCGCACGCGGCTCATCTACGCTTGAAACTGCGTCTCTCGGAAGATGTTGGCGCCGTCGATTCGGTTTCCGATATCTGGCCGACGGCGAACTGGCACGAGCGCGAGATTTACGACATGATGGGAATCAATTTTAACGGGCATCCCGATCTGCGCCGCATCCTGATGTGGGACGGTTATCCCTTCTTCCCGCTGCGAAAAGATTTTCCGCTCCAGGGGTTGCCGAGCGAAATGCCAGATGTTGCTTTCACAAAAGTCACGCCGCTGGAAGGCGGACCATTCGTCACCGTCCCGAGCACCGCCACGGCAAAAGATCGTGAACCGCGCGCTCGACCGCCGGACTTGTGAATCGCGAGGCTAGAGTCTGCTGAGCAACGGATTGTTCGCCCGCGGTACGAGTTGAAAGCTTAACTCACAGAGCTTTGAGAACAGTCACGACACTTCTCATCGCGTTGACTGCTCACGCCAGTGCTGACGAACGCTTCCCCTCCCCAAACAGGCAGTTCGAAGCCTATGCAACTGCTAATTATGCAGACGGTTCGGGCATGAAGCTTTTTGTACGTCGAACGCGGCTTGATCGGAAGGGTGTCCTCCTATTTCCAATCAACGTTGGATCGACGCTAAGTGGTCCCCAGATTCACAATTTCTGGCCGTCGCCGATCATGCGAATGGCCCATATCGCAGATGCATATGTCTTCGGCATCCTAGCTGGCGATGGGCAGCATTTACGCACCGTGCTTTACTACCACACGCCAAAGCCATTCACGTACAATATTAAGTGGGATGTTGCGGTTTGGCTCCTCCGCGAGCGAAGCATCGTCTTGACCAAAGAGGTTCGAGACCAAGAGACCCATACGACCGCGCGTACGCAGATGATTGCTCGCATTGGAACAAAGAGCTTGGTGCTGAACCAGTCGATCCTCCGGTGAGATTCGTCCGCTCGACGGAGTCTCTCCCACCAACTTATGCGGCTGAGACGGGCGGAGCGGTTTCAGGCTTCCGCGTAGCCGCCATTACGTCCGGACGGGGGACTTCCTCTCGCGGCGTGCCTGTCTTCGCCCCATGCTTGGGATAGGCGATCCGGCTGTGCAACATCATTAACAGCGTGAACCGGAAACGTTCGGCAATGACTTTCAGCTCGCCCAATGTCAGATCGCAGTCGTCCAGTTGTCGATCGGTGATGCGCTCCTCGATGAGCTCATTTACAAGCGATTCGATCTTCTGCGGGGTCGGTTTCTCCAAACTGCGCGAGGCGCTCTCGACCGTGTCAGCCAGGCTGACAATGGCGCTCTCTTTCGTCTGCGGTTTCGGTCCGCTGTAGCGAAAACTCTCCTCGCGCACGTCCGGAATGTCATCCTCGCGCAGCTTCATGATTTTGCCTCCGGCCCGCGCGTCTTCATGCTGTTGAAGAGCGCGCTGGTAAAAGTAACGGACGAGCGAGGTGCCGTGATGTTCCTGGATGATGTCAATGATGCGCTGATTGAGCTTGTACTTCAGGGCAAGATCGACGCCTTCTTTAACGTGCGCGATGATGATTAATGCGCTCATCGTCGGGGCGAGATCGTCGTGGGGGTTGCGTTCGAAGCTCATGTTTTCGGTGAAGTATTCCGGCTTCACCAATTTGCCGACGTCATGAAAATAAGCGCAGACGCGACAGAGCGTTGCGTTTGCGCCGATCGCCTCCGCGGCTGATTCAGCGAGATTGGCTACGACCAAACTGTGATGATAAGTGCCCGGCGCCTCGATTGTCATACGGCGCAACAACGGATGGTTAAGATCGGAAGCCTCCAGCCAGGAAATGTCGGTTGTGATGCGAAACAGATTTTCGAGCATCGGCAACGCGCCGCCAACCAGAGTAGCAGTCAGGATTCCATTGCCGATGGCAAGCGCGCTTTGCAATCCAATCATCCCCCAATCGTTGGCGACCGACGAAAAGAGAGTAATTGGCCCAATCAGACCAAACGTCAGCGACAACAACCAAATGGCAAACCCAACTCCGATGCCTGCGCGGATCAATTTGCTGCGCCGTCGCACCTGCAATGTGAGAGAGACCGCGGTGAATCCACTGATCAGGCTGGTTACCAAAAGCGGGGCGTCAATTGGACCAAATAAAACGCTGCTCCAGAGACTGGCAAAAAATGCGGCGTAGAGGCCATGGTGGCGGCCCAGCAGAACGCTGAGCACGAGCGGGGCGAAGGCATAGGGTGTGATTAACCCGCCCGTTTCTGGCTTTAGAAACCAGTAATTGCCGCTGTTGCAAATCACCAACAGCCCCTTTGTGACGGCCAGTTGGACGAGCATAACCCCAAAGATGAGAAGAATCCGCGAGCTTCGCGAAAAGCTCTTGGGCTGGTTGATCCAGAGTTGTGTAATGGCGGTAGCCAAAACCAGCAATGCGATAACAAAATTCTTTGTCGGTTCCGGTTGTTGGCCGCTGAAGACGAGAAAAGCGAGGCCGCCGGCGAATGCTGCAAAGATCAGGAACTTGGCATAAGGAGCGTATTCCAGATTCCGCGCAAGTTCGCTTCGCGGCCGTCGACGCCGGGTCTTGCGCGAGGCAAGGCCACGCTTGATCAACCGTCCGCGTCTAACAAAATCGAACATGCCGATATTTTACTTGCGTGATCCCGGCGCGGGCGAGCGGTGTTGCTGGTAGGCGCTAATAATGGCGCGGACCAGTTCGTGCCGCACAACGTCGCGCTCGGTGAAATAAACAGTCGCAATTCCAGGGATGGTTTTCAATGCCTGCAATGCCTCGACCACACCGGAACGCTTATTCGCCGGCAAATCGATCTGAGTCACGTCTCCCGTAACTACACATTTGGAATTCGGACCGATCCGGGTCAACAGCATGAACATCTGCTCCGTCGTCGTGTTCTGCGCTTCATCGAGAATGACAAAGGCATGATTCAGAGTGCGACCGCGCATATAAGCAAGCGGAGCGATCTCAATGGTCTGCCGGGCCAGCAAACGTTCAATCTCTTCCGGCTCGAGCATATCGCGCAACGCATCGTAAAGCGGCCGCAGGTAGGGCATGATTTTTTGCTCCAGCTCGCCCGGCAGAAAGCCGAGCGCTTCGCCAGCTTCCACCGCCGGTCTGGTTAGGATAATTCGCGCGACCTGTTCCTTTTTCAGCGCAGCAACCGCCATTGCAACGGCGAGGTAAGTTTTGCCGGTTCCGGCCGGGCCGATTCCAAAAACGATGTCGTGCTTTTGGATCGCTTCGACGTAACTGCGTTGTCCGGTCGATCGCGCGATGATCGGCGCCTTGCGCGGCGAGGTCACGATTTTCGTCAAGGCAAGGTCGCCAAGATTCTCGTCCCGGGCTTCGGTTACAGAGTTCAGGGCGTAATTAAATTCGTGCTTTTGAATGTTCACACCTTTTTGGCGCGCTTTCTCAAGTTGCTCAAACACATGCTGTGCTTTGTCGATCCCGCCTGGTTCTCCCTCCAGTCTAACCCAGCCTTCCCGGGTAGTTAGCTTCACGCGAAGGGTATCTTCAAGGCTTTTCAAGAGTTTAAAGTCGTTGGCGTAGAGTGATTGAAGAACGCGCGGGCTTTCAAAGTGCAAGGTGCGCGTTTCTGTCACGGCTCAAGGAGCGGTGGCTCTGCAGCTGCCGGGGCGACTCGCAGGTTGCCGTTCCCGTGTTGGGTAAGATCGAATCATCCTCACCGGAAACCATACAGCAGCGCCCAGTGCGTGCGTTCCTCTGGCGATTGCTCAACGCTGACAATGATAAAGTAGCTGCCGGTAGCTTTTGGAATTATATGTGCCGCGGCAAAGTGACCTTTCTCCCATCCGTCTGGTTCTTCTGCCAGCTTTCCATCCGAATCGTAAACATGAACGGAAACCTTGGCTCGATCCACTTCGGTGCCTAACCAAAACCAATATTCGTTACCCTTAAACAATTGCTGCCGAACGGCTTTTTTCTCCCCGGACCCGAGGTCGCCTCCCCAGTAATCCTCACGCACTTGAAATCCCTGCTTCACATAAGGTTCTGCGGCCTGCAGAGCAAACGACTGCGCGTCGTCGACCGAAGCAAATACCGCAGGCTGCCACCCGATCAGAAGCGACAGCAGAAAGCTTCCGCGGAAGAGTGCGTTCAGAATTACGTTCATTAAAGATTCCTAATCTCTGGTGGTGATACCGTTGCCAAGCCGCGTCGTAATTTCATTGATTTTCTTTACTGATTCCGGAGGAATACGCGCGTTGCCCACATCGATAAGAGGTTTTACTTGCACGAGTGCGTCTTGGATTTCGTGGATGATTGGAACATTGAACTCTGGCATTCCCTGCAGTCGAGTTTGAAAGTATGCAAGAAGATCGGGTTGATGCAGTAGTTCCGCGGCATCAGCGGAAAAATGCTTAGTCACGACGGAGGTCAACACTTCCGTGCCCCGCAGCCATCCCCCCAAACTCACCAGTTGGGAAAGCTTTTCATCGTGCACTTCGTTCATTGCCTGTTGCACGCTGTTTTGCGTGCGATCGAGCTCCTGCCGCACACCTTCCCAATTGCGCTTGTCCGCGGCTTCGATGATGGCTTTGGCATGTGGCGTGATTGAATTGCCCACGCCAATTCCCTTGGCGAGCGCCAGGACGCGCTGGCCAATTTCCTTCACCGCCGGTGCATCCTCCGCTTGCACCGCCACAAAGCCATCGGCGATCACGGTCCCAAGCAAGAGAGCGATACGCGGTCGCTCGGTAAAATTTGCTCCCTTGTCGCTGCGAACGTGCTCTTTCCAGTTAACCGCGCCCAATTTGTTTAATGCGCCGAAAATCTCATTCGGCAAGGGCACGACCACGTCTTCCACAGTTTTCGACAGTTGCTTAATATCGATGTGCTGTGGGACCTGGGAGGCCTGGGCGCACAGCGTCAGGCTACTCAGGGCCACCGCACTTACCTTTAAACATCTAGTGAACGGAGTCATTGGGAGCTTCGATTGTTGATTTTGAGTTCGTATTCAGGATTAATGGAGCAAACCTTAAGCAGAACCTCCGCTGGACACAAATCATCGCCCAAAACATTTTAATTCATTTCAATCGAACCAATTCGTCGCCCGGGCCGCATCCCCGCCTAACTTTTTTATGAATCTGACTCGGCTTCAATGGATTCTCGACCGCGCCTCTTCCAAGCGAATCGTCGTGATCGGCGATCTAATGCTGGACGAATTCGTTTGGGGGAAAGTCGGCCGCATCTCGCCCGAGGCTCCTGTGCCAGTTGTGGAAGTGACTGGCGAATCGTTTTATCCAGGAGGCGCTGCCAACGTCGCGCGCAATCTACGCGAGTTCGTGGATCACGTCGCGGTAATCGGGTTGCTCGGCAAAGATCCCAGTGGCCGACAGCTCCGTGAATTACTAACAGAACAAAACATCGACATCTCCGATGCGGTTGAGAATGAGACGTTTCGCACGATCGTTAAGACCCGCATCATCGCGCGCCATCAGCAAGTCGTGCGTGTCGACCGCGAGCAATTTGCCGGACCATCGGCGGCACAAATTAAGCAAGTCGTTGCAGCGGTTCGAAAGAATCTTTCGCAGACCGACGCGATTATCTTCGAAGATTACGGCAAGGGTTTCTTGACGACCGACGTGGTTTCGCAAATTGCAAGCGACGCCCGCCAAAAAGGAAAGCTTGTCGCGGCTGATCCTAATCCCCGGCATTCTATCGATTGGCGCGGCGTCACTGTAGTAAAGCCGAACCGGTCTGAAGCGTTCCTCGCGGCTGGCATTGCCTGGCGCGATCCGGACGAGGCTCCGGCAGAAGATGTTGAGCTTAGGCGCGTCGGCGAAGCGCTGCTCAAGAAGTGGGAAACCAAGTATGTTCTCGTCACACTCGGTGAACACGGCATGATGCTCTTTCAGCAAGAAGGACCGCTCCATTATATCCCGACCAAGGCACGCCAGGTTTTCGATGTCTCGGGTGCCGGAGATACCGCTATTGCTCTCTTCACCTTGGGACTCGCTTGCGAGGCGACGCCGATTGAAGCGGCGGAAATCGCCAACCACGGAAGCGCCGTTGTGGTCAGCAAACTTGGGACAGCGACAATAACGCGAGGTGAATTGATTGCCAGTTTCAAAGATGACCTTTCATCCTGAACAACCGGGCGAGCCTTTCAGTGATACTGCTACGCCCGCGTTCTCTTAGATGACCGCCTTAACCGAAACACGAGGTCCAGCTGTTTTTGTCGATCGCGACGGCACCATCATGGAGGACGCTGATTATTGTTCCGACCCGAAAATGGTGAAGATTTTCTCCGGCGTCCCGGAGTCATTGCGGCGTTTGAAATCCAATGGCTTTAAACTCATTATCATCACGAACCAGAGCGGCATCGGTCGCGGTTTTTTTACGCTCGAGCAGTATCGCGCGGTTGAAGCAGAAGTTTTGCGGCAACTGGGTAATGGTTTGATCGATGCGACTTATTTTTGTCCCGATGTTCCCGGTCAGCGTTCCAGTTGTCGCAAGCCGGAACCCGGAATGATCTTGCGGGCCGCGCGAGAACACCGAATCGATCTTTCCGGTTCATTTTTTATCGGCGATAAAGAAGTTGACGCCGAATGCGGTCGCAACGCCGGGGTGAGAACAATCCGCGTTCAAACTGGATTTCACCGCGATACGACCGGCAGCGTCGCCGATTGGGTTGCAGCCGACTTCGCCGATGCGGCAAAGATCATTCTCGATCTTCTGAATGAATAAGGCCGTTGGGATTATTCCTGCCCGCTGGAATTCCACACGTTTTCCTGGAAAACCATTGCATCTCATTGCTGGCAAACCGCTTCTGCGTCAAGTTTGGAAGCAGTCTATGCTGGCCAGAAACTTGGATTCCGTCATCATCGCAACTGACGATATGCGCATTGCTGAGGCCGCTTTTGATTGGGGCGCGGAAGTCGCCCTCACCTCCGCAAGACACCGCAGTGGGACCGACCGGGTCGCCGAAGTCGCAAGAAAGGCAAAAAACTTCGCCTACATAATCAACATCCAGGGAGACGAGCCGTTAATCGATCCCCGTTTAATCGACAAGCTTGTCGAAAAACTCCGCTCTGATCGCAAGATCGCAATCGTTACCTCGGCACACCCGTTCGAGAATCCGGCGGACGCGTCCTCGCCACATCAAGTCAAGGTTGTTGTCGATCTCGACAGCAACGCTCTTTACTTTTCACGCGCTGCCATTCCATCGTCGAGGAGCGGCGGCTTTCCAGCCGCCGAGGAAGCAGCGCGCCGGGAAAAGCACCCCTTCTGGTTTTTGCGTCATCAAGGCATTTACGGCTTTCGGCGTGGGACGCTCTTGCAATTCGTGAAGTGGAAACCCACGCCGCTGGAGCGCGCGGAATCTCTAGAACAATTGCGCGCGTTGGAAAATGGTGTAAAAATTCATGTGCTCGTCACTGCGAAAGGATCACCCGGCGTAGATACGCCGCAAGATGCAGATGCGCTGGAGGAAACGCTCCTTCGCGCAAAACGAAGGGTTGTCTCATGAAATACATTTTCATCACCGGTGGCGTGGTGAGTTCGTTGGGCAAAGGGCTGGCTGCGGCGTCGCTCGGCACGTTGCTTGAGCTGCGTGGTTTGCGCGTTGTTTTCCAAAAATTCGATCCGTATCTCAACGTTGATCCTGGGACGATGAATCCGTTCCAGCATGGTGAAGTTTATGTGTTGAACGACGGCGCGGAAACCGACCTCGATCTTGGGCATTACGAGCGGTTCACCAATTGTATTCTTTCCCGGCATAATAACCTGACCAGCGGGCAGGTTTACGAATCGGTCATCTTAAAGGAGCGGCGCGGCGATTATCTGGGCAAAACCGTGCAGGTGATTCCGCATGTCACCGATGTGATCAAAGATCGTATTCGCGAACTCTCCGATGAGAACAAATACGACGTGGTCATCACCGAGATCGGCGGCACCACCGGGGACATTGAGGGTCTGCCATTTCTCGAGGCGATCCGCCAATTCATCCTTGAGGTCGGCCCGCAAAATGTGGTGAACATGCATGTCACGCTTGTTCCCTACATCAAAGCCGCACATGAATTAAAAACGAAGCCGACCCAGCAAAGTGTCGCAAAGCTGCGTGAGATCGGTCTGCAGCCCCAGGTATTGATTTGCCGCACAGAAAGGCCGCTTGACCGTGATGTGCGCCAGAAGTTGTCGATGTTTTGCAACGTTTCAGAGAAGGCGGTGATCGAAGCGCGCGATGTCAGGCACACGATTTACGAATATCCACTAATGCTGCACACCGAGGAACTGGATCAACTGGTGTGCGATCTTTTGCAGCTCAAAACTCCCAAGCCGGATTTGACAGAGTGGCGCAAATTTGTCGAACGTGTTGTTAGTCCAAAAAAGCGGATCAAGATCGCCGTGGTCGGCAAATACATCGATCTGCGGGATGCATATAAGAGCATTTACGAATCGCTCACCCACGCGGCGGCAAGTGAGGATTGCGGAATCCATCTCAAACTGATCGATGCCGAATCGTTGGAGCAGGGCGTCGACGGCCAATTAAAGGATGTGGCCGGCGTGTTGATTCCCGGCGGGTTCGGCGTTCGCGGTGTTGAAGGAAAGATCAACGCCGCGCGTTTCGCGCGCGAGCACAAGGTGCCGTTTCTCGGTCTTTGTCTCGGCATGCAGGTGGCGACGATTGAATTCGCGAGACACGTCTGCGGAATCAAAGGCGCAAACAGCACCGAATTCGATAAGAACGCCGCCGAGCCGGTCATCTCGCTGCTGGAAGAGCAACGCGGCGTCCGCAACAAAGGCGGGAGCATGCGCCTGGGTACCTGGCCGACGCAGATCGTGCCCGGCACACTGGCCAGGAAAATTTACGGACACGACGAAGTGATGGAACGGCACCGGCACCGTTACGAGTTCAACATGAAATACCGCGACCGCATGACCGAAAAAGGCTTTACGATTTCTGGAACATCACCCGACGGCACGCTAGCGGAGTTGATCGAATTGCGTGATCACCCGTACTTCCTCGCCTGCCAGTATCACCCGGAGTTTCAAAGCAAGCCAAACAAACCGCATCCGCTTTTCAGAGGATTCATTGAGGCCTGTCTGGCTCATCCAGCGGTCGATGCGCCGCGCGTTGCAGCCGATCCATTATCGCCGCCCCGAGTCCGCGAAGAGGAACTCGTTCCGCAACGATAAGATCGAGATCGGATTGATCCAGCTCCCGCAAATAACGAAATAAATTCGCGGCGGCCTCGCGAAAATCTTGCCGCTCACTTAAGCAGCGAACAGCGGCGAAATCTTTTTCTGATTTGATCGGATTCCACGCCAGTAATCCAACCCGCTGATCCTCTTCTGTCGAAAATGATCCTGCATCTTCGATCAAACGGAGCGGCGTTCTCGGCGCGTAATGCGCGGGCAATTGTCCAGGCACGGAGATTTTTCCGATCGGAGCCACGACGTCAATTTCGCCAAATTTGAACAATTGCTCAGTGGTGACTGGTCCGCGGCGCAAGATCTGGATCTTGCCATTCTGTAAGGCAACAATCGTTGATTCAATTCCGTGAGGGGTTGGCCCTGCATCCACAATTAACGGAATACGCCCATCGAGTTCGTCGCGGACATGCTGCGCCGTCGTCGGGCTCACGCGACCGAATCGATTGGCGCTTGGCGCAGCCAGCGACCTTCCAAACCCGCCGATGATCTCCGCAAACACGGAATGCGAGCTAATTCGAACCGCGATCGTCTCCAGACCGGCGGTCACAATGTCTGGAATAATTTCACGCTTCGGCAAAACGATGGTGAGAGGTCCTGGCCAAAAACGATCGGCAAGTTTCTCAATCAATTGTCGATTTGCGCCACTGACTTTAGCCGTGCGGCCGAGCCAGTCGCGATCTGGCAAATGAACAATAAGAGGATCGAAACGCGGCCGCTCTTTTGCTTCAAAAATTTTCGCAACAGCGATCGGGTCCAGAGCGTCGGCGGCCAGGCCGTAAACAGTTTCGGTGGGCAAGGCGACGATTTCCCCTTTTCGCAAAAGTTCTACTGCGCGTTCTGTAGCGGTGGTCTGCGATCGCCGACAGCGACCAAGGATCGCCGCTGCAATTTCTGTTTTCACCTGAGTACTTGCTGAGCAAGCACGGCCTTGGTCTGCTTCTTTCGAAACGCTTCAAGGTTTCTTCGAATTTTATCATCAGACAGCGCGAGAATGGCCGCCGCAAGGAGCGCGGCATTCTTTGCGCCAGCGGAACCGATTGCGAGTGTGCCCACCGGGATACCACCGGGCATTTGCGCAATGGAAAGAAGCGAGTCGAGCCCATGAAGCGTTGATGATGGAATTGGCACGCCCAGCACCGGCAGCTGAGTCAATCCGGCCACTACGCCCGCCAAATGGGCAGCGCTTCCTGCCCCAGTGATAATGACGCGCAGGCCACGACCCTCCGCTTTCCGCGCGAAATCAGCCGTTGCATCCGGAGTGCGATGGGCCGAAAGGACGCGATGCTCGCTGGCGATGCCAAGCTCGTTCAGCGTATCGACGCACTGGCGCATCGTTTCCCAATCCGACTTGCTGCCCATGATTACAGCGACGAGTGGCTTTGATTTAGTCATAGGAAATGCACGGGAAGCTAACAGGTTCCGCTGCGGAATTCTAGCCTCCAAGCGTGCTCTGTCCTCAGCGAACTCCAGGCGATTTGGAAATCGCCATTCCTTGTTGATATTGCAAAGGTGAATCTCATCAGATCGATTGCCCTGATTGGGATGATGGGGATGGGCAAATCTGTTGTCGGAAAAGCTTTGGAGCAAAAAACAGGATTACCCCGATTCGACACGGACGAAATAATTTCGTCGAAGTCAAAAATGCCGATCAAGGAGATCTTTTCGACCCACGGCGAGGAACACTTTCGTAATCTGGAAACAGAAACGTTGCTCTCGATGTCCTTGGAAGAACCGGCAATTATCGTCACCGGCGGCGGCATCGTGTTGCGGGCACAGAATGTCGATCTCTTAAGGCAACTAGGGACGGTTGTCTGGCTCGATGCCGACGAGGCGACGCTCCGAACGCGCATTCGCGGCCTGAGGGACCGCCCGTTATTGCAGACAGCGAACCCGAGGGCGGCACTATCGGAATTGCTGGCAGCGCGTGAACCGCTCTATAGAAGGGCGGCCGATTTACGAGTGGACGTTTCCCAAAAGAATCCCCAGGAGATCGCTGAGTTGATCCTGGAGAACATCAAGAATTTCCCCGTCGGAGAATAAGAATGAGATCTGACGTAGACAATATGTCGCCGCGAATATCGCGCGAGGAGTTAAAAAAAGAGGTGATCGCGTTTGCGCACGAGCTGGGATTTGATTCGTGCCGTGTTGCGGCTTGTGCTCCCCCGCCGCATGCAACCGAGTTTCGAAATTGGCTGGGCGAAGGGGTGGCGGGAGAAATGCACTACATGGAGCGCGGCGAAGAGCGACGTTGCAATCCGCAGAAGATTCTACCCGGGGCGCAGTCGATCATTGTTGTGGCGTTGAATTACTTCCAGAGTGACGCGATTCGGTGTAGCAGGCAGACTGCCCCTACCGGCAAAATCGCCCGGTATGCGTGGGGCGACGATTATCACGACGTGATAGCAGCAAAGCTGGGCAAGATCGATGATTTCCTTGGTCAGTTCGACGGACGGCAGAAATGTTATGTCGATACCGGACCTGTTCTGGAACGCGATCATGCCGCCGAGGCCGGGATCGGCTGGCATGGAAAAAGTACGATGCTAATCGATCCGCGTTTGGGCACGTGGTTTTTTCTCGGCGAGATTTTAACCACCCTCGATCTACCACCGGATGATCCTCAACCGGATCGCTGCGGAAGATGTGAACGTTGCATCAAGGCTTGTCCAACCGGCGCAATCACAGCACCACACAAATTAGATCCGCGGCGCTGTATTTCGTATCTGACGATCGAGCTCAAAGGGGGGATCCCGCTCGAACTGCGCCCATTGATTGGCGACCGCATTTTTGGTTGCGACGATTGTCTCGACGCCTGTCCGTGGAACCGGTTCGCGAAGGTTTCGAACGAAATCGCATTCGCAGCAAGATCAACTATGAATATGGCGCTGCGCGATTATTTGGAGCTGAACGACGTCGAATTTCGAAATCTCTTTCGCAATTCGCCGATCAGACGAATCAAGCGGCGTGGATTTTTGCGAAACGTCTGCGTCGCCCTAGGAAATGTGGGCGATGAATCGGATTTGGCGGCACTGAGCGAGGCGGCTTCGGATCCCGAACCACTGATTTCGGAGCACGCGGTCTGGGCGATTGAGCAAATCCTGATAAGATCGAGATCGCTGAATCCAGTTCGCTCTCCGGCGCATCCAATTGATGCGCATGATTTGCTTTCCAAGAGTCAAAACTGCGATTAATTCAGACGCATTCGCCCCCGCCAACGCTGCTCCGATGCACCAAGCTGTCACTACTCCCGAAACCACGTCGGCTGTGCGAAAAAAGCGTCCTTGGACGCGCAAACGCAAGATCATCTACGGCGCGATCGGACTGATTGTGCTCTGGATCGTCTTTTCGATTATTTGGAGCAAGCGCGAGAAGCCGATTCCGGTAACAACTGAAAACGCCGTGCGGAAAACGATCCTGCAAACAGTCTCGGCGACGGGGAAAGTACAACCCGAGACGGAAGTTAAAATTTCGCCGGAAGTGGCGGGCGAAATTATCGAACTGCCGGTTGAAGACGGAAAGTCGGTCACGAAGGGTGATCTCCTGGTGAAGATCAAGCCGGATTCGTACAAGGCGTTGCTCGAACAGCAGGAAGCGGCGATCAGCGCAGCCAAGGCAACCAATCTGCAGCAAAAAGCGACGATGATGAAGACGGAGCACGATTTCAAGCGAGCCGAAGACTTGTTCAGGCAAAAGCTAATATCGGAACAGGAATACAATGCTGCGGAAGCAGCTTACGACGTGGCGAAGAACACTTACGAGAGTTCGTTGCACGAAATTGAACGCGCCGAGGCCGGCTCGAGCCAGGCGCGCGATCAACTTTCCAAGACGACGGTGTATTCGCCGATCGATGGGACGGTGACAATTTTGAACAGCAAACTCGGTGAGCGAAT
>JBKOWV010000123.1:0-6073 GCA_046724585.1 Verrucomicrobiota bacterium
CCTGCCACGCTTGCTCGCGCAATTCTTCGAGGCGCTTTTCGGATAGCGAATTGGTTGTCATGAGAAAAGCGCGAACGCCAAGAGTGTCGCGATGATTGACGCGATCGCGGTCGCGAAGGCCGAAGCCCATGCCGACTTTAGGTAAATCGTTGGAATCTGCGGCTTCGATGGTAGTCCGTAGGCTTCCGGTTCGCCGAGAATCAGGAAAAATGCGTGAATGCCGCGCACCGATGTTTCCGTCGGATCGTAAAGTTGCGCATCATTGTAACCAATTTGTTGTAGCTGCTGCACGCGCTCCGCTCCGCGTGCGCGTAAATCATCGAGTCGGCCAAACACGATCGATTCGGTCGGACAGACTTTTGCGCAGGCCGGAACGAGTCCGCTTTTTTGTCGATCGTAACAAAACGTGCATTTGAACGCACCGCCCGCGTCGTGAAGTGGCTCCGGACGGCGATCGATTACGCCGAATGGACACGACACGACGCAATAACCGCAGCCGTTGCAAACATCATTTTGCACAAGGACGGAGCCAACTTCGGTCCGCACGATCGCGCCGGTCGGACACGCCTCCAGACAGCCTGCTTCTTCGCAGTGCTTGCAAACGTCGGACAAGAAAACCCAGCGGAACGGATCTTGGTCCAGCGACATCGGACCGGCGATTTGATTTCCTTTCGCGCGGTCCTGTTCTAGGAACATCACATGCCGCCAGGTCGATGCGCCGAGGTGGCCCGTGTTGTCGTAAGAATTGCCCGACCAAACAAAGCCGTCGTCCGGCACCTGGTTCCATTCTTTGCAGGCTACCTCGCAAGCTTTGCAGCCGATGCAAACAGTCGGGTCGGTAAAGAAGCCAACCTCGGCGTGATCTTGCACGAAGGAATGCCTTTGCTGGTTGGAGCTTCGAATGCCTTCGCCGATCATTGTCTCATTGTTGCCACTCACGGCGTTTTGCCCTCCTTGCCGTGACTACGTGAAAACCTTCCGCCATGCGGTGCGCCGGGAGGTGGCTGTTCAGGATGCAAATTCGCCGGCAGACCAGATTGCGGCGCGTGTCGTTCGATCCAATCAAGAAAGGCCGGGCCGCGCGGCAAACGGCCGGGGACAATGTTGCAGGTGAGCGCCTTGCTTTCCATGATCGTGACGTTCGGTTCGCCGGAAATGGCAACCAGATTATTCGCAGCATTGCCGCGCAACGGTCCGGCCGCTCCAAAATGAAATGGAACTGCAATTTGATGCACGTTTTTGCCATTCAGGTTCATCGGCCGGATACGGCGACTGACAAGAGCGCGCGCCTCGATAGCGCCGCGCAAGCTCACGAGGCAAACGTAGTCGCTGTTGCTGATGTCAAGTTCAGTCGCAAGCTCCGGCGAAATTTCTACGAACATCTCCGGTTGCAATTCGGAAAGATGGCTTAGGAAACGAGACATCCCGCCGCCGGTGTGGTGTTCGGTCAATCGATAAGTGGTTAGCACGTAAGGAAAACGCGGATCGCCTGGAGGCGCGAAACGGTTTTCCGCGCGCGTAAACCAATTCACGACCGGATTTGTGTCGCGCGAATAGAGCGCGTTGTGCACCGGTGATTCGAGCGGCTCGTAGTGTGTTGGGAACGGACCATCCTGCAAACCTTTCGGAACGTACATCCAACCTAAGCCGTCCTCGTGCAGGATGAACGGGGCATCGCCGCGTTGACCATCCAGTCCACCTTGGTGGCCTTGCGGTTCGTAATCGGGTGCCTTGTCTTTTTTGAAATCGGGAACGTCGAGGCCGGTCCAATTTCCCAACTCCCACCAGACCAGTTTTTTGCGCTCGCTCCACGGTTCACCACTCGGCTTCGCGCTCGCGCGATTGTAAATAACGCGTCGATCACTCGGCCAACTGAACCCCCAACCGTGACCCAGGTAATCTCTCGGTTTCCGCGCGTTCGCCTTGTTCACGCCGTCGCGGGCGAAGACGCCGGAATAAATCCAGCAACCGCACGCAGTCGACCCGTCATTCTTTAAAGCTTCATAGCTGTCGATCTGCGCTCCGCGATGAGGATTACCTTCGCGATCTACGCCACCAAACAGCACGCCGTCACTGCCGCCGGGGTCAGCGCCTCCGGATGCACCTGTTTTCCAGCCATTGATCTCGGCGAGCACGGCATCCATTTTTGGCTCGCCCTGTGCGTCCTCCGGATACCACCAATCGAGCGCGCGCAACGGTTCGTCGAGCGGGTCGTTCGAGGCTTTCGCTTTGGCAATCAAACGCAATGCCAGTTGATGAATGAACCACGCGTCGGATCGACAATCGCCCGGCGGATCGACCGCTTTCTCGCGCCATTGCAAGAGACGCTGCGTGTTCGTGAACGCGCCCTCTTTTTCCGCATGGCCAGCGGCGGGAAAGAAAAATACTTCGGTTTCAATCTCTTCGGTTTTCAATTCGCCGCGTTCGATTTCGGCCGAGTCGCGCCAAAATCTAGCCGGCTCGGTTTCGACCATATCGCGATTGACAAACCATTTCAGTTTCGCCATCGACTTGCGTTGAAAACGTGAGTTCGGCGCGCCGACGGCTGAGTTCTGTCCGATGAGAAACATGCCCTCCATTTTTCCATCGGCCATGTCGTAGAGGTATTCGAAGAAGGAGTGGTCAGCAGTGATTTTCGCTAGCCAATTGTAACCGAAATCATTTTCCGCGGTCGCGTGCTTGCCGTAGTACGCCTTTAACAGGCTGATGAAATACGCGGGCGTGTTCGACCAAAGGCCGGTCTTTGTCGTGTGCGTGTCGAGGTATTTCTGCAGCGTCTCTTCGTTGCCCCCGCGCGGCATCGGGAGATAGCCGGGTAAAATGTCGTAGAGCGTCGGAATATCGGTTGAGCCCTGGATCGAAGCGTGACCGCGTAAGGCAAGAATGCCGCCGCCGGGCCGGCCGATGTTCCCTAGCAACAGCTGCAGGATCGACGCAGTGCGAATGATCTGCACCCCCTTCGAGTGTTGCGTCCACCCCACGGCGTAACAAATTGCCGCCGTTTTGTCCGGACCTGATGCCTTAACGAGCGTGTCGGCGACCTTGTGAAACAGCGCAGGTGGGATGCCGCAGACTTTCTCCACCGTCTCCGGCGTGTAGCGCGCGAAATGACGTTTCAATTTTTGGAAAACACATTGTGGATCTTGCAAGGTCAGATCGCGCTCGGGAAAACTCAGTCCATCGCCTTTGTATCGCCAGCTCTCCGTCGAGTAGTTGCGTGCGTCCTCATTCCAGCCAGAGAAATAGCCGTCAGCGTTGTCTTCCGGGTCGCGGTAATCGTTACGCAAAATGCAGGACGCATTCGTGTAGTGCACGACATAATCACGGAAGAACAATTCGTTCTCGATAATGTGTCTTACGAGTCCGCCCAGAAACGCGATGTCGCTTCCGGCGCGAATCGGTACCCAGATGTCCGTCAGCGCGCTCGTCCGCGAAAATCGCGGATCAACATGGATGATAGTCGCGCCACGTTCCTTCGCTTTCATCACCCAGCGAAAACCCACCGGGTGCGCCTCGGCCATTGATGAGCCTTCGATCAAAATGCAATCCGCGTTAGCGAGATCTTGTTGCGCGGTTGTAGCTCCGCCCCGGCCAAAGGAGGTGCCCAGACCGGGCACCGTGCTGCTATGTCATATCCGGGCCTGGTTGGACACACAGACCATGCCCAGGCCTCCGGTGAGAAGTTTTTTTATGAGATAATTTTCTTCGTTATCGAGAGTGGCGCCCCCAAGGTGGCAGATCGCAGTTGTGTGATTGATTGTCGATCCAGTTTCGTGCGTGACGAACGTGCGTTTGCGCGATTCCCACACTCGCTTAGCCACCATGTCCATCGCCCGATCAAGCGAGATTTCCGTCCACTCTTTCGCGCGCGGCGCGCGATACTTCACTTTTGTCTCACGCCGGTCGTGCGTTAGCAATTGATATGACGCCGCGCCTTTCGGACAGAGATTCCCCTGGCTGATGGGAGACTCCGGATCGCCCTCGATCGAAACCAGCTTGCCGTCCTTATGAAAAATCAGTTGCCCGCACCCAACCCCGCAGTATGGGCAGATCGATCGCGCCACCTGGGCATCGTCGATCCGCGCATGCATCGCGCGCGTCTTGTCCGACATCGCTTCCAGCCCTGTCCCGTCAGCTCGCTCACGAATCTGACGAATGAGCGGCCATTTCGAGAGCAAGTCAGTGAGCGACGCCATGTCGTTTAATCCTCGCTTAAACAGCCACTTTCATTGTTATCGTTTTCGCGCGCTGCGGTAAAGCCCAAAAGGGATGTCGATCATTGTTCCTGAGGGCACGACATCTTAAGGCTTGCGTGCCGACCTGCCGTGACCTGCGGCACAAATATCGACCTCACGCAACAAACAGGCATGGAGGCACCCTTGTCAGATCGCTCCGGCACGATTCTTATGTTACGTGACGAGAAATTTTTATGGCCGAAGCGGCGGACAAACTTGAGGGACCTGATTTCGAGAAAGGCTGTGAGACTGACGAGGTGGCCGATGGAGAAATGCTTTTAGGACATGCGTTCGGCGAACAGATTCTCGTAGCGAGGCGCGGCGACGAGCTTCTTGCGATCGGCGCGACGTGCACGCACTACGGCGGGCCGCTGGCGAAAGGTTTGATGGTCGATTGCACCGTGCGTTGCCCATGGCACCATGCGCGTTTTGATCTGCGCACGGGCGAGGCGATCGCGGCGCCTGCGTTGAATAATGTCGCGTGCTACAAGATCGAGAAACGCGGCGATCGGTTTTTCGTTATGGGCAAGATCGACAAGAAAGCGGTGCGGAAACCGAAATCGTCACCGGCAAGTGTGGTGATCATTGGCGCGGGCGCAGCCGGCGGTGCCGCGGCGGAAATGTTGCGACGCGAAGGCTACGACCGGCCTGTAACAGTGATTGGTGCGGATCAGTTCTTGCCCTACGATCGACCGAATCTTTCGAAGGATTATCTTGCCGGCACGGCGCCGGAAGAATGGATTTCGCTGCGCTCCGCGGATTTTTATCGCGAACAAAAGATCGATATACTTACAAACAGCACAGTCGCGGCGCTTGATGCAAAGCAACAACAGGTGACGCTGTTGGACGGCCGTTCGTTTGGCTTTGGCGCGCTGTTGCTGGCGACCGGCGCCGAACCTGTGCGCCTTGCAATTCCGGGCGACGATTTGCCGAACGTTTGTTATCTGCGAACTCTGGCAGATAGCCGTCGCATCATCGAGAAAGCAAAAAACGCGGAGCGCGCAGTGATAATTGGCGCAAGCTTCATCGGGCTGGAAGTGGCATGGTCCTTACGAGAGCGCAAGCTCGAAGTCGCAGTCGTGGGAAAAGCGTTGCTGCCATTCGAAAAAGTTCTCGGACGCGAACTGGGCAACCTGATCCACGAAACGCATGAAGCGCACGGCGTACAATTTCATCTCGGTCGAACGCCGGCAGCCATTCAAGAGCGACACGTGCAGCTCGACGACGGAACGATTCTGGACTGCGATTTAGTGGTTGTAGGAATCGGCGTTCGCCCGAGCACTGCGCTTGCTGAAAACGCGGGCATCGCCACCGACAACGGCGTATTGGTCAACGAGTTCTTGGAGACGAACGTTTCGGGAATTTTTGCCGCCGGCGACATCGCGCGCTGGCCCGATCCGCGCGCGGGGCGTATTCGGGTCGAACATTGGGTCGTGGCCCAGCGGCAGGGCCAGACCGCTGCGCGGAACATTCTCGGCGCACGCGAGCCGTTCGTGGTACCGCCATTTTTCTGGAGCAACCAATTCGATCTGCACATCCATTACGTCGGTCACAGCAGCGGCGGTGATCGCGCGAGTGTGTCCGGTGATTTGAACGCGAAAAATGCTTCCGTGATTTTCGACTCTGGCGACAAGCTCACGGCCGTCGCCAGCATCGGCCGCGACCGCGAAAATCTCGAAGCCGAAGTAGCGCTGGAACGCGGCGATGAGTTTCACCGATTATGATTTCATTGCAATCGGCAGCTGCGGATCAAATTGGGCGAACTAAACCGATGCCGACGGTCGAACCGGTAACAAGAGCAAGTTTATTTTCCAGCTGGGAGATTCATCGTTCAAGCG
>JBKOWV010000127.1:0-38246 GCA_046724585.1 Verrucomicrobiota bacterium
TTGTTCTCAATACAGCGATGGGTGCGGGATTTTCACCTCGGTATCGGGCGCAGCTCCCAACCGCATCTTCAATATCGAGTTTAGAGCGGTTTACTCCGCCAACACCTCGCAAATCGCCCACTTCGAAGTGCGACTGTATGAGGGCCAAGCCCGCTTCGACGTGATCTACGGCACGGTGGATCGGGGCAAGTCGAGCGCTACAGCCGGAGTCCAGAGAAGCGACACGAACTTTACCCAATACTTCTGCAACGGCTCGGGCAGCGCGGCCACTGGCGGGCAGCAGTATGTTCTCTCAACCACCGCTTCCACATACGACTTCAACCACAACGGCAAACCAGATTACGTGGTTTACAATGGAGGCACGCGTCAAACGGCCGTGTGGTACCTGAACAACAACGTTTTGGCTGACACCCGCTTCGGTCCGACCCTTCCGGCTGGCTGGAGACTGGTGGATGTAGCGGACTTCAATGGCGACGGCCACCTCGATTACGCACTTTTTAACCCTAGCACGCGCCAAACGGCAATCTGGTATCTTTCCGGGCTAAGGTTTATCGGAAGCGCCTTTGGACCCTCGATTGCAAGCGGCTATGAGTTGATCGGAGTGGCCGATTTCAACGTCGACTGCCATCCCGATTATCTGCTTTTCAACGGGGGCATGCGCCAAACGGCGGTGTACTACCTGAACAATAACATTTACGTCGCCACCGCCTTTGGTCCAGTTCTTACGCCCGGCTTGAACCTGGTGGGGCTGGCGGATTTTAATCGGAATGGGAGAATTGATTACTTACTCTTTAACCCCAGCACGCGTCAGTCTGTGATCTGGTATCTCTCTGGGGTCACTTTTGCCGGAAGCGCCTTTGGACCCTCGATTCCAAGCGGCTTTGAGTTGACGGGGACTGCCGATTTCAACGGAGGCGGTAGCCCGGATTTTGTGCTTTTTAATCCCAGCACCCGGCGAACAGCGCTGTACTACCTGAACAATAATGTTTATCTCAGCAGCGCCATGGGGCCGATTCTTCCGGCTGGCTGGAACCTGGTCGCGCCTTGAGCGGCGGAACGCAAGGTGTGTAGCCGGCGAAATGAACCGGCTAGCAAGATCGACGACGTGCTGTATGCACGTCGAATGTAGTTCCCAATTGCCGATTCAACATTCGTGTCCCTGACGCGGCGGAATCCGTAAATAGCTGCAAAGGGCGGTGCGAGGCCGCAACCGCACTCCGAAAGCCAATCGCGCAAAATTAGCGAAGAAAAGAAATTCTTTCGCGATCCTCCCGTCGCCTTTCCAACCGGTCCGAGCCACTTCCAATTTGGATGGATTTGCGAACCCGGGTTTGCTGCCGTTCTTTGCTGTCCGCGACTCCGATCCTAAATCGCGAGCACGCGAAGAATTTCGGTGTCGCCAATCCGCATTTCGCAATATCCATGTCTCGTCAATACACCCTGCAACGCGCGCCAAGATCGACATCGATCCATATCGATTACGCCGCAGAGCTAAATGAGCAGCAGCTTGCGGCCGTGACCGCGCCGCCGGGTCCGCTTCTTGTCATCGCCGGCGCGGGTTCGGGCAAGACGCGCACGCTCACTTATCGCGTGGCCTACTTGCTGGAGAACGGAATCGATCCGCGCAATATTCTGCTGCTCACGTTCACGAACAAAGCCGCCCGGCAAATGCTCGATCGCGTTGCGAATTTGTTGCCGGTCGATGCCAGCGGTCTTTGGGGCGGGACATTCCACTCGGTCGGAAATCGGATCCTGCGCCGTCACGGGAGCGTTCTCGGTTATTCGAGCGGGTTCACCATCATGGATCGCGAAGATCAAAAGGATTTGATCAACACGGTGGTGGCAGGCGCGGGGATTGATCCGAAAGAAATCCGGTTCCCGAAAGGCGACGTGCTCGCCGAGATTTTCAGTTTCGTCGTCAATACAGAGAAGCCACTGGAAGAATTGCTCGCAGAGAAGTTTCCTTATTTCCTCCCGCTGATCGACAGGATCCGAGATGTGCATGGCCGCTACGAGAAAAAGAAGAAGGCGACCAACTCTCTGGATTTTGACGACCTGCTCGAAAAGACATTGTCCATGTTTCAGCAGCACGAAAGCATCGCGCAATTTTACCGCAGGCAGTTTCAATTCATCCTCGTCGATGAATACCAGGACACGAACAAAATCCAGGCTGACCTCGTCGATCTGCTTGCGCGCGACCACCGGAACGTGATGGTGGTGGGAGACGATGCCCAATCGATCTACTCGTGGCGGGGCGCAAATTTCCAAAATATTCTCGAATTTCCGAAGCGCTATCCGGACGCGCAGGTGTTTAAGATCGAGATGAATTACCGCAGCGTCCCGGAGATTCTGGAAGTCGCGAACGCGGCTATCGCTGCCAACGTTGAGCAATTCCGCAAACACTTGAGCGCAACGCGCCAATCAAACGCGGTGAAGCCGGCGCTGGTCGCGCTCAACGATGGCGCCGAGCAAGCGCAATTCGTTGCCCAACGAATCCTCGAACTGCGCGATGAAGAGGTCGATCTGAGCGACATCGCCGTGCTTTATCGCGCGCATTATCACGCGATTGAATTGCAACTCGAGCTTTCGCGTCGCGGAATTCCGTATCAAATTACGAGCGGCATCCGGTTTTTCGAGCAAGCCCACATCAAGGACGTAACCTCATTCATCCGATTCGTGGCGAATCCGCGGGACGAAGTTGCTTTTAATCGAATGGTGAAATTGCTGCCCGGCATCGGCAACCGCACGGCGGAAAACCTTTGGCGGGCATGGGAAGGATCGCTTGCTGTAGCCGGGATCGGTGATCCCGGTTCTGAAGCAACGTCAGCACCGGCCGGGGTCAACGACCCCGGCTACAGCTGCAATTTTGGCGAGCGCTTGCTGGCGATGAACGTGCCGACCAAATCGAAGAAATCGTGGACGCAACTTGCCCACACCCTGGACGAAATTGCGCCCGGCGGGGAACCCAACCCGCCCTCAGAGATGATCATGTCAGTGGTCGAAGCCATCTACGATGATTACGCGAAGGTAAATTTCCCGAACTACGAATTGCGACGCGAGGACCTGGATCAGCTCGCGGTGTTTGCCCGCCAATTTAAGGACGTGCACGAATTTCTTTCGCAATTGGCGCTCATCAGCAATGTCGATGCGGAAGCCGCGCCAAACCAGACGAGCGACAAGGAGGCGGTAAACCTTTCCACGGTCCATCAGGCGAAGGGTCTTGAGTTTCACACCGTATTTGTGATCTGGCTAACAGACGGAATGTTTCCAGGCAGCCGCTCGCTCGACACGCGCGATGCGCTCGAAGAGGAGCGGCGTCTGTTTTATGTTTCCATCACGCGCGCGCGCGATGAACTCTATCTCACTTTTCCGCACATGCGGTTAAGCGGGGGTTATGGTGATGTTTTCCAAAGGCCGTCACGTTTTCTGAAAGAAATTCCAAACAAGCTCGTCGAAGACTGGCACGTGCAACGGCGCTGATTTACATAGCCACGGATTAACACAGATGAAACACGGATAAACAGATGCTCGAAATCGACGACCCAAGAGATCGCAAGCTTCTCCACGAAGATACCACGAGCAAAATCATCGGTGCTGCATTCGAAGTTCACGATGAACTCGGCTACGGATTTTTGGAGCGAGTCTACCAGCGCGCGTTGCAAGTAGAGCTAGTTCGACGTGGCACAACGGCTGAGCCCGAAAGGAGAATTCAGGTTCAAGACAAAGGCGTCGTTGTCGGTGATTACGATGCTGATCTGGTTGTCAATGACTGCGTAATCGTTGAAATCAAGGTCGCGCCTCACTACGACAAGCGCGACGAAGCCCAATTGCTCAACGAGCTGAAAGCGACCGGGATCAAGGTGGGGATGTTGATAAACTTCGGTCGCGCTAAAGTTGAGTACAAGCGTCTGATCTTCTGAATCCGTGTTTCATCCGTGTTCATCTGTGGCGTTCTGGTTTTCTGAATCCGTGTTCATCCGTGGCTAAGGAATGAATTTGTCGCCGGAAAAGAAGATTGCTGGCGTTCTCGTCCCGCTGTTTGCGCTGCGGGGCGAGAATGATCTTGGAATCGGCGATCTCGGTGCGCTGCGGGAGTTTATTGATTGGGCTGCGGAAATCGGATTCAAAGTCGTCCAGCTCCTGCCAATCAACGAGACCGGAGCCGACAACAGCCCTTACAACGCGATTAGCGCGCTGGCGATCGAGCCCACTACCCTACGGCTTGGGCCAGGCTTTTCAGAGGACTTAACGGCCGAAGACTTTGACGTTGCGCTCGCCGATGTCGATCTTCCCACTCTCCGCAGCAACGGAGTCAAGTATCGCCAGGTCAAACAACTGAAACGACGTTTGCTTGAGAAAGCGTTCGCGAATTTCTCCGCTCGGACGAGCGAAGATCGACAGGCCGGTTTTCGGAAATTTTGCGAGGAAGAGGCGGCGTGGCTGCCCGATTACGCATTTTTTAGGGTCCTAATGGAAGAGAATGACGACAGCCCAGCATGGAATCGCTGGCCGGCACAACATCAATCAATGGCGAGAGCCCGAAACTGGCTGCGCGATCTGCCACAGGATCGACAGGCAGCCATAACACAGCGCCAACATTTCTTTTGCTATGTGCAGTGGGTCGCACACCAGCAATGGCGCGAGATCAAATCGTATGCTGAAGGACGGGACGTAGCGCTGATGGGCGATATTCCATTTGGCGTGAGTTATCATAGCGCGGACGTTTTCGCCCGGCGGGATGAATTCATGCTCGACTGGTCCGGTGGTGCCCCTCCCGAACGTTATTTTAAAGATGACGCCTTCACGCAAAAGTGGGGCCAGAACTGGGGTATTCCGCTCTATTGCTGGGACAGGATGCGCGCGAACAATTTTGCGTGGTGGCGGGCGCGCGTACGAGCAGTTCGGCACATTTTTCATCTCTTTCGCATCGATCACGTGCTCGGTTTTTATCGCATCTACGCCTTCCCCTGGCGGCCGCGGAAGAACAAACAGTTTCTGCCGCTCGTTCAGAACCAGATGCTCGAGCAAACGGGTGGCCGTGCGCCCCATTTCATCCCGCGGGACGACGAAACCCCGGCCAACTGCGAAGCAAACAAGCAAGACGGTGAAGAATACCTGCGCGTTGTGCTGGAAGAAGCCGGTCCCACGCGCGTGATCGGCGAAGATCTCGGCGCTGTGCCGAATTACGTGCGACCAAACCTGCGGTCACTTGGCCTTGCCGGATTCAAAATTCCGCAGTGGGAAGTGCGTGATGAACAAGTCACATCGGGGGAGAAATACGAACGGCTCTCGGTTGCAACTTATGCGACCCACGATCACAAGCCGATTCGGGCTTTATGGGAGGAGGCTTTCGAGCGGTCAACAGCTACGTCGGAGCAATCGAGATTCGATTTGGCAAAAATCTTCCACTTCGCAGGCCTTGATCCAAACTTCGATAAAGTCGATTTTGAAAAAGATTTTCATCCGGCCATCATCGAGGCACTTTTCAAGAGCAACGCCTGGATTGCGGTCGTCATGATCACGGATCTGCTGGCACGGAACTACCGCTTCAACGTCCCAGGCACGACAGGGAGTTCGAATTGGACGCGGCGAATGCAAAGGAGCGTGGCACAACTTCGATCGAGCCGAAAGGAACGAAGGCGAATGCAATTGATTCGCGATCTGCTCGGAAAAAGCGGCAGAATTTAGCCACGGATTAACACGGATTTTCACGGATGAGAGAATTCGATTTGGAAAATCCGCGTTTCATCTGCTTGCCAAGCCGTAGCTTCAGACCAAGGCTCGTGTTCATGCTTCGCCATTGCTCAGCACGGCGTCCGTGGCTAATTGAATCATGAAGTCTCCTCTTAAAGTCGCTGTTACCGGCGCAGCCGGGCAGATTGGTTACTCGCTTGTTTTTCGCGTCGCCTCCGGAGAGATGTTCGGGCCGGACCAACCGCTCACCCTGCATTTGATCGAGATCCCAGACGCGCTCGACGCGCTCGATGGCGTGGTGATGGAATTGCACGATTGCGCTTTCCCGCTGCTCGAATCGGCTATGCCGACTGCTGATCTCGACGAAGGATTTCGTGACATCAACTGGGCACTGTTGGTCGGCAGCATCCCGCGCAAGGCCGGTATGGAACGGAAAGATTTGCTCGGGATCAACGGCAAGATTTTCATCGGACAAGGTCAGGCGATCGAAAAAAATGCTGCGGCTGATGTGCGCGTGCTCGTGATCGGCAACCCGTGCAACACGAATTGCCTGATCGCGATGAACAACGCAAAAGGAATCCCGCAAGATCGCTGGTTCGCCATGACCCGACTGGACGAAAACCGAGCGCGTGCCCAGCTTGCGCATAAGGCTGGCTTCGAAATCACTCGCGTCACCAACATGACGATCTGGGGAAATCATTCTTCCACGCAGTATCCTGATTTTTACAACGCGAGGATCGACAATCGCCCCGCCAACGAAGTGATTGACGATGAGAAATGGTTGAAGGAAGAATTTATTTCCAGCGTGCAGCAGCGCGGCGCGGCCGTGATCAAGGCGCGCGGGCTTTCGTCGGCAGGCTCAGCGGCAAACGCGATTATCGATACCGTGCGCTTTCTCACGAATGACACACCAGGTGGCGATTGGCATAGCGTGGCTGTTTGCTCCGACGGAAGTTATGATGTCGATAAAGAGTTGATCTCGTCGTTTCCGGTGCAAGTTCATAGCGGGAAGTGGGAGATCGTGCAGAACCTACCAATCAACGAATTCAGCCGCGACAAAATCGACAAGTCGATCGCCGAGCTGAAAGAAGAGAAATCGCTAGTGAGCGATTTGCTTGGGTAGAGCGATTGACCTCCCTTACCTCAGTTTCTCGCCGGTCAATCGCTCGAATGCTTCCACATATTTGGCGGAAGTCTTCGCGATCACATCTTGCGGGAGCGATGGCGCCGGCGGCGTTTTGTCCCAATCAAGAGTCTCCAGATAATCGCGCACGAATTGTTTGTCGAAGCTGGGCGGACTTTGCCCAACAGCGTATTGATCCTTCGGCCAGAACCGGGATGAGTCGGGCGTGAGGCATTCGTCGATCAGGAGCAATTTTCCATCGATAACGCCAAACTCGAATTTCGTGTCTGCGACGATGATTCCCCTCCCCGCGGCATGATCGCGGCCGGCAGCATAAATTTGCAAACTCAAGCCGCGCACACGTTCCGCCATTTCATTGCCTAAAATTTGGCGACATTCCTTCATGTCGATGTTGAGATCGTGTCCGGCAGCGCTCTTTGTCGCAGGAGTAAAAATTGGCTCCGGCAATAGCGAGGCGAGGTGCAGTCCCGGCGGCAATTTTTCGCCGCAAACACTTTGTGATTCCTGATATTCCTTCCAGCCGGAGCCGGCCAGATATCCACGGACGACGCATTCCACCGGCAGCGGGCTTGTTTTGCGGACAATCATCGAGCGACCGGCCAGCTGATCGCGAAATGGACGTAGTTCCTGCGGGAACTCGCCGAAATCCGCCGTAACGAAATGATTATCGATCTTACGGAAACGTTGGAACCAAAAGGCGGAGAGTTGATTCAAGACCGCGCCCTTGTGCGGAATCGGATCAGGCAAAATCACATCAAAAGCAGAAAGCCGATCAGTGGCGACGAAGAGAAGTGTTTCGCCAAGATCAAAAACTTCACGCACCTTTCCACTGCGCAGTTTTTTTATGCTGGGAAGATCGACGGATGATTGAGGCGGGATTTGCATATGCGACGGTGATTAGTGAGATGTGAGAGCTGAGATGTGGCTGACTACTCTCACCAATCACATCTCGCCTCTCACTTTTAAATATGGCCGGAATCGTCGTCAAACCGCGAGCGCGAATGTTGCACGGCCACGACTGGGTGTTTTCCAGCGAAGTGCTGAAGATTTTCGGGAAACCCGCGGACGGCGATGTCATCTCACTCAAAGACGGCAAGGATCATTTGATCGGCAGCGCAATTTACAACTCGAAATCGCAGATTGTGGGGCGGCGTTTCTCGCGTCGGAAACAGGATCTCGATCTGGACTTCTTCAAACGCCGGATTGCGCAAGCCGCCGAATACCGAGCGCGACGAGGCCTCGATCCGAGGGTTTGCCGGGTCGTCTGGAGCGAGAGCGACGGACTTCCCGGGGTGATCATCGATCGCTACGGAGATCATTTTGTTTTGCAAACGCTCACGCTCGGAATGGATAGCCGAAAGGATTTGATAATGAACGCAACCGTCGATCTTTTTGGCGACGTCACAATCGTCGAGCGCAATGACGTGGCGGTTCGCCGTGCGGAAGGTCTTGAATTGCGCAGCGGCGTTTTGCGCGGGGACGCTCCTTCGCCGGTCGAAATCGAAATCGGCGGCTTAAAGTTTGATGTCGATCTCTTGCATGGACAAAAGACGGGATTTTACCTCGATCAAAAGCAGAACTATAAAACAGTCGCACAATATGCCGAAGGTCGCCGGGTACTCGATTGCTTCACAAACCAGGGAGTATTCGCGCTCGCTTGTGCCCGCGCCGGAGCGGTAGAAGTGACGGGAGTGGAAGAAAATTCAGCGAACATCGCCGCGGCGAAACGAAATGCGGCGCGAAACGATCTGGAAGCGAAATGGATCGAGCAGGATGTCTTTCAATTTCTGCGCGCCACCGAGAAAGGCCAGTTGCAATATGATTTGATTGTTCTCGACCCGCCATCTTTTACAAAAGCGAAAAGCGGACTCCGGGACGCGATGCGCGGTTACCGCGAACTCCACGTTCGCGCCTTCAAATTGCTCTCGCGCGATGGTGTGCTCGCGACCTTTTCCTGCTCACATCACGTCAGCGAAAATGCGTTCGGGCAGATGATCGCCGATGCGCTCGTGGACGCAAGACGCTCAGCTCGGCAGCTGCGGCGCCTTGAGCAGGCGCCCGATCATCCGGTCCTCCCGACTTTGCCGGAAACGGAATACTTCAAAGGCGTCCTGCTGGAAATGATGCCGGCACGCTAAATTGTAACGGTGGTCTGTAACCGCCGGAACAATGCAACGCTCGTAGCGTGCCGCTACAGTGAAAATTTCTTTTGGGAAATATCTGGAATTCTCCAGTGAGCCATTTAATATGGCGACTGAGGCGAGTCACCACTTGTCATGGCAGAAAAACTTCGACCGATTGAACAGATGCTGGAACTGAGCGAGGACGACACGATCTCTGCGGAGCATCTGGATTCGCAAGTTCAAAAGGCGCAGGAGCAACTGCTCCAGCTCAAGCGCCAGCAGGAACAGATCGAAAAACAAAAGCGTGAGCTCGAAGAACTCAGCCGTCGTCAGGAGGAATTAGAGCGCGGTCGCACGGAAATGGCCGACAAGCTGACCCGCGCGCTTGTTGTGCTCGAGCGCGAAGCGTATAACGCGCAAAAGCGGCTCGAGCAGATCCGCGCGACTCGAGAGAGTTTCGGTCAGCATTTGGAATTAGTTGAAGCGATCGATCCAAAGAGCTGGAATCCCGAGGATTTACACAAGGAATTGAGCCGCGCTTTAAGCACGGTGGATGACGCACGCACCGAGTACAGCGAGCAGCGCAGCCGGCTGCAAGCAACTGTCGAGAACGCTGGCGATACGCCATTGCCTGAGGTCGCGTCGGATGCATACGAGAGCGGCGGACGCTCATTTTCTCAGTGGTTCCAAATTGGCGTCGCTCTCACATTGCCGCTGATTATTTTTGGCATTATCGCACTTGGCGTTTTCTTTTGGATGGCCAGCTGGTGATGGCGATGTTTCGTCGCTCGCCTAAATCGCCTTCGGCGCTTCGCCGCAGGCAAGAGGAGATAGAACAACGGGAGGCGGAACTGCGTAAGCAAGTCGAAAAACTCGAGCGCATGGTTATAAGCGCGCCCCAGCACGCGGAGGACACATCTCTGGCGCCACAAGAGAGACGGGGCATAAGAGACTATGCAGACGATAAACAATTCCACGTCTCAGTCGCCCTGCAAGACGAACACTACTTCGATAAAGGCGGAAGCAGGCGACGACCGCGTTCGCTGCGCAAAGAGCGGCGGGAGGGGCGGGTGGTTTTTCTGCTGCTTGTGGCGGCGCTCGCGGCGGCGGTCATCTGGCTGGTGAGCCTTCTGCACTTTTGATCGGCAACCATGGCGAAGACTTCCGACCTTGATGTCGCTTACGTCGCCAGGCTGGCGCGGCTAAATCTAACCGACGAGGAGACAGAGCTTTTCCAGAAGCAGCTCGGCGATGTATTGAAATATGCCGAGAAACTACGCGAAGTGGACGTGAGTAATGTCGAAGCGGCTGCTCATGCACTCCCAATTTTTAACGTTTTCCGGGAAGACGCGCCGCGGGAGTGGTTTACGGCGCAGCAAGGACTGAGCAACGCGCCCCGCCAGGCAAAAGGCCTTTTTATTGTCCCGAAAGTGGTGGAATGACGGGGAAAGATCTCCCGGCGCTGAGCATCGCCGATTTGCGATCCCTATTGCGCGACCGGGAAGTCTCACCGCGCGAAGTCCTCGAGGCACTAAGAGCGCGCATCGAAGCGGTGGATGGAGAAATCGATGCGTATCTCTCACTCGATTTTGAAGCGGCAGCAAAGGAAGCGGACAAAGCGAATGTCGATCTTCCCTTGGGCGGCGTGCCGATCGCGATCAAAGACATCATTAACGTGGCAGGTGAGCCCTGCAGTTGTGCGTCCAAGATCTTGCGCGGTTATCGCGCGCCTTACGATGCGACCGTCATTCGAAAATTGCGAGCCGCTGGCGCGATTCCTTTTGGCAAAACCAATATGGACGAGTTCGCGATGGGTTCGTCCACCGAAAATTCCGCCATGAAATTGACGCGCAATCCGTGGGACTTGTCGCGCGTCCCGGGAGGTTCCAGTGGCGGTTCGGCCGCGGCGATTGCAGCCGATGAGGCTTTCGGTGCACTCGGGACGGAGACCGGCGGATCGATTCGGCAGCCGGCCGCGCTTTCGGGTGTTGTTGGTTTGAAGCCGACCTATGGCCGTGTTTCGCGTTTCGGCGTAGTCGCGTTCGCCTCGTCGCTTGATCAAGTTGGTCCGTTAACAAAAACGGTGGGGGATTCGGCGCTGATTATGAATGCGATCGCCGGCCACGACCGGCAGGAGACAACCTCTTTGAACGAACCAGTGCCTGATTACAGCGCGCAGCTGGGAAAAGATTTGCGCGGCGTGCGGTTAGGCCTGGCGAAGGAATTCATGATCGAAGGGACCGATCCTCAGGTCAAAGCTGCAATCAGCGCGGCGGTGAAACATATGAATTCGCTAGGTGCGGAGATCGTCGATGTCTCCCTCTCGCATACCAATTATGCGATTGCGGTTTATTACATTTTGGCTACGGCCGAAGCTTCCGCGAATCTGGCGCGTTTTGATGGTGTGCGTTACGGATATCGAGCGGAAAATCCAAAAGATTTGCTCGATCTTTATGGCCGAACGCGAGGAGAGGGTTTTGGCTTGGAAGTAAAACGCCGCATTATTCTCGGCACTTATGTTTTGAGCTCCGGTTATTACGATGCGTATTATTTGCGTGCGCAAAAGGTGCGCGAGTTAATCCGCCGGGATTTTGCGAAGGCCTTCGAGAAAGTCGACGCATTGATTTCGCCGACGTCGCCCGTGCCGGCGTTCAAATTTGGCGAACGCACAGCAGACCCGTTGCAAATGTATCTGGCTGACATTTTTACCAGCCCGGCAAACCTCGCCGGGATTTGCGGAATCAGCGTGCCGTGCGGTTTTGCCGACGCCGATGGGCAGCGTCTGCCCATCGGCTTGCAGTTGTTAGGCAAACCGCTGGATGAAGCGCGTATTTTGCAAATCGCCCACGCCTACGAGCAAACCACCGACTGGCATAAGGCGCGTCCGCCGATCGCTGCGACCCGGCAGAACGCGTGAGGGATTCAACTCTAAAGACGAGTTGGGCAACGCTCAATCGTCGACTAAATAGCCCGACAGGTTTTCGCGTCCTGCTGTCGATCTTTATCGTGACAGCGATCGTCTTCTCGGCCGTGCCATTCCTCCACTATCTCCGCGGCCGCAGCATCATGGACTACAAATTATGGTACGACACCGGCCGGCACGTGCTCGCGGGCGATGAAATCTTTTTCCTTCGCTCCGGGAAGTACGATTTCATGTATCCGCCGACTTGTGCGCTGTTTCTGGCGGGCGCGAGTTTGCTGGGACAGTCGGGATTAATTCTTTTGCTCGTCGCCATCAATTCAGCAGCCTGGTTCTATAGTATTCGGCTGACGGCAATTCTTGCGAGCGGTCAAAGCCAGGTAAAGACTGCGTGGCTTTATCTGATTCCGAGTTTCCTGCTGATCGTTTATGTCTGGTCCAGTTACCATCTCGGCCAGCCGCATCTGGTGTTGCTCGCGCTAATGCTCGGCGCATTCACGGCGCTGCACGCGAAACGGGAACTTACCGCCGGTGCGCTGATTGCGATCGCCGCGGCGATCAAAGCCTTTCCAGCAATCGCAATTATTTATCTGGTTTACCGGCGGTACTGGAAAGCGGCCGCCAGCCTTGTCGTGACGCTGGCGTTCTTACTTCTCATTGTACCGGCGCCGTTCCGCGGATTTGATCGAGCATGGCGCGATCTCGAGAAGTGGAGCGTGGGAATGTTAAAGTACGACGCGACCGGTGTGGCCCAGCGGCCAATGCGCAGCCATTCGTGGAAAAATCAATCTCTTGTCGGTGTCGCTAATCGCCTGCTTCGGCATGTCGAAGCCGATGCCGCTCCTGCGCCGCACACCCCGGTCTACGCCAACTTCGCCGACCTTAAATTTGAGACCGTCAACGCGATCATTATCGGTGTCGCGCTGGCGCTGGGGATTTTGTTTATCACGGCGATGCCTCGGCGCACTATGCGAACGGCGGAGAGCGATGCAATGGAATTTGCATTGCTGGTCTTGATGATCCTGATGACTACGCCGCTGTCGTTTGGTTACTTCTTTTCCTGGCTCATGCTGCCAGTTGCGGTGATAACGCAACGGGTGATCGCCGGAAAAGGCTCAGCCCTTCTGTGGTGGAGCTTGCCAGCGTTAGCCCTGCTTGGTCTTGCCTTGTTCTCCCCGCAGGGCGCGCAAACCTACGGCAATACATTTTTTGCCAGTCTGCTGTTCTTTATCGGACTTGCCATTGAGCTCTTGCGCTACAAGCGAAAAGGCCGGGAAGTCCGACCTGCCGCCGAACTCGCTCCCACGGGTCTGCCGATTCCCTAGTCAATCAACTCCCAGGCTTTCGGGGTTAATCTGCACACTGCTTACCGGCGATCTCGCAATTTCTGCCGGACGATCTGGTCCGCGGGTGACGTGCCGGAACGTCACGTGCAGCCAGCGCAGAAAAAATCGCAGCGCAATGCCGAAGGACATTTTCGATTTCCCGTGCCGGCGTTCGCGAAAAGCGATGGGAATCTCACGAACGCGCAGCGTGCCGCCGCCGCACACAATCGCCTCAAAAACAATTTTGAACCCGCTAGTCTGCGGCGCGAGTTCCAGTAAGCGAGAGCGCGCAATGGCAAAGAAGCCGCCCATTGAATCGTGGACGCCAGTTAGCGGATACGCGAGCGCCGCTCCCGCCCGCGATACGATTCGTCGCCATAGTGGCCAGCCAGGCGTCGAACCGCCTTCAACATAACGGCTCCCGACTACCATGTCGGCTGCGCCGGCAAACAACGGGGCCAGCAGATCCTTGATCCGCTCGGGGGGATGACTCAAGTCGGCGTCCATCACAAGAAGAATTTCTCCCTGCGCCGACCGCGCACCGGACACGATCGCCCCCGCTAATCCGCGGTCTGCGCAATTTTGTTCGATCAATCGAATTGGGTGATGAACGGCCAGAGTGCGAATCATATCGGCCGTCGCATCCGTTGACTTATCATCGACGAATAGGATCTCCTGAAAGGGAACAGCGCTGGCGATAATTTCGGAGACCAGCGGTGCGATATTCTCCTCCTCGTTCAGAGTGGGAACGATGATCGAAACGGAGTTGGCGAAGGCGGACATTTTCTGGATGGAGCCGACGACGGGATTCGAACCCGTGACCTGCGGTTTACGAAACCGCTGCTCTACCAGCTGAGCTACGTCGGCGTTGCGCGGGCAAGATTACATCCAGAGGCGCTTGACACAAGCGCCTCTACAGCATGAGGACGAAGGTCTCGCCGATTTCGCGAAGGGCAATGCGTTTGGGCGTTTGTTTAAGTGCTGCTTCGAAGCGTTCGATTGGCTCGCGCAATGGTTCGAAACTGAGCCGGAAAGTCTGATGATGCACCGGCATGATGAATTGGGCGCCGGCGGCGTTTGTCATCTCGACTGCCTGCTCCGGAGTGCAATGCGATCGGATCCAGGGATTGTATGCGCCGATTGACATGATCGCCAGATCGATAGGGCCGCACTTACGCAGGCCGGCAAAACTGTTCGTCAGTGCGGTGTCCCCGGCAAAAAGAATGCGCCGCCCATTTCGCTCCAAAAGATAGCCGTTGTAGCCGCGATAGTCATCGCGCTGCTTTCGGGCGCCCCAGTGTTTTACAGCGACAGAGGCGATGTCGATCTCGCCGGCGCTAGTCTTAAAAGTTTTCCTCTCGCCCCACCCGAGTTCAGTAATATCGCGGAACCGTGTCCACCTTAATAAATCGCTCGTGGCCCGAGCGGTGACTACTCTCGTATTCTCGTTAAAGCAGTGGAGCGTTCGCAGATCGAAATGATCAAAATGGGCGTGCGACAAAAGGACAATGTCGATTCTGGGAAGCCCGTCGAATTCGAGGGCGGGCGCGGTCAATCGTTTCGGGCCAACGGTCAATCCCGGTAATCGAATCCCGATGCGCGGAAAAAGGACGGGATCGGTGAGAACGCTGATGCCGAAAAAATTGATGAGCACGGTTGCATGACCGATCCAGGCCGCGGTTACGTGTGCATCGTTCCAGTTCGAAGGCTCCGGTTTGGCAAAAGCCGGAGCAATCGGCCGCCAACTTTCGATCGTCCATTCCCGCCAAAGATGCCCAAGCCAACGACGGACACGGGAGCTGCGGAGAGTTGGTTGTTCAGTTGTTTCCACTAGATGTTTGGTGGCGCCCTTTTACGTATATTCTTGCTTCCGGGCCCTTCTCTTTAGAAGCGGTGCTAGAGCATGAGCAAGAGTATGAATAAGAATATGGAGCAAGAAGGAACACGAAGCGACGATACTTCGTGCTTCGTCATTCGTGCTTCGTCATTCCAATCGCTTCTATCGCCCGCCAAATAATCCTTTGAGAGCCTTCCAAAGAGTTCTCCCCGCCGGCGGTTTGCCCGCGCGCGCGACGAGCACAGGACAATTGGCGCGATTTAAAATGCTGCGGGTCAGATCTCCCATAATGTAATGACGAAGCAGTCCGCGCGCTTGCGATGTGCCGGTCACGATCAAATCGTAACCGCCTTCGCGCACTTCTTCGAAAACCTGGTCGATCACAATCCCGTGCCGAAGCCGCACTTCGGCGGAGACGCCAAGGCGTTCGAGCTCGCGTTTTTGCTGGCGTAGGTTGGTTCCAAGTTCCGATTTCGATTCGAGCAGTCGATCGACATCTTCTTCCAGTTGCACCAAGTCCGCATAAATGGCGGGTGGCTCGGCCATGACATGCAACAACGTCACGGTCGCGCCGACTGCCGCGGCTAATTTGCCGGTGAACTGTATCGCTCGCTCGATGAATTCCTTTCCCCCGGTGCAAACAAGAAAACGCTTCAAACTCTTGCACTCGCCGATCGCCACGAGCACCGGCGGCTGAATTGCTTTGATCACTTCGTAGGTCTTTTCTGAGCGCCAGTGATCCCCGGTCGCTCCAGTCCATCGCGCCCCGATGACGACAAGATCGTAAGTCGTTTTAGACGTCCGATCGAGAATCTGCCGGATCGGTTCGCCGGCGTGCACGATAATATCCAAAGGTACATTTCTTGAGTGGAGGGGTTGCGTCTGCTTCTCGAGTGCTTCGCGCAAAGGGCCCTCATCTTGCGACTTTTCGGCGATACCGAAGAGCGTCGTCTGAGCCTTCAGTGGCCCGGCCAATAATCCTCCCAATTGGATCGCGTTTTCCGCGGCCGGCGTTCCATCGCTGCAAATCAAAATTTTCATCGAGCTCTACAATTTGTGTCCGGTGAACAGTGTATAAATGACGATGGCTGCGCCGATCAGCGGCAACGGGACGAAAGCGAGCCGAATCTTTGGGCCGGTGAAGTATTGCGTCGAGATCGCTCCGATCTGCGCGCCGATGGCTGCCCCGGTGTGCATCACCAGTGCGATCAGAATGTCGACGTTGCCTTTTACCGCGTGGCTAAAGGTTCCGTAACTGGCGGAGATGACGATCTCGAACAGATCGGTGCCCACTGCGAGGTGAGTAGGAACCCCGAGCACGTACACCATCGACGGCATGCGAATGTAACCGGCGCCTCCACCGAGAAAGCCCCCGAAGAGCCCGCCCACGAACGCGACCAGGAGGATTATCCAGAGCGAAATCGCTTTCACACCGGAGGCAGGAAGCGCAATCATCGGCCAAATCTTCAGCCGCTGGATCGCGAGAGTCACCGGTCTGAAAGCGGATTTGTCCTTTTTCGCGACCGAACCCTCTACCTCTACCTTCGTAGACTGCCCCTTGTCAGACTTCAACGTCTTGCGGCTCTCCCAAAGCATGAAGGTCGAGATGCTCATATAAGCAACAATTGCCACAATACTTACCACCAGGTTGACGTTGCCGGCGCGCTTTAACATTTGAATCAACTGCGCGCCAGCCTCCGCACCAGCGATGGTTCCAAGTGCCATGATCAGGCCGAGGCGAAGATCGACGTTCCCAAGTGCGCGGTGCCGTTTTGCCGCCACCACCGATTTTCCAACGATGTGCGCGAGATCGGTGCCGACCGCGAAATTCCAGTCCAAGCCGACCAGGCGCAGGGCGGGACCAGCAATGAAACTTCCACCAACCCCAAAGAATCCGCCGAGAACCCCGATGACAAATCCGACCGTCACAAGGTAGATCGGGTCGATGTGCGCCCCGGAAATAGGAAAAAACATGGCTTATTCGGAGCGGCCGCGAATGAGCCGGATCAAAAAAGTGGTGAGACTTTCAAGAAGAACAGCCTGACCGACAATGAGTAGAATCGAGAGACCGGCATAGATGTATCGATGGTGAATTTCGAGTCCGTAGAGCCATTCTCCCAACAGATGCAGCACCAGGAAAAAGTAGGCAACGATAAAGAACGCGTAGATTGCCAGCTCAATGGCAAAGGCTCGAAATGTCCTGGCTGCGTCCTTTCTCATCAGAAAAAGTGAATCGTTACACCGTTAAATCGTAATACGAGTCCCATTGGTCTTTTGATTCAATGATTTAACGCGCCAACGGCATCTGACGGTTGCGTGCAACCTCGTAAGCGACCAAATTCAATTGCGTAGGAGGCATTTCTTCCTACCGTTCCCCTTCACTTTTTACCGGCAAAAACCATGGCTGATGTCGCAAACAAATACGCCGAAAACGTAGCGGGCAAATTCTACGTCGATGATCAATGCATCGACTGCGATTTATGCCGAGAGACCGCGCCTGCCAACTTCAAACGCAACGATGACGGGGGCCATTCCTATGTCTATAAACAGCCGGAGACCCCGGAGGAAGAAACGCTCTGCAAGGAAGCGATGGAAGGTTGTCCGGTCGAAGCCATCGGCAGCGACGGCGCATAAAGTCCTGTAGCGGCGGTCTATGACCGCCGGATCCAATGGGAAAGCGAGTAACTCGGCGCTCACAGAGCGCCGCTACAGTGCCTGTCGCCCTGACCATCGCGGGGTCAGACAGCAGCGCTGGCGCGGGTGTTCAGGCCGATCTGAAAACGTTTTCTTCCCTCGGTGTTTATGGATTGACCGCAGTCACCTGCGTCGTTGCTGAAATTCCCGGAAAAATCTCTCGGATTGAGCCGGTCAGCGCCAAGCTCGTGCGCGAACAGATCACCGTCCTGTGCCGAGATTTCCCGATCGCGGCGGCAAAGACGGGACTGCTCTACACTGCCGAAGCCGTTGAAACGGTTGTGCGCGCCCTTACCGATGTTTCAGCCAATTCTGCCAAGCGTTTTCCCCTCGTCGTCGATCCGGTTATCACCGCAACCGGCGGTGACCCGCTTCTCGAACCGGGTGCGATCGAGCTTTACGAATCGAAATTGTTTCCGCTGGCAACATTGATCACGCCCAATGTCGATGAAGCCGAAAAATTGCTCGGCCAAAAAATAGAAGATCGTCAATCGATGGAAAAAGCGGCGCGCGCCCTGGCCGGAAAATATCGGGTCTCGGTCTTACTCAAAGGAGGACACCTGGCGGGAAGCAGTGCCACCGATCTCCTGTTTGCCGGTGGCAAATTTACCGAGTTCTCCGCGCTGTTTGTTCGTGGAGTTGCAACGCACGGTACTGGCTGCACTTTTTCGGCCGCGATTACCGCCGGCCTCGCTTCCGGTTTATCGCTGGAAAAGGCGATCGGCTGCGCAAAAAAATTCGTGACTGCATCCATCGCGCAGCATTTTCGGTGGACGTCGAGCTCGGGCAAGGATCTCGACGCGCTCAAGCATAGGTTGAAGCTGTAGCCGCGATTCGGTGATCTCCGCTGCCGGGTGATCGCCGACCGCGGATCCCACCGCACAAGTCACGGACCTGGTTCCGCCTTCTTCTCCCAACGCTTCAACTTCATCGCTTCGAGCGCAGCCGCGGTTTCCGCCTGTTTTTTGCTGCGGCCGGTGCCCTGGCCAAGAACGATCCCCTCCCAAACAGCTTGCACGACAAATGTCTTTTCGTGCTCGGGCCCGGTTTGCGAAACCAGTTCATAGACTGGGCTGCGAGGTGAGATGCTTTGCAATAATTCCTGCAAATGACCTTTTGGATTGATCTCGATCGGCTCTTCCGCCAGTTGCGCGAGATCATTGCGGGCCTGCGCCAAGATAAATTCCCTCGTAGTATCAAGACCGCCATCGAGATAAATGGCGCCGATGAGCGCTTCAAACGCGTCCGCCAACGTCGAGGTTCGCTCGCGACCACCACTGGCTTCCTCGCCCCGTCCCATCAAAAGGTAATGTCCCAGATCAAGCGCAGAGGCGTGCATCTTCAACGTTTCACGGGAAACGAGCCGGGAACGCAATTTTGTCAGTTGTCCTTCGGCTTCGCCACCAAAGCGGCGAAAGAGATGTTCGCTGATGACAAGCTGAAGGACGGCGTCACCGAGAAATTCCAACCGCTGATTATCAAAATGATAGCGTTGCGTTTCGTGGCCCAGACTGGAATGGGTAAGCGCCTCCGCCAGCAAGAGTGAATTTCGGAATTTATAACCGATACGTTCTTCCAGCGGTGTCACGTCTTTGTCATTCTGAGCGAAGTCGAAGAATCTCTCAACCCTGCAGAATTCGGTGTAGACGACGACCGGCGTTACGAGGCCGATTTGCACGCTTAGCCAATTCGTGAGTACTACCGCTTGTGATAAACCTCGAGCGAGGTGACGACATCGAGTGCGCGCTGCAAGACCGGATCGTGTGCCGGTGGTTTCTCCGGGCCGCGTCCGCGGCGTGCCGGCGTTGCCGCCCACGCCTCGACCTCAGGATTTGTTCCGGCTAATAGCGCCGCCTCATTCAGGTGCGGACGGCCTGTTTCGTAAACAAATGGACCCATTCCCTTGTCCGCGCTTAATTGAAAAATTTGCCGCTTCTCTGCCGCCAACATCTGGACGGGCAGGTCCGGTTTTATTCCATCTGCAAATAACGAACGCCCCTCTGGCGAAACCGCTTCCGCCACCGCCACCCGCAGAATCTTGCTGCTCGGCAAGGCCAAATCGGAGTATTCGACCGCGCGACCAGCAGTCGCTTGGCCAATGACGAGGGCTTTATCATAAAATCGCAGGGCAGACGCGAGTGCTTCAGCTCCGCCGGAAGTCTCGCCGTCGGCCAGCACCATGATCAAGCCTTGAAAGGCCGGATCGCGGTCAGAACTAAACACGCGGTCCTGACGCGCGGCCGGTTTCCGCAGGGTGAAGAGCGTCTTGCCTTTCGGACAAAATCGCTTCCCAAATTCTGCGGCCACCGCAAAATCATTTGTTCCCTGGCTGGAGCGAAGATCGATGATAAGGGCGTCTGCCTTTTTTGCCGCGAAGTTGCCAAGGCTCTTATCCATCGCCTGAAGATTAGCGCCGTTGAGGGACCCGAGGCGGAGATAGCCGATCAGGCCGCCCAACACCTCGCCGTAAAATTCGCTCGGCGCTTCCAGCGGCGCACCCTCCTTACCGGGCATAAGAATCACTCCACGCGGCAGCCGAGCCATCAGACCCTCCACGGTCGCCCGATTCAATTCCGTGTCGGTGATTGCATCGGGATTTGTGAAATTGCTTTTCAATAGCGTGATCACTGCCTGCAAATCCGCCGGGCCTAATGAGTCAACCAATTGCCTGGTGCTCGGCTTTCTTGCCGGCGAGGACGACGGGGTCGCAGGCGGACTCGAACCAATTGGCGGAGGTCTTACCGGTTGCGCTGGTGCGGGCGATGCCGGCGTCGGCGACTGAGCGAAGAGATTCGCCCCTAAGATCGAGATCGCAAGTGTCGCCAGCAAGAATCGAGATATCACGGTAACTTTCCGACGTTATCCGTAACTGCGTTCAGAGCAATATCGCGCCGGTAATGGCAGTTCCCGAAACCGATGCTGGAGACTGCCTCATATGTGCGTGCGCGCGCGTCTTCGATGGTCGCCCCGAGCGCGGTGACCGCGAGCACGCGGCCCCCGGCCGTCACAATTTCATTATTCACGCGCTTCGTTCCGGCGTGGAACACTTGCACCGCGTCGAGCTTCGCCGCTTCGCCGAGCCCGGAAATGACTCTGCCGGTTTGGTATTTGCCTGGGTAACCGCCCGAGGCAAGCACCACTGTCACCGCCGGACGCGAGTCCCACTCGATTGTGCATGTGTTGATCTCGCCGTCGATCGTCGCTTCCAGCAACGGCAACAAATCGGATTTCATTCGCGGCAAAATCGCCTGCGTCTCGGGATCGCCAAAGCGGCAGTTGAACTCGAGGACGCGCGCGTCAGCCGCGCTGATCATGAGACCGGGATAGAGTAAACCGCGGAATGTAATGGTCTTTTCATATAGACCGTCCAGCAACGGTCGCATGATTTTTTTGTGAAATTGATCCTCCAGCTCAGCGGTCCAATTGTTGGCCGGACTGAACGCACCCATTCCGCCGGTGTTTGGCCCGACGTCGCCGTCGAGCGCGCGCTTGTGATCGCGCGCCGTTTGTAGCAATCGATAGTTCACACCGTCGACGAGGGCATGCAGCGAACATTCTGTTCCGCGCAAGAATTCCTCGACCACGACGCGCCGGCCCGCCTCGCCGAAACGGCCCTGATTCATCATCTCATCGATTGTCGATCTCGCTGCAGCAGGATCGGACACGATGATAACTCCCTTACCGAGCGCAAGCCCATCGGCTTTGATGACAATGGGGAATTGGAGCTGGTCACAAAACCGAAGCGCGTCGTCGCTATGTTCAAATGTGCCGGCCTGTGCTGTTGGAATTCCTTGCTCATGCATCAATTTCTTCGCGAAAATTTTGGAGGATTCGAGTCTTGCGGCCGTTTTAGTCGGACCAAAAATGCGCAAACCTTCCGAGGCAAACAGATCGACAATCCCGGCGGCGAGCGGGTCGTCCGGACCGACTACTGTTAGATCGACACGATTTTCTTTAGCGAAGCGAGCGAGTGATGCGAGATCATTTGTGGAAATCGCCACGTTCTCTCCGATTTCGGCAGTACCGGCGTTTCCCGGCGCACAAAAAATGCGCTCTGCAGACGGCGACTGTTTCAGTTTCCAAGCGAGCGCGTGTTCGCGGCCACCGCTGCCAATGACAAAAATTTTCATAGCGACCGACTTGACTGTAGAGACAGCCGTGCCGGCTGCGAGGAACTTTTAGATTTCCACACTACAGTTATCGCTCGCGGCCAGGTGACTCGGCGGGCAAGATCGACAATTCCAATTTTTCCGTGTGCCGAATGACGACCAGCTTGGCGGGAACGCCGATTTGCTCGCCCACCAGCATCTTGTGCAAGTCGTGGATCGTGCCGATCGGTCCCGCATCAAAGCCAACAATGATGTCGCCCTCCCGCAGACCGGCTCGCTGTGCGGGGCTGTCTTTTTCCACCGATACGACCAGCACCCCGGTCTCGAGCGGCAGATTATAAAATCGGATCACGCGCCGATGCAGCGGCACATTTTGACCGGCAACGCCGATGTAGCTGCGCCGAATTCTGCCGTCCCGAATCAACCATCCGGCGACCAGCTTGGCAGTGTTGCTCGCGATCGCAAAACAGATCCCCTGGGCCGGGCGAATCATTGCCGTGTTAACACCGATCACTTCTCCGGCTGAGTTGACCAGTGGTCCACCGGAGTTACCTGGATTCAGGGCCGCGTCGGTCTGAATGATATTGTCGATAAGCCGACCCGATTGCGAATACATGGAGCGGCCGAGCGCGCTGATCACCCCCGCTGTCACGCTCGCCTGGAATCCGAGGGAATTGCCAATTGCAATCGCAATTTGCCCAACGCGCAAACCTTCCGAATCGGCCAGACGCACATGAACAAGATGGGGGGCATCGATCCGAATCACCGCGAGATCCGTCTCCGGATCATCACCGATGAGTTGAGCCGGATAATCGCGGCCGTCTGAAAGATTAACGACAATTCGGTTAGCGCCGTGGACGACATGGCTGTTGGTCAAAATGAAGCCGTCAGGCGCAATCACAAATCCCGAGCCGCTTCCGCCGATGTTGCGCGAGTGACTTTTGCTTCGCTGTTGGATCTCGACGTTCGCGACGGCGGGCGCGACTCGATCGACTGCGCCGACGACCGTGCGCGAATATTCGTCGAGTAATGAATAGTCACGAGGACGATCATTTCTGCCCGCAAACCCAGCGTTTTCCGGGTGTGGCTCGTTCAACACGCCCACAGCAGCTGGCTCACCTTCCGCAAACACTGCAAAACTTCTGTTCATAAACCAATAAAGATCGACTTGCGCTTACTCACGGTCAACTACAGCTGGATAAGTCTATACAATCGATTTGGGCTGCTACTCTCTTCTTGCGCGCAAGGTCAGGACGTTCTAAAACGGACCCATGCACAAATCTTCCCCTGGCGGCTCAGTGATGGATGCGCAGTGCCCGTCGCGGCTGGTGCTTGACCGCATCGCAGACAAATGGACTGCGCTCATCATCCAGGTGCTGGCTAACGGCACAAAGCGGTACGCCGAGCTTCAGCGCGAGATCGGCGGGATTTCGCAGAAAATGCTAACCCAAACTCTGCGCAGCCTTGAGCGCGATGGTTTGGTGCAACGCAAGGTGCACCCGGTCGTGCCGCCCAAAGTGGAATACTCTCTCACAAAGTTGGGACGGACGTTGATCGAGCCGTTGCATGCGCTTTGTCGCTGGTCGGAAAAACATTTGGCTGAACTTCAGGCAAATCGTGCACAGGCTAAGGCGAAATCTATGGAGTGACGGTGCTCGTAATACGTCGTCCGCTGAAACCGGTCGGTTCGCCAAGCTCAGACCAACCAGTCGTACCAAAGAAGCAGATCAACATCGTCGGCCAGTTGGATAAAGAACCAGAGCAGTGAGAAGCCATATCGTGCTGTCCATTCTCTGGCGGGACCGCCCAGTTCCCTCGCACAAGCCCGTAGCTCATCCTTGAAAAACTGCGCCACCTGGGAGCGCACCTTGCCAGTCAGTGGAAGCTTTTCTTTGCCTGCGCTGCTGTTGTGATCGGCTCTCAGTCCTCCACTTGGCTTATTCGGGTCTGCGCCCAGGAAATGGAGGATGGAACGACGCAGTTCAGTAGGATTTCTCTCCAGATCATCGAAGAAATAAAGGCGAAACAGATCTGGATGAACATGGCATCTCCATCGCGCGACGATCTTGCTCGGATACGAGCGGGAGGACACTCCTGGACTCCGCAAATTCCGAATCACTTCCTCGACATCAGTCACGTCAAATCGACTAATCCTTCCGAGTCGCACCCCCATGGACAACTGCGACCAGGCTCTCTCAACCGGATCGCGGGCCAGAAAAATCACCTTTAAGTTTTGAAAGAAACCGACGGCTCGCTGAATGATCTCGTCGCTCAGTGTCGAATAGCCTGGTGAAATGTCGCCAGAGAGGAGCGACCCTTTGTGCACGAACAACCGCCCATAGCTCTCCAAGTCGATATGGGGTCGGGCGCTCAAGCTTTTCATGCTCTCCAAAAAGGAAACATCCCGCTCGTCTCTGTGGCGCGGAGGAAATAATCGCCTATTCCTGCTCAATTTATCGAGGTAATGGATTTCCTTTATGGGAGGCATCCAGAAATCGGGATGGAGCGCGAGTTGGCGATAAAGCCATGACGTTCCACCTTTCTGGGATCCTACACAGAGGAAATCGGGCTGCGCCGCGCCCGTAGAAGAGCGGTCCTCCTCTTTCTCGCCGTCGTCGCCGACGCGTGCTTTGAATAACCAGGCTCCACGCACCATTACATTATTTTCTTTCCTCGTTCCAAAAAGCAAGGGCGGGGCCCATTATGGCGCCTCATTCTTCGAGAAAGGAGGATTCAGTGCTTCGCCCAGCGAGACCCCTCCGCTCGCCGGGACTCAAACGAGCCAGTCGCACCAAAGAAGGAGATCATCGTCGACTAGTCCACTCAAAAACCAGAGTAGTGAGAAGCCGTATCGCGCCGGCCATTCTCTGGCTGGACCGCCTAGTTTCGTCGCACAGGCCTGCAGTTCATCTTTGAAAAACTGAGCCACACGGGATCGCACTTTGTCGGTCAGTCGAAGCTTTTCCCTGCTCGCGTCACGGTTGTCATCAGCCCTGATTCGTCCGCTTGGCTTGTCCGGATCGGCACCCAGGAAATGGAGGATGGAATGCCGCAGTTCAGCGGGATTTCTCTCCAGATCGTCGAAAAAATAAAGGCGAAACAGATCCGGACGAACATGACCCCTCCATCGAGCGACGATCTTGCTCGGGTACGAGAGCGAAAGGACAGCCGGGTGCAACAGCTTCTGAATCACTGCGTCGGCATCAGTCGCGTCAAATCGACTAATCCTTCCGAGACGGACCCCCATGGACAACTGCGACCAGGCTCTTTCAACCGGATCACGGGCTAGAAAGATCACCTTCAAGTTAGGGAAATAACTGACGACTCGTTCAATCATCTCATCATTTAAGGTTGAATAGGCTGGCGTGATGTCGCCGGAAAGGCGCGACCCTTTGTACGCGAACAAGCACCCATAATTCTCCATATCGATATAGGGCCGGGCACTCAGGCGACTGACGCTCTCCAAAAAGCAAGCATCGCGCTCGTCTCTGCAGCGTGGCGGGTTTGCTCGTTTAGACTTGGTTAATTTATTGAAATAATGCAGTTCCTTCAGGGGAGGCATCCAGAAATCGGCATGTGGCTCGCATTGCCGATAAAGCCACGACGTCCCACCTTTCTGGGCTCCCACACACAAGAAGTCGGGCCATGCATCGCCCGTTGGGGAGCGATCTTCTTCTTCATCGCGGCCGTTACTGACGCGAGCTCGAAATGGCCATGCCAAATGCATCTTTGCTTTATTTTCTCATCGGTGCCTGAAAAGCAAGGACAGAAAGGAAATAAGTCGTTTATCGACGTGGGCGCTCCGCTTGTATTTGATTCCGCGTCTGCAATGCTCGCATCCTCCTCCGAACCTCTCTAAATTGTTTTGCGTTACAGGGCGGTATTGGCCTACTCTAGGAAACTGCCAGTTTCGATAGCTAAATCTTCCGTACATATGGACGTCAGTGGCACCATCCGCGCGATCCTGAGTCGCAAAAGCAGCGAAGTTTTTTCGATCTCGCCAGACGCCATGGTTTTTCAAGCAATCGAAATGATGGATAAGAAGAACGTAGGGGCGCTGCTGGTAATGGAAGGCGACCGATTGGTAGGGATCATCTCTGAACGCGATTATACCCGCAAAGTTTTCCTGCGCGGCAGGCGCTCTCGCGAAACGAAAGTCGCCGAGATCATGTCAACCGACCTGACCATCACGCATCCACGTGAGCCAATCGAAAAATGTTTGCGTCTCATGACCGACAAACGCATCCGTCACCTGCCCGTGCTCGAGGGCGACAAGGTTGTTGGAGTGATTTCCATCGGCGATTTGGTGAAATGGACGCTCTCCTGTCAAAGCGCCGCTATCGCCCACCTAGAGAGCTATATCCACGGCGGCTACACCGGGTGATTGTAGGCCGCCTGTGTCAGACGGCTTCCGAGCGTGGCGTTTGACACAAACGCCCTACAATTTCCAAACTGTTTTCCCCGCGACGATGGTTCGCACCGCGCGTCCCTTCAGTTTCCAGCCGTCGAATGGCGAATTACGCGATGCCGATTCGAACTGATCGACCTTGACCGTCCATGCCAAATCCGGATCGATCAGCGTTACATCCGCCGGTGCGCCGATTGACAGCGTACCCGCGCCAATCCTTAACAAACGCGCTGGCTCCACGGTGTACATCTCGATCAAACGGACGATGTCGATCTTGCGATGTTTGTGCACGAGCAGATCGAGAAATAAGCCGAGCTCTGTTTCCAATCCGATGATGCCGAACGGCGCGGCATCGAATTCGACCTCCTTTTCGAAATCCGCATGCGGCGCGTGGTCGGAAGACAAGATCGAGAGCGTTCCATCAGCGATCCCCTCCAGCAGCGCATCGACGTCCGCCTGCGATCGCAGAGGCGGGTTCACTTTGTAATTCGTGTCAAAATTTTGAATCGCTTCGTCAGTCAACGCGATGTGATGCGGGCAAACTTCGCCGCTCACTTTGACGCCCCGCGATCGCGCTTCGCGAAGCAATCGGACACTTCCAGCAGTCGTGACGTGTTGGCAATGAATCGGATGATCGCAAAGTTCCGCGAGCAAAATGTTGCGCATGATAATCGCTTCTTCGCCCGCCGCCGGCCAGCCGGGCAAACCGAGCAGCGTGCTCCAATAGCCCTCGTGCACCACTCCATTGCCAACCAGTTTGTATTCCTGGCAGTGATCGAGCACCGGCAAGCCAACCATGCGGGCATACTCAACCGCGCGCCGCATCAGCTCATGATTTTGAATGCAATGACCGTCATCCGTGATCGCAACGACTCCGGCCTGCGCAAGTGAGCCGATCGGCGAGAGTTCTTCGCCTGCGAGATTCTTTGATATTGCGCCCATCGGCAAGACATTCACGCAAGCCGCCTCGGCGGCTCGATCTTTGATCCACGCAATCGTGCTCGGATTGTCCGGGACAGGCGACGTATTCGGCATGCAAACAATGGTCGTAAATCCGCCGGCCGCTGCGGCTCGCGCGCCGGACTCGATCGTTTCCTTATGAGTAAACCCTGGTTCGCGCAGATGCACATGCATGTCGATTAACCCGGGGCAGACGATGAGATTGCTCGCGTCTATCTCATCAATTTCGGATTTCGGATCTCGGATTTCAGATTTGGAGGCGATGATCTTTCCGGCCTCGATGTAAACATCGCCGACTTGATCCCGCTTATTCGCAGGATCGATCACGCGTCCGTTACGGATGATGGTCGCGCTCACGTCACAATTCCTCCGCAGAGATAAAGAACGGCCATGCGCACGGCCAGACCGTTGGTGACCTGATCGAGAATCACGCTTTGCAGCCCGTCGGCGACGCTGCTGTCGATCTCGACGCCGCGGTTGATCGGGCCTGGATGCATGATCAGGCAATCCGCCTTCAAAAGTTTCGCTCGCTCTTTCGTCAGGCCAAACAGTTGAATGTACTCGCCGATTCCAGGAAAATATTCTCGGCGCTGGCGCTCGTGCTGGATTCGCAGGAGATTCACCACATCTGCGCTCGGAAGCACATTGTCGATCCGGTGGGAAACTTCGACCCCGAGTTTTTCAAACTCGCGCGGCACCAGCGTGCTGGGTCCGACCAGCGTCACGCGCGCGCCGAGTTTGAGCAGGCCGAAAATATTCGAGCGCGCGACGCGACTAAATAGAATGTCGCCAATGATCGCGACGTGCAGCCCGGCAATTTTTTCCCTCCTCTCGCGAATCGTGTAAAGATCGAGAAGCGCCTGGGTTGGATGCTCGTGCGCCCCGTCACCGGCATTGATCACGCTCGCTCTGAGCCGATTTGCCAAAAACTGCGGTGCGCCCGCCGAGCTGTGACGCAGCACAAGAATATCGGCGTGCAGTGCCTCGAGATTGCGCGCGGTGTCTTTGAGGGTTTCGCCTTTGGTCAGACTGGAACTGGTCGCCGCGATATTGATCACGTCCGCACTCAGACGGAACGCGGCCAGCTCAAAGGAGGTACGGGTGCGCGTGCTCGGTTCGACGAAAAAGTTTACCAGCGTCTTTCCGCGCAGCGCCGGGACCTTCTTGATCTCACGGGTTCCGACCTGCTTGAACGCGTCGGCGGTTTCCAGAACGAAATTGATTTCGTCAGCTGAAAGTTCACGCAGCCCAAGCAAATCCTTTCGTGTCCAGCGCGCAGTCATCGGGTAGCGCACGCGTTCATTGCTTTTCCAAGCATACTTCGTCGGGTTCGCCGTCCGTTTGCTCGAGCCGGACTCGCACTTTTTCGTTCCCAGACGTCGGCAAATTCCTTCCGACGTAATCCGGGCGAATTGGGAGCTCGCGATGGCCACGATCGACCAATGCGGCAAGCTGGATCCGGGCGGGTCGTCCAAATGAATTGATCGCGTCCAGGGCCGCGCGAACGGTGCGCCCTGTGTAAAGGACGTCATCGACAATTACGACCGTGCGTCCTTCCAGTGGGACCGGAAGTTTTGAGGCACGCACGACGGGCAGTTCCGGGCGCGTTCCCACATCGTCGCGATGCATTGCCACATCAATCACGCCGGTCTCGATGCCGATCTTTTCGATCTCGTGGATAAACGCCGCGATGCGCTGGGCAATCTCCACGCCACGGGATGGAATTCCCGCAATTACGACCTTTTCCAGCTGCGGGTTGCGCTCGATGATTTCGTGTGCGATCCGCCGGAGCGCCCGACGAATCGCTTCCCCGTCCATGATCGGGACGGCAACAGATGAATTCTGTTTTTTTTGGTTCATGCGCTTCCTTTGCGATCTCGCGGGATCGCTTTAAAGGAACAAAAAATTAGGAGGCGGACTTTTCGGTGCGCGCCTCCCTTCTTCGTCGCTCTCGCCAATTGGAGCGATGTTTCACGATCCAATCAAGCAACGCCCTTTCGAAGCCGATGTCTTTGCCGGCCTTTTCGCTCTCGATCCACTTGTGCTTCAGGATCTCGGCGCGCTCGGCAAGGAACTCCTTGTAGAGAACAGAATTCTTAACGAATTGAGACTGACCTTCTTCCAACGACGGCATCTCTTGCTTTTCTTTCATAAAATTTGGTATCAGTCAACCCCAATGCCTTCCGGTGAACAAAATCGAATCATTGGAATTCGACGGGCACGGCCTCCTATTTATTTAGTCTCGTTTGCGCACAAGGCTGCGGATGCCTCACTAAGGCAGAACTTTACGAAGACTTTCGGCGACCTTTTTAAACTCCGCGGTAACCGGCGATTGCCGGTCCTCGCCCACGATCGGCATGCCGCGATCGCCTGCTTCGCGCGTCGCAAGGTCAATTGGGATTTGGCCTAGCAACGGAACGCGTAACCGCTTCGCCTCGCGTTCACCACCGCCGCTTCCGAAGATATCGTAGCGCTTGGCGTCGGAGGGAGAGAGGAAGTAACTCATGTTCTCAACGAGGCCGAGCACGGGCACGTTGACCTTGTCAAACATGGTGGCGGCCTTGCGGGCATCAATTAGCGCGACCTCCTGAGGCGTGGTTACGATGATCGCTCCGGAAAGCGCGACCGTTTGGACGATGGTTAGCTGGATGTCGCCGGTGCCGGGTGGAAGATCGAGAACGAGATAATCGAGTTCCCCCCATTCTACCTGCCGCAGAAACTGCTGGGTGTAGCGCGTGACCATCGGTCCGCGCAAAATGGCCGGAGAAGTATCGTCGAGCAGAAATCCCATCGACATGAGACGCAATCCGTATTGCTCAATCGGAACAATCTTGTTTTCTTCCGTTGCCGTCGGCCGCTCACGGGTGCCGAACATGAGCGAAATGCTCGGCCCGTATATGTCGCAATCACACAGACCGACGCGCGCACCGGTCTGCTGAAGGGCGACCGCGAGATTCGCCGCGATCGTTGATTTGCCGACGCCGCCCTTGCCGCTTGCTACCGCAATGACGTGCCTGATTCCTGGAATCCGTGTCGCGCCCATGCCGGCCCCGGCGCCGCCGGGTGGCGCGTGGATGTCGATCAAAACCTTCGCGCTACGAACGCCGTCAATCGCCCGCAGCGCCTTTTCCGCATCGTTCTTAATCGTCGCCGGAACGTTCGGATCGTTCGTCGCCAGGGCGAGCTGCACCTTGACTTCGCCATCGTCGATATTGACCGACTTGACCAGGCCAAACGAAACGATGTCGCGAGTGAAGCCGGGATATTTCACCGACTTCAGCGCGTTCATCGCCTGTTCCTCTGAGATCGACATGCACAAAGCTTACGCGTGGCTTGTCGGACGTAAACCGCGGCGTTGCCGTTATCGATCCTGATAGTCCAGCCTATAGCGAATTTGATAGTCCCTTCCGCTGGATGCCCGGGACGGTTGCTCGTCGCCCTTGGCGATGTAGTCCGGTTTCTGCCAATCGGACCAGGCACGATATTTCGCCTTCATTGGATTGGCCGGCAAAGGAAGCTCGAAGATTCGGTCTTCGTGGCCGGGAAATTTCAAGACGAATAGACGCCGTGACGTGCGGTAATAAACTTCGACATATCCAGAGCGCACCCCGGCGGTCTCAGATGAATCTGCATGCCAGTAGCCAGGCATCGAGTTGCGGTCGGTATCGAGCTCTGGCTCGACGCCGGCGAGACTTTCAACCGACTGGCCTTCCGGCGGTTTGACTTCGAACTCAAGCAGCGGCGTCGGCCCGTTCAAATTCAGAACGTGTGGTTGAGCCATGTACCAAAGACCGAATCCGGCGGTCGTGACGGCGCCGATGCTGCAGCAAACCGCGATCAAACCGACGAAGAGCCACATCCCTCTTATGCCGCGCCAGTAAAGGGTGAGTAGAATCGAAACCGGCGTAACGATAAGCGCTACGATTAGTCCGATTGCGACCGCAAAATAACCGGCCCCGCCTTCCATTGGCGACACGTGAAGGGTGGCAGCCAGAGCGGAGCCAAGAAAAAGGCCAAGAACCAAACCGGCCGTCCCACCAACTATGCCCGCCAGAATACCAAAAAGAATGGCGCTAACTGGAAGCTTTTTGGTTGTCGCTTGCAATTGGTGCTCAGAATTCGTTCGGCGGCATCGGGCCTTTGAGTAAATCAATCCTATTCCGCGTCGCGTGGATTTCTACAATCAGATCTGAATAGGTCCACCGCCCGAGCGACTTCGATGCCTTCGCGTAAATTGTGCCCTTGCCTTTCGGGCCGGAGATCGGAATGGCGAGATTTGCTTCACCGGCTGCGCCATTAACGTTCGTATTACCAGAAACGAAAAATCCTTCCTTGATCGGCGAACCGAGGGCCTCGATAACCGCCGGATGCATTTTAGCTCTGGCGATGGCGTCTTTGTAAGGGTCGGTCGACTTGATCGCGCCGAAAACAATGATCACAATTGAGGCTACAAAGACAAGAAAGAGAGCTAAAATCGTAAGGCAGCCTGTCGGTACGAACCATTTCCAATTCCGTGTCCACCAGTTGCCTTTGGCTTTTGGGTCGGGCGATGTCGGTTCCACTGGATTCTCTTAACCGAACCGGGTCAGCCTTAGCAACTCATCTCGGCCACGATCTGAGCTTGACTGAGATTTATTACCAGACACGATGGGCCGCATGAAAATACAACCCTCTCTCCGAATCATTTTCGCTGGCGTTTTGCTCCTGTTCTTAAATGCTTGCACGACAACTGCACCCACCACGCAAGGGCCGCTGGTCGGCACTTGGACTAATTCTCTCGACACCGTCTGGACGGTCAAAGCCGACAACAGCTTCGATGTCGTCGCTGCCGCTCCTAAACGGCACATTTCGGGAAATCTTACGGTGGCCGGTGATACTGTCACAATTCAAGAGACCGGCCGGGACACCCCTGGCCCGAAAAGTTGCGAGGGCCCTGGCGTGTACAAGTTTAGCCGCACTGGCGATAACGCTCTGACGTTCACGTTAGTCAGTGACGCCTGCAAAGAGCGCAAGAAAAACGTGTTGCTTGCCTGGCATAAGAAGTAATCGCTACCGACCAAGGCCGACGAGCAGCTAAGCTTTGTTCCTGGCGCGACGGACTGTTCAGGCGCGGTCTTTTAACTGCGTTTTCCCGGCAGTCCGCGCGCAATGGACGCAACAGAAGATTTGTCCATTGGCTTCCACGCCGTGGCCAACGACGCGGCACTGGCAGTGCGGGCAAACCGGCGCGAGCGCGTGGATTGCGCACTCGAAGCTATCGAAGGTGTGATGCTTGCCGGCAACGATCACCTCAAACGCCTTGTCATATTCATTTTCGCAAACTTCGCATCTAGCCATACATAAACTGTTCGCGCGCCGTCGCCTTTGCGGCGGTGTTCGCTTGATGGAAAGTAGAGATGGGACTGGAAAAGTGATAGTTTACATTGGAGTCGCTCATGAAAATACCAAAACAGCTTATCGATTGCTTGAACGACAATAAGGTCGGCTACGAAGTTCTCCAGCATCCCGAAGCCGTTACCGCACAAAGGACCGCCCAAGCCGAGCACGTAAAAGCGCGGCATCATGCGAAGGTTGTCATGCTAAAATCGGGAGATCAGCACTTGATGATGGTGCTTCCGGCAGATCATCAAATCGATCTTGAAAAAGTTGCGAAGGCTGTCGGCAAAGCAGCTTCACTGGATTCCGAGCAGGAATTTAAATCGCTATTTCCAGACTGCGCGACTGGCGCAATGCCGCCATTTGGCAATCTCTACGGTTTGCCAACGTATGTGGACAAGCGCCTGGCCCAGGAGGATTACATCGTTTTCGAGGCGGGCACGCACACCGACGCAATCAAAGTCAGTTATCGCGATTACGAAAGAATTGTGAAACCGCGAGTCGAAGATCTGGCAGTCAAGATTCAGCCTATGAAACCGGGATGAAGACGGCGTTGATGGGCTTCGCTCTCTGGCTGATGTGCGCGACGGCGTTCGCGGGTGAGAGGGTAGCTTTTATCAAAATCGACGGAGCGATCGGTCCGGCGACAGCGACTTACATTTCACGGAGTATCGAGGAAGCGCGGACGCAAAATGCCCAGTGTCTGATCATTCAACTCAACACGCCGGGTGGCTTGCTCGATTCCACGCAAACGATCGTGCAAAGCTTTTTGGGCTCCACTGTGCCGGTAGTAGTGTATGTCGCTCCGACCGGCGCGACCGCGACCAGTGCGGGGTGCTTCATTACGATCGCTGCAAGCGTCGCGGCGATGGCGCCGGCTACCACCATTGGCGCGGCGCATCCGGTATCGATAGGCGGCTTCCCCAGCGGCGGGGAAGAAAAGACCGACGACACCATGAAGCAAAAACTGGAGAATTTTTCCGTGAGCTACATGGAGACAATCGCAGGCAAACGCCAGCGTAACGTGGAATGGGCAAAGTCGGCCGTAAAGGAGAGCGCGTCGATCACCGCACAGAAGGCGCTCGAGTTGAAAGTGATTGACCTGATTGCGCCCGATCTTCCAGATCTGTTACAAAAATTGAACGGGCGCGTGGTGGACGGAAAAACGCTCAAGACCGCGGGCGCGGAGGTGACAGAGGTCAGGATGTCACCGTCCGAGCGTGTATTTCAAAAGCTCTGGCGGCCGGAAGTGATGTTCATCCTCATGCTCATCGCGATTTACGGAATCATCGGAGAGCTGACCACACCCGGCGCAATTCTTCCCGGCGTGGTGGGCGCAATTGCGCTAATCCTCGCGCTTTATCTGGCGGCAATCCTGCCGGTCAATGTAACCGGCCTTCTCTTGATCGCGCTCGCGCTCCTTCTGTTCATCGTTGACGTCTATGCCACCACGCACGGCGTGTTAACGGTCGGCGGAGTTATTGCCTTTCTGATCGGCTCGCTCATGCTCTTCGATCGCGCCGACCCCCTCTTTCGTTTGTCGCTCAGCTACATTATTCCAGCGACACTGGTCACCGCCGCGTTCTTTGTTTTCGTCATTGGAAAGGGCCTGCGCGCACAGCTCTTACCGGTGAGAGTGGGAACAGAAACGCTCCTTGGAAGAACGGTGACCGCAGTAACGCCAATCGACTCACGCGGGGGCTGGATTTTTGTCGAAGGCGAGTACTGGAACGCGGTCAGCGATACCCCCATCAAAAAAGGCGAACCCGCCGAGATTGCAGCCGTGCAGGGATTAACCGTAAAACTGAAATCCAAAGGAGAACAAAGCCATGCCATTAATTGAAGCACTGCCAAAGTTAGCTAGCTGGGTCATACCGCTCATCATTCTCGCCATCATTATTCTGCCGCAGGCCATCCGCATCCTGCGCGAATACGAGCGCGGCGTGATTTTTCGTCTCGGGAAACTACTCGGCGCAAAAGGGCCAGGATTGATTTTCCTGATTCCCATTGTCGATCGAATGGTGCGGATGGATTTGCGCGTCGTGACCATTGATGTGGCTCGGCAGGAAGTCATGACGCGCGATAACGTGCCGGTCAGCGTGGATGCGGTGCTTTACTTTCGCGTGGTTGATCCGCAGGCGGCGGTAGTAAAGGTCGAGAATTTTCTCAAAGCCACCTCCCTCATCGCCCAGACCACGTTGCGCAGCGTGCTCGGTCAGGCGGAACTCGACGAGCTACTGGCACATCGCGAAAAAATCAACCAGACGCTGCAGGAGATCATTGATCGGCAGACCGACCCATGGGGAATCAAAGTTACTGCCGTCGAAGTGAAGGACGTGGCGTTGCCCGACACGATGAAACGCGCGATGGCGAAACAGGCCGAGGCCGAGCGCGAGCGTCGCGCAAAAGTCGTCAACGCGGAAGGCGAATTTCAGGCCGCGGAAAAAATGGTGCAGGCCGCGGCGATGATGAGCAAGGAGCCGATTGCGCTGCAACTGCGTTTCCTGCAAACGATGCGCGAAATTTCCAGCGAACATAACACCACGACTTTTCTTCCCGTTCCGATCGATTTGTTTGCGCCATTTAAGAGGAGCGAGCCGCCGAAGTCATAGGTGGGCTCCACCATGAATCTGTCATGTCGAGCGAAGTCGAGACATCCCGCGAACTGAGCTGCGAGTTTTGCAACGGGATTCCTCGACTTCGCTCGGAATGACATCTGCGCAAGATCGACAATCTGAGGAATTGGTTGCCTTCCTCGAGTCGCCCGCGTCATATCCGCACAGCCCGGCGAACGTGCGTTCGCTCCAAACCCACATTTCGTGGGTGTTTATTGCGTCGCCGTTTGTTTTCAAAGTAAAGAAGCCCGTAAATCTCGGTTTCCTCGATTTCAGCACGCTGGAAAAACGGCGCCATTTCTGCGAGCGCGAGCTGGAACTGAACCGCAGGCTCTGCCCGGAGATCTACCTGGACGTTGTGCCGGTCTACAAGGGTGATTCCGGCTTTTCATTCGAACCGCCAGGCAAAATCGCCCTGCCCGCAACGCCTTCGCGTAGCGATGCGGGCGTGGCCGAATACGCCGTCAAAATGAGAGAGTTGCCGCACGGTTGGTTCCTAAACGAACTGCTCGCCAAAGATATGATCAGCGAAAAGGAAATCGATCGTGTGATCGCATACCTGCATCGGTTTTACGAATCCGAGACTCCAACGCCAGAGATCGAACAATGGGGGACGCCCGAGAAACTGAAGATCAGCACGGACGAAAACTTCGCGCAGGTAGAACCTTTCGTTGGCAAAACTATTTCGCCGCTGGCCTTCGAAACGATCCGCCATTTCACAAAGCAGTTTTACTTTGCGAACGAAAATCTATTTCGCGAACGAATTCAGCAGCATCGGATTCTCGATTGCCACGGGGATTTGCATCTCGATCACATCCACATCACGCCGGAGCGATTGTCGATCTTCGATTGCATCGAGTTCAACGACCGCTTCCGTTTCATCGACATCGCCAACGATCTCGCGTTTCTCGCAATGGATTTTGATTTCGAAGGCCGAAGCGATCTGGGAAACCTGCTTCTCCAAAGCGCGGCGCGTGAATTTGGCGACGCTGGAATGCTAAAGGTCATGAATTTCTACAAGTGCTACCGCGCCTTCGTGCGCGGAAAGGTGGAAAGCATTCAGATGATAGAGAAAGAACCGGGAGATCCTCAGGAGCACGAGAAACAAGCCGCACATTATTTTCGCCTTGCGTTGCAATATGCGGTGAGCGGCTCCGATCCATTGATGCTGGTTGTAATGGGCCGCGTCGGAACCGGAAAAACCACTGTGGCAAAGCAACTCGCCAGCGAGTTGCTTTGGCCGGTTTTTTCCTCCGATGAAATTCGCAAGACCCTGGCGGGAGTCCCGTTGATGGAGCGGACCGGGGCGGAGTTACGCGAGAAAATCTATTCGGACCAGATGACTAAACGGACGTACAAAAAGCTTTCGCAAAACGGCCTTCGAGCACTGCCCAGACACGGCGGCGGCGTCCTGGACGCTACGTTTTCGAATCACACAAATCGCGACTTTTTGCGCAAGCAATGCACGGACGCAGGCGTTCGCCTCCAGATCTTCGAACTCAACGTCGCTCTCGAAGAGGTCAAAAGGCGACTCAAGGCCCGGGATAACAGCGCTGTTGAAACTTCAGATGCTCGTCTTGAGGATTTTGAAAAGTTAAACGCTGCTTACGAGCCACCATTAGAACTCGCGCCTAATTTGATCAAAATTTCAGCGAGCGGCGCAGTTACCGATACTGTGCAATCGGTCCTGCTGCGCTTGGCCGAGAAGCAATCAGTTGTGGCCAACAACGTGCGCTCTCTTGAACCTTGCTAGCTCGGCTTGTTTAAGATTCTGGCGATTTGCTGGCGGAAAAGTTTGGCGCCGCCGGAGGCCGGATGTCGGACGCAATGTGCATTGACCCCAAGTTGTTGCAGTTGAGCAGCAGCGATTTTTCCCAGCGCGATAATTTCATCGCACGGAAAAAGATTCAGAAACGATTTTAGGACGGGCAGGCCCGCGGCTTGTTCGGACTTCGTCGGCATGCGGTTGCTTAAGATGCCGCGACGCGAATCGAATGAATGCCATGGAAATGCATTCCAGAGGACGAATTGCTCTGGACGAAGACCGAGCTTCAGTAGCGTGCTCCAGACAATCGTCGCCGTGGGTTCGGAAAAACCGTCTGGGCATTTCTGAGGTTTGCTCGTGCGGCGCGGTGTGATGCTCGAAAAGATTTGCTCCGGCTCGATTCCGGCATCCTTCTTCTTACCGAGCAGGATTCGCTCGGAAGTCATGGGGATGCCGCTGAAATGACCACCACGATAGCCGAGCGCTTCGCCGATCACTACGAGTCGCGCCTGGCCAAGCCGCTCACAAAGATAAGCGCGCAGTTGTTTTCGGCGGATGCCGGGCGCATTCTGGCCAAGATCGTTTTCCTTGTCCATTTGCCACCACGGATTAAAGACCGCGTCGGATGGCGATTTTTTTAACAGCCCGATAAACGTCTCGACTGCTTGCGCCGACATAAACTTCAATAAGGTCTGAGTTCCGAGGTTCAATTTCCAGTCTCGAAGGCGGGAGGGGTGCATCGAAATCCACACGATGCCGCAAATTATGCATGAGACGGTTTCGAACTAATTGTATGGAACCCGATGCCAGAGGCGCGCGTTGTGACCGAAAAAGTTCTGCTCACTGGCCGTCCCGGCTGCGGCAAGACGACATTGATCAAGCGGGTTGTAAATCATCTGCCGCGAGGCGCTGGCGGTTTTTACACTGAGGAAATCCGCGATGGTGGCACGCGCGCCGGATTCAAGATCGTGACGCTTGATGGCGACGAGGTCGTATTCGCCCATGTCGATTTCAAATCGCGCGAGCGACTGGGAAAATACGGACTTGATCTTTCCGCGCTGGAAAGGATCGGCGTCGACGCTGTCCGTCAGGCGATCCAGGCGGGGCGGCTTGTAGTGATCGACGAGATCGGTCCGATGGAAATCCGTTCGCCTATTTTTCGCGAGGCAGTAAACGAAGTGCTCGACAGCGAACTCCCGCTACTCGCGACAATCTTTGCGCGGCCGCTGCCATTTACCGAAGTGATCAAATCGCGTCCCGATGTGACGCTAATCGA